>CAYHWW010000041.1:0-20962 GCA_964360145.1 uncultured Oligoflexia bacterium | reverse complement strand
GCCCGCACGGAGGCCACGTCCACCGTGCTTTTATGGCCACGGTCCAGGGCGTCCGCGAGACGCAGCAACGCCAGACACTTCAGATAAGCCAGCTGCCTCGGGGGGTCATCCGCGAAGGGGATATCGCCGTTGAGCTTGGCATCGGCATGGTGCAGGCAAAGCTGGGCCACGAACTCCGCCTCTTCTTCAGTCATGGAAGAGAACTGGGCGTTTTTCACGATGTAATAGGAATGCTCCGCGTGATGGGTGGGGGACACCGCCTCGCCCACGTCGTGGAGCACCGCCGCTGCTTGCAGGTACGGCTTCCAGAGGGGCTTCAGTCCATGCACCGGGCGCAGGCTGTCGAAGAGTTTCTCGGCGATCTTGCGGACATGACGCACATGGGTTGGGCTGCACCCCAGCTTCAGCGCTTTTTCCTCCAGCTCGGGGATGTGGAACGCGAGCCGCGTGCCTTGCTTTTGCCGCAGCAGCTTGAGCTCCTCATCCAGGATGCCATCCCGCAACGAGTAGTCCGTGGCTTGAATTTTCGTGGCCCCCACGGCGGCAGCGACTTCCTCCAGCAACACCGCCCCCGCGAGAATCATATCCGCCCGGCGCCCCTCCATGCCGGGGATGGCGAGCAACTCGTCCAAGTCCATTTCTTCCATCTCCACCACGAGGTCTTTCAAATCCGAGCGCGTGAAGGTCTTTTTGTCTTTGCGCTTCAAGATGCGCGCCAGCGCTTTGATGGTGCCGCTGCTGCCCACGATGTGGTCCACCCGCGGCCAGTCTTCCGCCAGGAATTTCGCGAGCACGAGGCCCTTGATGTGGCTGCGGAGCGCATCCACCGGGCGGCGCTCGCCCTTGGCGGGGACCTTGGGGGGAGTGGTCTTCAAGAACACTTCCTGCAAACGCGCCGTACCCAGGGCGAAGCTCGCGGCATGGAGCACTTTTTTACCCTGGCAAATGCTCACTTCCGTGCTGCCGCCGCCGATGTCCACCAGGGCGAAGCTGCCCTTCAGGGCCTGCTCGTTGGCCAAGATGCCTTCGGCGATGTAACGGGCCTCTTCTTCGCCGGTGATGATGCGCACATTGATGCGCGCGCGGCTCTTGATGCGGCGTAAAAATCCATCGCTGTCCGCGGCCTCCCGCAGGGCGCTGGTGCCGAAGGCTACGATTTTTTCCACGCGCAGGGCGGTGGCGGTGGTGCGGAAACTCTCGAAGGCGTGCAGCGTGCGGCGGATGGCACCGGGATCAAGTTTACCCGTGAGGAACACCCCTTGGCCCAAGCGGATCTGCAGCTTCTCCCGGTGGAGCTGTTTCCGCTCCCGGCCCGGCCCGATCTGGTGGATGTCGAAGCGCACCGAGTTGGTGCCAAGATCAATGATGGCGACGCGCATGGCCCTTCCATGTTCACGGATCGATCGCGGACTTGCAAGCTTCCTGCTGTTTAGTTTTCGCCGCTGTCGGTGGAGCCCAGGGTTTCGAACAGCGTTTCATCCAGGTTGATGAAATCCATCATAGGGGCGGCTGTGGCGGCTCCGCCGTAGGAGAGCGCGGTGCCCGCATATTCCTTCATGGCCAGTTCCTCGAACTGGAATTGAGGTCTGCGCAGCGCCTCCCCCTCTTGAGGGTGGATGACGCTCCAATGGCCATTTTTGTCCAGCTCCCACGCCTTGTGGTTGGCGCTGAGGTACATCGGGATTACGACGTCACGGATGTACTTATAGATGCGTCCTTCCAACACGGGGAAGGCCAACTCCAACCGGGAGAAGAAATTCCGCGGCATCCAGTCGGCGCTGGAGAGGTACATGGCCCCGGCGTTCTCGAAGTAGTACAGTCGGCTGTGCTCCAGGAAGCGGTCGATGATGCTCATCACCCGGATGTTTTCGCTGACGCCGGGGATGCCAGGCACCAGGGAGCAGGCGCCGCGGACCACGAGCTCGACTTTCACCCCCGCTTGGGAGGCTTCATAGAGGTGATTCACCACGGCCTCGTCCACCAGGGCATTCACTTTGGCGAAAATGCGGGCGCTCTTGCCTTTGCGGGCCGCCGCCGTCTCAGCCTTGATGTGCGCCAGTAGACGACGATGCATCCGCGCCGGCGCATGCACGAGGTAACTGAACACCGGGGGCACCTTGCCCTGGGAAACGGCGTCGAAGAAGGTGCGGGCGTCTTTGCCTAGGCCCTCGTGGCTGGTGAGCACGGCCATGTCCGTATACTGCTTCGCCGTGGCCGCTTTGTAGTTGCCCGTGGAGAGGTGGGTGTAGTGTCGCGCCGTGTCCCCTTCTTGGCGGGTGATGACGGCCACCTTGGCGTGCAACTTCAATTTGCCGAAACCGAACACCACCTCCACGCCGGCGCGTTTGAGCTCTTCGGTGAGGAGGAGGTTATTGAATTCATCGAAGCGGGCCCGGAGCTCGATGGCCACCCGCACTTTCTTTGTTGCCGCCGCTTTCTTCAGGGCTTCCATCAGAGGCGAGATGGTGTCCATGCGGTACACGGTCTGCTCGATCATGGTGACCTGGGGGTCTTCGCAGGCGGTTTGGATGAAGGACACGAACCCGTCAAAGGAATCATAGGGATGGTGGAAGAGGATGTCGTGCTCTTTCAGCTGCTCAAAAATCTTCGGGGACTTTTCCCGCAGGAAAGAGGGCACAAAGCCTTTGTGCGCGGGGTGCACGAGTTTTTCGCCCCTCTCGGGGGAAATTTTCGTGGCCGCGTCATGGACCACGCCCCATAGCGCATGGAAAAGGAGCGAGCCATGGGTGCGGAACACCTGGCACGGCGGCAGCTTCAGCGCTTTGCCGAGGGCATCAATGGTGGCGCCGTAGTTATGTTCTTGGAGTGGATCGCCGTTGAGCACTTGGAGGCGCACGGGCTTGCCGCCCTCCCGGCGCTTCAGCCCCGTGCGGATCTGATCCGGGATGCTCTCGGGGTCACTGTCGGAAAACTCCACGGTGAAGTCGCCATCGCGGGTGAGTCGAACAAGAAGCGGGCGGTGCTCAATGCCCAAGGCGCCGGGCAGGAAGGTTGCGATGAGGTCATCAAGGAGGAAATAGTAGGAGGTGGCCCCATCTTCATCGTGATGGCTCAAAACCGTGGGCAGGCCTTTTGGTACCCGGAACCAATGTTCCGCTCCGATGAGGGCCGCCAGGTCCAGGTTTTCCAAAGCCAAGGCTTGTGGGGCTGAGAAGGGCTCCGGCGCCGGGAGGCGTGGCAGCACATCCCGCTCGAAGAGACCCCGGGCGATGTCATAAATCGCCGTGCCCGGTTGGGGCGCATGGCAGAGGTGAATCCGCTCCAGGGCCAATTGCTGGCGCAGCCGCTCGAAGGTTTCCGCCTGATGCGTGGCAAAGGCCCCCACGGCCTTGATCAACGTCTCTTCGAGCTTGAGGTAGCGCCGGTGGGCCTTCTCGTCCTTGCCAGCGTGGCGCTCGGCGTTGCGGCCCGTGGATGAGAAGCGGATCATGAAGAATTCATCCAGGTTGGAACTGGAAATGGCGAGAAACTTCACCCGTTCCAAAAGCGGTGTGTCCGCGGACTGGGCCTCCGAGAGCACCCGTTCATTGAAGGAGAGCCAGCTGAGGTCCCGATGGACGAAGGGCCGCGCTGGATCTGCCAGGAGGCTGGGGTCGGTGGGATGTACTGCATTTCCCATGATGAGCGCTTTAGACCATGCGGCGCACCAAAAAGGGAAGCGCCGGGGAGGTGATTTCCAGGTCTGATGGGTAAAGTGGTTTATTGACCATGGCCTGAAAATGGCGTACAATATCAGGGTATGGTCAATAGATTTCTAACCCCCTCAAATTCCAGCAGTTTTTTTCTGTTTGGTGCCCGTGGTGTAGGTAAATCCACCTTTTTAAAGACCTGGTTTGAGGGACGGGCCCCCCTTTGGTTCGATCTTCTTGATCCCGATTTGGAGCAGCGCTTCAGCCTTGATCCCAAGCAGTTTCAGCAGGAAATCATCAGTGCTAAGCAGGGCGGCCCGGGGCCGCCATGGGTTGTGGTCGACGAAATCCAGAAATGCCCGAAGCTCTTGAACTTAGTACATTTGCTCATTGAGGAGCAGGGCGTAAGATTTGCTCTTACGGGATCTAGCGCTCGCCGGCTGAAGCAAAAGGGCGTGAACTTGCTGGCAGGGCGCGCCTTTGTGGAACACCTCTTTCCCTTGACCTCAGATGAGCTCGGAGATGGGTTTGATCTCGACCATGCTTTGCAGTGGGGCACGTTGCCGCGACTTCTGCAATTGCCTGATGCTAAAGACAAGGCCCAATTCCTGCGCAGCTACTGTCTCACTTACCTAGAAACTGAGATCAAGGCTGAGCAGTGGGTGCGAAAACTGGATCCCTTCCGCCGTTTTCTGCAGGTGGCTGCGCAATGCAATGGTAAAATTCTGAACTTGTCCAACATCGCTAAAGATGTGGGCGCTGATTGGACGACGGTAGCTGGCTACTTTGAAATACTTGAAGATACGCTTATGGGGTTTCTACTCGAACCCTATCACCCCTCGGTGAGAAAACGACAAGCCAAGAGACCCAAGTTTTACTTTTTCGATGGAGGGGTACGGCGTGCCTTGGCCATGGAGCAAAGTGTGCCGCTCTTACCCAGGACATCCGCCTATGGTGACGCCTTTGAGAGTTTCCTTATTCTCGAGGTGCATCGCAGGAATATGTACTTAAAACGGGATTTCCGTCTCTCCTACCTGCGCACGAAGGACGATGCTGAGATTGATCTCATCCTGGAGCGGCCCGGTACGGGCCCTGCAATCATCGAGATCAAATCAAAAACTGTTGTAGATGAGCGGGATGCCCGTACTCTCAATGCTTTTGCGCAGAGTATGAAGGGAGCCGAGGCATTTCTTCTCTCCCAGGATCCGCGGCCCAAACAGATCGGGGCTGTAAGGGCCCTGTATTGGCGCGAGGGGCTACAGGAGTTAGGTTTGAGTTTAGGGCGCTGACTGGTCTATCTGGGCGCCACGAAGTGGCCCACCCCGAAGCCGGGCTCGCAGCGGCCGACTGTGCGTTTGAGCTGCCTATCCTTTGCAGCCTAAGGCGCCCGCTTCGGCATGAACTCCTCGGCCATACCCTTCAAAACACGAATACTCTGAGCGTATTCCTCGAAATAAGTGGGAAGGATCTCCACCGTGCCGTTCTGGCCCCATTTCTCCCCCCAGCTATTCAAAGCGAGGAGTCGATCTACATTCCCTTGGCTATCCAGGGTGTAATCCGTGACGAGCATCGCATGGGAGCTCTCGTTGGAAAAATCGCCCTGAGTGGCGAAATACCGCATTTGGCTGACCTGTTCCGGCACGTCGAGAAAATAGGGAATGGAAAGAATGCCCTTCTCTTCATCCAGGAAAAGACGCTGCATGATGATCGCCAACTCAACGGGCTCGCCAGTTTCATCGATTTGCTTTTTGATGGCCATCTTCATGCGTCTTGCGGAATCGCTCCGGCTGTTGGCGCTGAAATCAGCCCTTTGCAAATGCATTCGGCCCACGAATTCCCCCTTGCTGCTGTTGCGCCTGTACTGGGGGCTTTCATAGAACTCCACGGCGTTGTAGGAACGCCCCTCAAAGTCGAAGCGGAATGGCAGGGGCCCTGTCACGGACTGAATGAACCGTAGGATCTCCGAGGAGGCGTGCTTACCGCTGATGCGGTGCTCCTGGTATTCCTGAGCAACAGACTGAGTGAGAACCGTAAGGAGGAAGAGGAACTTCTTGGCGGCGATGCCTGACGTCGTGAATGGAATCTTCGAACTCCAAACCGCTTTTGGCACAAAGCCGTACTGAGCTCCCAGGATGGCGACAGCGTCGAGACCCGCGCCTTGAGAGAGGGGAGAAATCACTTCCAGCGTAGCCCCCGTAGGCATCCGAACGGTCTTCAGCCTAGGTTTTGCGATCTCTTGCATGGCTTGGTCGTAGAGATTCATGGCGATCATGTAGTCATCCGAAAGCTCAACATAACGGCCGGTCGCACGGGCAGCCCGGTTCTCAAAAAATCTCAACCCCGCCTGGGCCCAGCACGAGCCGTAGGATTTTTGATCCCTGACGGGGAGGTCGCAGCCAATGCCACCATTCTGACTGTATTCAGAGCTCTTGGCCCGTTGCCGATCGAGGCCGAAGTCCAAGGATTTGAGGTCAATCCCCTCGGCACGATCAGAAGCCAGAGCCGACAGGAGCCCCCGGCAGAAGGCACTCACATTGGAGGCCGGAGGGTCTTGATTTTTCGACTCATCTGCCGACGCTGACGACAACGCGCAAACCACAAGGGAAAGCACTGCGTAGGCGTGTTGAAATGGCAGACGGGGAAAATCCATTGGCATTCTATACTAAAATGGTCATGTTATGTAAATATCAATTATTTACAGAAAAAGGACGTGATACGCCATGAAATAGCACTTCAAGAAGATACAAATAAATGCTATTTAGTCCGGCACCATGCGCCATCTCGCGACCATAGTGCTGTTTCTGAGTCTTGCTGCCCCCGCCATGAGCGTTGCAGCCCTCAAGCCAGAGGCTATCGCCAGGGCCCGGGAACTGAAGCTTCTCGAAGAGGCCCAGTTACAAGCGCGGGCCCTAAGTGCAGCTGAGAGCCGCGGCAGAGCCGAAGAGGCGATACAGTTGCAGGCGGGCCTTGAGGTCGCCCTTCAGCGCCTGCTGCAGAGCTATCACTCCATCCAAGACTCTGTCCGTTCAGGTGACCGTTCCTCTCAGTCGGTGATCGCGGACCTCGCCGAAGCGTTTTTAAGTCCCTCAAACGGCGTTACTGGCACCGACAGCGCCCTGCTGGGCAGCGACTCAGAATCGATGGCATTCGCACGCAATCGGGCACGGCACCTCTTGGAATATCTCACGGAGCAGTATCTGACGCTAGCATCCCAAACCCCCTACCGTAGTGCCGCGGCGCCTGCACCCAGCGGCCATACCCGCAATGTACCCACCCTTGAGGCGCTCAGAGCCCTGCTGCAGGTAGCCCCCATTGCGTTGGCTGAGGCTGTCCTCAGCAAGGATGGTGGACAGGATGAACCCGCAGCCTCGAAATGGCACCAGAGACTGCTCTTGACCACAAAGCTAATACCAGCGGCGACCGCATTGACGCTGATAGGCAGCGTTTGCTTTGGAATACCGGCATACATCATCAATCATTATCCCCCTCACTTGCTCCCCATGCTCGGGGTAGCAGGAAGCTTTGCTGCTGGCATAATCGGTAGCATCATCGTCATTGAGAACCGTGGACGCATCATTTCTCAGGCACAACTCCGCCTCCAGCGAGCCCTCGAGAGCGGAGCAGAGGCTCGCCAAGCAGCGCGCTCAGAAGCCACGAAAGCCCGCATAGCAGCTGGGCTCAATGAAGAAATGCTCAGCTTAGAGTTCGTCGTCGACAAATATGTTTTTGAGCGCCTGGGCGATGGCCCCGGCAGGGCCCTGCTCAAAAACCTCTGGGACGGCTGCGAAGACGCTCTCGCCCCCGCCATCCAAGTCCGGGTGGAAGTGCCCGCCGAGGATGCAGGCGATACCGCGAGCGAAGCGCGCTCCGCCCCCAGCCGCAGAACCCGCTGATTCACCCCACGGGGATACCCGTGCGTTATTTTTAAATAAATAATGTTTATATTGCCATGTCCCCCTTCCTCCTCATGGCCGCGGGTTTGGCGCTCGCCAACGTCAATGACTGCCGCTTTTTTCTGGGCGCCACGAAGTGCCTTTTCTTATTCCTCAGAAAATAGGAATCCGGGCATCGCTGCGGTGTGTGTAATCGTCGCATTCCTACTTTCCGAGGAATGCCTTAGCGGAGCACTGTGGCGCCCGGGATCCCGGCGAAATCGTTATCCAGGGTGGCGAAATCCGTTTTACCGCTGAGTGCGCTGGCGAGGGGCTGGTCCAGCAGGCATTCCAGGAGCACCGAGGAGTCAAAGAGCATGGCGGAACTCACAGTTTCCGGTCTTTTTTCTCACGGAAGTTTCCGACGTCATCCTTCGTGAAAAGGCTTGAGAGCTTGGCTTGCAGCTCTTCCAGGCTGCGTTCTGGCACGAGGTAGGCGATGCCGCCCTTGGCGAGGACATTCATGCGCATACCGGGCTTGATGCCCAGGGCCTTGCGGATGTCTTCGGGGATGACGACTTGGTACTTGGGGGAGACTTTGACGGTCATGGGCCTATGTTAAACGATACGACGATCGATGTCGTCGTTTAACGGCTCCCTTTGCGCCCCTGGGGGTGTTGAAGTGGGTGTGGGCGCACGCAGCACATATTGTCGGGCAATTCACCAGACTGCGAGTTCATCATGCGAAAGCGCCTGGAACTCGCAGTCTGGTGAGTTCCTGCGGAAAGGCAGGGTGCTGGTCTCATCAAAAAAACGCTGAAACACCCTGGAAGATCACCAGCGTATTCGGGTCGATCTCCCTGCGGCCCCGGGTGAGCTCCGCCATGCGGCTCGCCCTCAGGAAGCGGTGAAAGGCGCAGAAACGGTAGGTGTAGGGTTTTCCGCTGAGATCGCCTTCGAGCTCCGCGAAATTCAGGTTCAACCGATGGTCAGGGTCGGGGAATTCGCTGGAATAGGTGGATTGGCGGCAGATGTTGTAGGCGCGACGGGCCGCCTCGGGGTCTGCACTCATCCCAGGCCACCGGGAGCCCGTGGCAAGGACCAATGAACAGAGATGGCCCAAAACCTGGCCCTTGGGGCGGTTGGCCCCGGTTCTCGGTTCCCCCGCTTCCCGCGCTTCCCGAGCCAGGCGCCCCACCACATCGGGTAAAATGGGGGCGAAGTAATTGCGGAAACTCGTGAGATTGGATTGGGAGATTTCCCGCGCGCGGTTCGTATCGAGGCTGCGGATGTCGATGCCGGAGGCCACAACACGATCGTGGATCTCTCCCCCAGCGATGGTGAGGATGTCCCGGATATTGGCGGGGAATTCGCCGTTGCGTACCGCTCTCTGCACTTCCCATCGAATGAGTCGCGTGAGGCGATCTGAGATGAAGGCAAGGCCTTGGCGCAGGCGTAGCACTTCGAAGAGGCAACCCACGCGAATACGGGTCACACGTTCGGGGTCATTGGGGTCAGATTGATCCGCGGCAGTACGACAGGCTTGGGGCAGTGAGTTTGTGGGCGGAACAAGATCGGGATCAAGATCGATGAGGGTCAGTGCCTGATCAATGAGAGAGATGGTTTCTTCCGTGAGGTGACGGTGGTTGGCCTCCGTGGCGTGGGTCAGGGAGTTGGCGGCAAAGGAGCGCACGGAGACGAGGATATCTTTGGGGGAGGCATTATCAACCTGGGCTTGGGTGGCTTCGGTGATGATGCTGCCCGCGTCCGCTGATATGTTCTGTGAGAAGTATACTCGGGCAAGCTCATAGACCCGGGCGTAGATGAGGCGCCAGTTCTCCACTAGCGTCGTGAATTGTTCAGGCACGAGGTTGTTGGCGTCTATGTAATCCCCGAGAGGGGTGCTGTTTCCGTTCGCTGGGCGGGGGCAGCTACCCAGTGGGGTGTTTCCTCCACGACTCAGAAGACAAGCGGCTTGATATGCGGAGGCGCGGAGTGGGCGGAAGGGAGTTGCATTATCATCATTGAAGGCGGAGAGCTGGTACGCGATGCCAATCATGAACGCCCGTATTTGCTCTTGGCGGGCAGCTGGGCTGCTGGCGAGCTGGGCGTCGCTTTCGCCACCCTGAATGAACTGGGATTGGATATTGAGATAGGCATTATCGAGGGCTTGGATACGTTCCCAGGCCTCGATCTGCCGTGCAGCCTCATAGGGATTGGTGGGAGTGACGCCGTTGCGGATGCGTAGGAGCCAGTTTCTGAGCACCGGCAGCCGTCGGGAGAGCAAATCAAGGCCCAGCCACAGCGGTTCCGGCGGGCCCCGGCGGGCGGGATAGCTCTGGGCCTGGAGCTCAATGAGGTCGTGGGCGTCGTTGGCGTTGCAGTACAGCTCGCTCATGGTTTCGAGCCCGCAGGCGAGGGCCGTGGGCATCTGGGCCCCGGCGAGGCGCAGGATCTCTTGGACGTTGTCCTCGTTCACCGCGTACTCCACCCCCAGGCTGACGAGGCCACCCAGCACACTGGCTGCCCCGCCGACCACGGGGGAAATGAAGTTTCCTGACATGGCGAGGAGGCTGGTGCTGATTTGCACGGCCGCGGCCGGGTTTTGGGCCAAGCACAGGGCCAGGGACCCCGTGCGGGGGGTGAGGGCAGGAAGAATGCTCTGCATGGTGGAGGATAACTGGTTTGTGACGTTGAAGTAGCGATCCTCCCGGGCGCCGATGCCCGAGGTTTTAGCGACGATATGGGCTACCTGGGCCTCCACCAGGGCTGTTCGCAGCAAGTCCTTGGTGGTGGGGTCGCTGGCGCTGCCCAATGCAAGGGTGAGCTCTTGCATGACTTCTTCTTTTCGCCGCGAGTCCTGAACCCAGGGGTCCCGGAGTTGGCTTTGGATGGTCAGGGCGCTGGATTGGATCCCTTGGAGGACCCCTTGCAGGCCCGCACAAGCGGGGCTTCGCATAATGCTGTTGATGGCATCGATGAGGCGGCTGTTCTGGGTGAGGGCCGCCCCTGTCCAGGGGCCTTGGGTGACGCAACTATCTTGAAATGCATGAAAAAGGTTCTCGCCGGCCTGGCGCCGCGGGTCGGCCCCACAGCCTGCCGCCAGCACGCCCACGGCACAGAAAAGCGCCAAAAACCCCCGACTGTGCATCTTAAACCCCTTAAGACGCCGACTGTCGAACGGGCCACGGGCCTTGTCAACCCCCCTTCAATCGGAGCGCCATCTCGCATATAAATACAAAATATTTATCATCATGGATTTATTTCACCGTGCATCTAGGAACCTACGGGGGGAAAGGTTATATTCCGCGTCCTTATGTCTGGGACTACGCTGATCTACAGACTGCTCGCGCTCCTCGGCCTCATATTGGCCGCTGCCACCGCTCGCGCCCAAAACCGCGATAGCACGCCCCCTGTGGATCCCATCGGTCCCGTGCACATCGAGTACGTCAATGATGATGGCGCCCACATCACCATCGACACCATCGCCGTGGATAACGAGGAAGCGGTCGCCCTCGAGCAGCGTCTGCAACCGGAAATGCGCACCGCCGTTGCAAATGGTGATCGCGTCACGGTCACTGTGGATGGCAAGCCCCGGGGCCTCTTCGGTCGCTGGCTCGACCGCAATGTCTACAGCCGCGTGCGCCGCGTGGTGGAGGGCAGCCCCTTCATCCAACGGAAGGCTAACTGGTTCTTCACGGTCCTGCGGGGCGGCGGTGTGTTCAGCCTCACTGTCATGGGCTTGGCTGGCAGCCCCAACGAGCAGTGGCAAAGCCTCGTTCTTGGCGCTGCGGGCGGCGCGATGTCTGGCGCTCTGCAGGCTCAGAACCCCCGCGTGGTGAGATACCTCAATGGCGGCTACAATATTCCAATTCCTGGTCTCCGCGAAAAGACCAAGGGCGGTATGTTCCGCAGGTGGATGGTCCTGGAGTTTATTTACATGGGCGCCATGGCTGCCTCGGGCATGGCGATCAGCGCCCCCAGCGCGGTACCGAACCTTTCGGCCTGGTTGGCCCAGTCCACTCTTTCCGCCTTCATCTCTGGCTGGAGCCAGGGGTCTTTTGACATGATGAATGCCGCATACAGTGAGGTTCGGGATACGCTTTTCCCCAATGAGCGCAGCTGGAACGAGTTCGTGGTGAACATGCGCACCGCCGGCATCTCTGTTTTGGCCATGTCTTTGGCCATTAACCAGATCAACCACTCCGGCGCGGCATGGGCCACGGCCCACGGTCTCAATTTCGGGCCTGCCTTCGCCCAGTGGCTCACAAGCCACGGCTTGGGCATTGTCCAGCAGTTGCTGATTTCCGATACCTTTAACATTTTCGAGCCCACCTCCATTGCCATGCTGATCATGGGCGGCGTCGGCTATAAGTTCTTGCGCACCATTGAAGCGCGCCGCATCGCCCTTCAGCAGCAAGCTACCGTTTGCAAGGCAGCCCTGGAGCCTAGCAGCAGCGGCGAATCCCAGACTGTCACTGAAGCCGTGGAGAAGGCCACCCCCCCTGGGCCTGCGGCGCCCCCAGCGGAACCCCATCAGGTCAGTCTAGAGGAGCTGGCCCGGATGCTCTCTAGCCACCTGGCACTCCCCGGCGGCCGCGCCTTCGCCTAAGCTAAGCCTGGTCTGTTGGCCATCACTCCCCAGGGTAGCAAAAGCCGTTTTGAACAGTGGTTCGATGGCAGTATTTGGCTTCAACGCCACTATCGTTTGAGCTTGGCGCACGACCCGCGCAGCACATATTGCCGGGCAACGCACCAGACTGCGACTTCCGGGGTACTTCATCATGCGAAAGCGCCCGGAACTCGCAGTCTGGTGAGTTCCTGCGGAAAGGCAGCTCAGGCCCCGGCGTACAAACCCCTGATCCCGATGGCATAAACTTACTCGGCTACCACAGAGATCTCTCGCTCAGTGATGCTTCGGCCCGGGGCCGTGCTTCGCCGCGGGCTTCTTGCCCTTGGGTGCGTGGGCAGCGGCCGCGGCTTTGGCGGCTTCCGCGGCCTTGGCGCGGTCTTCCTCAACCCTTTGGAGGTCGACAACCACGTTGCCCAATTTGGTGACCAGGGCCTTCATCTGCTGGATCTCGAAGTTGGCTTTCTTCACTTCGGAGTCCAGCGCGGAGAGGCGCTTCTGGGAGTCGGTCATCTGGCCGCTCATCTGCTCAACCTGTTGGGCCATCTGCTGTTGTTGTTTACAGCCGCCCACTGAGAGCAGGGCTACGGTGAGGCCGCCCATGGCGATGATCTTGGCGATGGTTTTGATTTGTTTCATGGAGTCTCCCTCTCAGAACATCATGCGCTTGTTGCTGATGTTCGTTAAAATCCCGATGGCGATGCAGGCACTGATGAGCGACGAGCCCCCGTAGCTTACGAAGGGCAGCGGCACCCCCACCACTGGCAGGATCCCGCACACCATCCCGATGTTGATGAACATGTGCCAAAAAAAGATCAGCAGAAGCCCTAACGCTAAAATTGTACCAAATTTGTCGTGACTTAAATACGCAATATTGAGGCCCGTGGTGAGGAAGCCAAGGTAGAGGGCCAGCAGCACCATGACCCCCAGAAACCCATGCTCTTCGCTGAACACCGAGAAAATAAAGTCGGTGTGGTGCTCCGGCAGGAAGTTGAGCTGGGATTGGGTGCCTTTCTTGAAGCCTTTGCCCAGAAACTGGCCGCTACCGATGGCGATCATGGACTGGATGGAGTTGTAGCCGGAACCCTTGGGGTCCGCGCCGGGGTTGATGAAAGAAATGATGCGCTGCCTCTGATAGGGTTTGAGGCCGTAGTTGTAGACCACAGGCACCGCGATGGCAGCGATGGTCATAAAAATTAACATAGTGCGTCGTTCGATTTTCATAAACAGCATGAGTGACGTGAAGACGAAGACCAGCACCATGGCAGTACCCAGGTCAGGCTGGAGAATGATGAGAGCCGCGGGTACCAGCACCAATGAGATGGGGAGCCACATGTCCCTGAGCCGGTAGCCGCCGTGCACCGTGTCCGTCTCGAAAAACTTGGCCAGCGCTAGCACCGTGCTGATCTTCATGAATTCCGAAGGCTGGAAGCGCACGGGGCCGAGGCCGATCCAGCGGCGACCGCCCAGGGAGGATTTCCCGGCGATGAGCACCAGCACCAGAAGCAGGAGATTCAAGAAGTAGATGGGATAGGCAAAGCGGGAAAGGGTTTTGTAGTGGGGGATGAGCAGCAGCCCACCCAGCAGCGAGCCAATGGCAAACCAAATCAGCTGGGCTTTGTAGTAGCTGAGGCCCCGGCCCACGGTTTCGTTGAAAGTGGCGGCATAGAGATTCGCGACGCCGACGCCCAGGATGAGCACGGTGAAGATGATCAATGACCAGTCAAAACGCCTAAACTGTTCTTCATTCATGGTTACTCCGTCTCGCCCTTTTCAGGCTTTGGCAAAAGATCCTCGGTGCGTGCGCGGGGCTGGTCCACCACGTCACCCAAAGCCACGTCTTCATCTTCGGCGCGGGTGGAGGTGGGCAGGGTGGTGGCGATGCCCCCCTTCTTGATACGGGCCTTGATGGCTTCCGGCCCGAAGCGATCGGGGTAGTACTTCTCAAGATATTGCTTAATGACGGCGAACACGATGGGGGAGGCGCCGCTGGAGCCGTGGCAGGCGTGCTCCCCGATGGCGGCCACCGCAATGACCGGATCATCCGCCGGGGCGAAGGCCACGAAGAGGCCGTGGTGGCGGAACTTGTATTCCATCTTGGTGCATTCGGTGAAGATCTTGTCCGGCGAGAGTTTGAAAACCTGGGACGTTCCTGTCTTGCCCGCGACGTCCATGCCCACGAGCCGATGGGAGTAGGCCGTGCCCCGCGGGCTGTTAACGACCTGGAAGAGGCCCCTTCTCACGAGATCCAGCGTGGACTTGCTGATGCTTGCCTTGGACACGAGCTCAGGTTTGAACTCCTTCAAAATACGGCCGTCGGGGCTTTCGATGTATTTCACGACGTAGGGCCGCCAAATGTCGCCACCGTTGCCGATGGCGGCGTAGGCATTGGCGAGCTGGAGCACGGTGGATAGCATGAAGCTTTGGCCGATGGCGCAGGAGAGGGTTTCGCCGGCGATCCATTCCACGCCGAAACGTTTTTTCTTCCACGCCTCCGTGGGGATGAGGCCCGGCTCTTCGTGGGCGAGGTTGATGCCGGTTTTTTTGCCCAGGCCCAGGAGGTTGGCGTACTTGGCGATGGTGTCCACGCCGAGCTTTTGGGCGAGGCGGTAGAAAAACACGTCGCAGCTCTGCTCCAGGGCCTGCACCACGTTCATGGTGCCGTGGCCATGTTTTTTGTGGCAGTGGTAAGTGCGGTTGCCGAGGCGCAGGGAGCCGGTGCAGTTGAAAGTGGTATTTTCATCAATGACCTTTTCCTCCAGCCCCGCGATGGCGGTGATGGGCTTGAAGGTGGACCCCGGCGAATAGTGATCTTGGATGGTTTTGTCCCGCAGGGGGTGGTTTTCATCGGCGATGAGCTTGTTCCAGATTTCGGTGCTGATGCCGCGGGAGAATACCGTGGGATCGAAGGAGGGCTGGCTCACGGCGGCTAGCACTTCGCCGGTTTTGGGGCTCACCGCCACCACGGCGCCCACTTTGTCGCTGCCGAAGGCCTTCGCCGCCGCCACTTGAAGGTCTTGGTCGATGGTGAGGATGAGGTTTTTACCGGGCACTGCGGGTTTCTTCTGCAGGCCAGAAACAAGGCCCTGTCCCCCGGTGACGGTTTTGCGAAGGCCCAGGGCGTCGACTTCGATGTAGTCTTCGCCATCGATGCCCCGCACCGTGGTTTCCCAACGGGCCTCCAACCCTGACTTGCCCGTGGAGTCCCCCATTTTATAAGGAGCGAAGCCCGCTTTATTGATCTTCGAGAGATCGGTCTGCTGCACTTCGCTGATGTAGCCCATCAAGTGCGCGGCCAAGCCGCCATAGATGTTCGTGCGGCGGATTTCCACCTGGATGGCCGCTCCGGGGAGCTCGAGTTTGTGGGCCTCAATGACGGCTACCTCCTCGTGGGAGAGATCCTGCTTCACCTTGATGGGGCGGAAGGCGGCGCCCTTCTCCTTCTTCAGGATGGCGGTGATCTCGGAGACGGGCATGTGCACCATTTTGGCCACGGTCGCCACCACCTTCTCCCACTCCTTGTCGGCGTAGAGGTACTGGGGCGTGATTTCCAAATCGAAGGCCGGGCGGTTGTCCAGCAGCAGCTTCTTGTTGCGGTCGAAGATCATGCCCCGGGGGCTTGCGATCTTCAGCGGTTTGATGCGGTTGGTTTCCGCATACTGCCGGTAGCGTTCGCCGTTGATGACCTGCAGGTACCAGAGCCGGGAGACAAGGGCGCCGAAGGCCATGAAGAGCCCAATGTACAGGTAGCGAAACCTGAACTGGAATTCCCGGATCTGTTCGTCTTGGCCTAGGAAGGACATGTGCTCTTAAAATTCCCTGTTGATGTCGTACTCGTCTTCGGAATGCTCGTCTTTGTAGGTGCGGAGATCAATGACATTGAACCAGTGGAGGCAAAACGCGGCGGTCACTGCCTGGGTCAGCGTACTGGGGAACAAATAGATGAGGAAGTGCAGGACCCCGTTGCCCGCCCGGCCGGCGAGTCCGAGGAGGAAAAGCATGCAGAGCTTCCAGAATACGGAGAGGGCGATGGTGATGAGGATCACCGTCACCCGGTTGGGCACCACCAGCACCATGCTGATCACTTTCGCGATGACGAAGCAGTAGGTGTAGGCCATGAGAAAAAAGAAGCGGCCGGTGCCGGAGTGGGCCTCGAGGATGAGTGAGGCCAAGATGACGAAAAGGCCCCCTTCGATATTGTCCCTCTTGAAGCCGAAGTACACCGTCAGCACCAACAGCACGTCGGGCTGGAAGTAGTTGAGGGGGAAATACTTGAAGATGGTGGACTGCAGCGTCACCGCCACCAGCATGAGGGCGAGGTAAATGAGGAAGTTGAGCTGCCGCAGGATGTTCTTTTGCATCTAGCTCAAGGCGCCTTTCCCTCGGCCACTTTGCCTTCGATGCTTTGGTCCTTCTTCAAAATCACGAGGACTTCCTCAAGTCGCGTGAAGTCCACGCTGGGGCGCACTTCCACGTCCTGGGAAATACCATAGGATTTTTTATTCACCTTGGAGACGCGACCCAGCATGAGGCCCTTGGGGTACACACCGTCCAGGCCGGAGCTGATGATGATGTCTCCCACCTCGATGTCATCGGTGCGCAACGCGTATTTCAACAGACAGGTGTTTTCCGTCTGGCCTTCCAGGATGCCCCGGGCCCGGGAACGCTGCACGATGGCATCGATGGAGGACAGGCCGTCCAGGATGGTGATGACGTCGGAATAATTCGTGGTGGTGCGCAGCACGCGGCCCACGATGCCCTCGTGGGTGACCACGGGCATGCCGCGCTCAATGCCCTGGGCGGTGCCCTTGTTCAAACGGATGGAGCGAAACTCCGTGGTGACGTCTTTGGCGGTGACCTGGGCGGTGAGTTTTTTGTCCTCGATGGTGGCCTGGAATTGCAACAGGGCCCGAAGCCGCAGATTCTCCACTTCAATTTCTTTTTGATTGTGGATAGTGGAGAGGAGTTTGCGGTTTTCCTCAACGATGAGGGCGTAATCCTGGCGGGTGGACTGGAGGAAAATGTAATTCTGGAGGAAGTGGGCCACGCGATCGATGCTGTAGGTAATGAGATTTTGCATGGGGCTCGTGACAAAGACCACGGCCCGATCCATGACGTTGAAGTCCTCAGGGGCTTTGTTACTTGTGTTGAGGCTGAGGATCGGTATAAGTATGAGAAGCGCAAGTGTGGTGTAAAAGCGGTATTCTCGAAGAAGTTTCACCATTTGCATGAAATGATATCAGAACTTTGTAGGGAATGAGGAGCGCACAATGTTCAATTTAATGCGCAGCAAGTTTGGTCCGGCGGTAGTCACGCTCGTTATTGGCTTCATCGCCTTCGTATTCATCTTCTTTGGTGTCTACTCGCCAAAGACCGGGGGCATGTCCGCCGGGGGCTCCGCCGCCGTCGTGGGGGGCGAGGCCATCACTTTGGCCGAGTTCAGCCGTGGCTATCAGCAGCGTATGCAGTTCTACGAAGGCCTTATGAAGGGCAAGGCGGACCCCGCGCTTCTTGCGCGCCTCGGTCTGCGCAAAGCGGTACTTGATGACCTCGTGCGTCAAAAGGCCACCACTCTCGAGGCCCGTCGCCAGGGGTTCACGGTTTCCGACGAAGAGGTAGCACTTCGCATTAAAGAGATGCCCTACTTCAAAAAGGACGGCAAATTCGACAAGGCCACCTATGAGCAGCTCCTCCAAGCCAATGGTCATACCCCCGGCCGTTTCGAGGCAACCCTGCGAGATGACATTGTGCTGCAGCGCATGAACGGGTTTCTTCGCTCCCGCATGATGGTGAGCGAGGCGGAGCTTCAGCGTGAGTTCCAAGACAATGCTGATCAGCGTCAATTCGAGTATGTATTGGTGTCTGTTCCCACGGACGCCAAAAAATTGGCGGATGAAGTGGCGGCAAAAGCTAAGGTCGGGGGCGCCGCGTTGAAGACCTTCCTGAAATCCAAAAAACTCGAAGCCCACACCGCGGAGAAGTTCTCCGCCACGGCCCAGTACGTGCCCGGAGTGGGCAACGTGCCTGGGCTCAAAGCGGATGCCTTCAAAGAGGGCAGCGCCCTTGCTAAAGAACCCAAGGTCTATGAGAGCAACGGTTTCTTTGTGGTGGCCTGGGGTTTGAAAGCCCACAAGGCCGACGCCTCTGAGTACCCCAAGAGCCGAGACAAGCTCATGGGCCAGGTGCAAGCCCGCAAAGAGCGTGTCTTCCTTGAGGACTGGAACAAGGGCGTCATGGCCCGCACTCGGGTGAGCATCAACGAAGAGATCGCGAAAGAACCTACTGCGGCGGATGAAGACGATGCTCCGCGGGGAGCGCCCGCCGCCGCTGGGCCTGAGGAGATCTGAGCGAGCCTACTCTGAATCTATCTCATGCTCTGGGCGCGCCGTGGCCCCACCGCCAACGGGGATTTCCTCGGTCTCTTCCAAGTCACCCGAGGGCATGGGCTCGTCGCTGAGCTCCGCTTCCGGCACGGGCTCGGAGGTCTGGGTGGCCTGCGTCCCGGGCCTTAAAAAAAAGAAAACCGCGGTGCCGCCGACCAAGACGCCGACAAGAAAGAGCAGGGCAGGGAAGAGGGATGTTTTCTTCATAGGCGGTGTTCCAGTGTGGGGCTCGCGCTCTTGATGTGGGGCTGACTTTGTTCAGAATGTCTTTTCAGAAAACGCCCCGTCAATGAAGCTTTTTCCGCCATGACCTGCTCTGGCGTGCCCGTCGCCACGACCATGCCTCCATGGATGCCGCCTCCGGGTCCGATGTCCACGATGTGATCCGCCTGGGCGATGAGGTCCAGGTTGTGCTCGATGACGATGACGGAGTGGCCGTTGTCCACCAGGGAGTGCAGCACTTGGATGAGGCGCTTCACGTCATCCACATGGAGGCCCGTGGTGGGCTCGTCGAAAATATAGAGTACGTTGTTCGCTTTGCGGTCGGCAAGGACCGAGGCCACTTTGAGGCGCTGGCTTTCTCCGCCGGACAGCGACGTGCCGCTCTGGCCAAGACCCAGGTAGCCCAAGCCCACGGAGCGCAGGATCTGCAGCTTCACATTCACCGCGGGGTATTCACGGAAGAGATCAATGCACTCATCGATGGTGGTATTCAAGAGCTGGGAGATGTTCCTTTTCTTGAACTCCACTTCCAATACGTCTTTTTTGAAGCGCTTGCCCCCGCATTCCTCACAGGGAAGTTTCAACTCCGCCATGAAGTGCATGTCGATGGTGACCTCACCCTCCCCCTTGCAAATGGGGCAACGGCCGCCGTCCACGTTGAAGGAGAAGAACTGTGGTGTGTAGCCTCGGCGCAAAGAGAGGCTCTGGTTGGCGTAGATCTTCCGCACATCGTCGTAGATTTTCATGTAAGTGGCGGCATTGCTGCGAGAGGAGCGCCCGATGGGCTTTTGGTCCAACATGGCCACGTCGTTGATGAGGTCCGCACCGTAGAGGCGCTGGAAGCGCCCCACTTCCACGTTCTCTTTGTGAAAGAGGCGGTGCAGGGCATTGAAGAGGGTTTTGTGCACCAGCGTCGTTTTGCCGGAGCCTGACAGGCCCGTGACGCAGACCAGTCGATTCAGGGGGAACCAGGCATCCACTTCTTTCAAATTGTGTTCGCTGGCGCCGGTGATGCGGATGTGGTCTTTGGCGGGGCCCCGGGTTTTCTCGCGGCGCGGGATTTGGGCTTCACCGGTGAGATAGCGCCCCGTGAGGGTGCGGCCTGAGGCGAGAATGTCTTTCAGCGTGCCCTGGGCGATGACTTCACCGCCTTTGTGGCCGGCGAGAGGCCCCAGTTCAACGACGTAGTCCGCGGCTCGCACCACGTCGAGGTCATGTTCCACCACCACCACGGTGTTGCCGTGGTCGCGAAGCTGTTCCAGCAGCGTCACCAGGCGCTCGGTGTCCGATGCATGGAGGCCGATGCTGGGCTCGTCCAAAATATAGAGAGTGGAACAGAGTTTGTTGCCCAGTTGGCTGGCGAGCATGATGCGTTGGCATTCGCCGCCAGAGAGAGTTTTGCCGAGGCGGTCAAGGGCGAGGTAACCCACGCCCACGTTGTCGAGGAAATCGAGGCGGCCTTGAACCTGGCGTACAATATCGGCCGCGGTTTCTTTTTGCATGCGGTCGAGCTTGAGTTGCGCGGCCCAGGCCCGGGCATTCTCGATGGACATTTTCAAAAGCTGGGCGAGGTTGATGTCACCCACGCGCACGGCCAGGGCCTCCGGGCGGAGGCGGGCGCCTTCGCACGCTGTGCAAAGCCGGGTTTCCTGGTAACGGCGGATGAAGATGCGCACGTGCATCTTGTATTTCCAGCCTTTGAGTTCTTCGAAAAAGGCGCGGATGTCATCCCAGATCAGTTTTTTTTCCTCGGTGGTGAGATCGTCATAGCGCTTGGCGGTATTGATCTTGTGTTTCGCACAGAGCTTCATGAGGCCCTTTTGGGCATCAACGTAGGCAGGCTTGGAGAAGGGGGCGATGGCGTCGCCCCGCAGGTGCTTGCGGGGGTCGGGGATGATGAGCTTTTCCGAGAGCTCCAAATTGTAACCGAATCCGTTGCACCCGGGACAGGCGCCTAGCGGGGAATTGAATGAGAGCAGGTTGGGCTCCGGCTGGCGATAGTCCAAGTCGCAATCATCGCAGCGGAAGCGCGACGAAAAACGATGCAACAGCCACTGACCGTCGTCTTTGGCGGGAGGGAAGGCAAGCACCACGCGGTCGTTGCCCCGGGAGAGGGCTTGTTCCAGCGCATCCATGAGGCGAGGGTCTTTGGTGGGATCATCAGGGCGGCTCATTCTATCGATGATGATATGCAGCGACCGCTGA
>CAYHWW010000040.1:0-21724 GCA_964360145.1 uncultured Oligoflexia bacterium | reverse complement strand
CCGCGAGCGCCCCCAGCCCCCCCCGCGAGCACACCACCCGACCCCGGGGGCGGGCTCCGCGCCGGGCTTGCCATGGGGTGGCTATTAACATCCCTGACCGCCATTATCAACTAATGTGATTGATGCCCCCAAGATGGTTTTGCTGGGAGCGCTGTTGCCGGGGTATCCTTTATGAACGAGGTTTCCTTCATGTCCGCGGCCAAGGGCAATCGCACCGCTAGCCACGTTTCCTGGTCCGCCTTGGACCTGGTTGTGGACCGTCCGTTGCCCGGGGATCTCTACCTCTGCCTCAGGCACCGGCTGGTGCGTTTCCGTGCCAAGGGCGACACCCTCTCCCGGGCGGAGTATGACAAATTCGTCTACAACCAAATGGAATGTGTTTTTGTGGGCATCAACGACCTGAAGCCCTTCCGGGACTGGGCGGAGCTCTATGAGAAAACGGAGAGGGAGGAAGTCATCTCCCGCGCCGACTCCGAGCAGAAGCCCATCTATGAATCATCCCTGGAGCTGCGGCGCACCGCCCTTGATCTCTTCAGCGCGCCCAAGTCCGACGCCCAGGCCAAGGCCGTCATCGAGTCTTCCCAGCTCATGGTGACCGAGTTTTTGAAAAAACCCTACGTCGTGGAAAACGTGTGCCACCTGCAGCGCTATGGCAGGGGCTGCGTGGATCACTCGGTGAACGTTTCTGTATTGAGCGTTTACCTGGGCCTTCAGATGGGCTTCAGCAGCCAAATCATATTGGAGCATCTGGCCTTGGGGGGGTTGTTCCATGACTTGGGCAAAGCCTTCATGGCCGGTGGCGATGACCACGTGGTGGATGAGAATTCCCCGGAGTTCAAGCAGCACCCTCTTTTAGGGGTGGAGAGCATCGAGAAAGCGGGCACTGGGCTCTCTCAGATGTCCAATGAGGTGCGCATGATCATCGCCCAGCACCATGAGTTCATGGACGGCAGTGGCTACCCCAAGGGGCTGCAAGGTTTGAGCATCTACGAGCTCTCCCGCATCGTGGCCATCGCCAACGTTTATGACAATCTGGTGAGCGAGAGCAAAGCGGTGGAGATGGGTGACAAACAGAAAGAGGCTCTGCAGCGGTTGGAGGAGGAGTACGTGGGCAAACTCGATCGGAAAAAGCTGGAAAAAGCTGTGAAGATTTTGAAGAAGTCTCTCTAACAGGCCCTAAGCTGTTTCAGGTGTGAGCAGCGAGCCCGCGAGGTCCGTGGCTAAATTCCGTGACTCATCGGCAATGGTGGTGCCCGTGCCGGACTCGATCCACTTCAGCAGTTTGTTGAAAAGGCTTGGATTGAATCGCTCCGGGTGGATACGGCTCGTTTCCACTTTGGAGATGATGGAGAAGGCCTCACCAATGGGGTGTTTGACGCTGTCATGGGTGCCTGAGAGCATGGTCTCGAACAAGTCAGCCATGGAAAGAATTTGCGCTGATTCCCCGATGTCCCAGTTGCGGAGTTTCAATGGGAAGCCGGTGCCATCGAACTTCTCGTGTTGTTGAGCAATGGTTTTGATGCTGTGTTCCGGCATCGCGACGCGCAAGGTTTTCACCAGCTGCAGCGTGGCTGGCACATGGGCTTGAAATGGCGCGAGGCTTTCTTCAGGTCGTTGGTCCTCATCGTGGCGGAGGTGTTGGTAGGGCACTTGAGTGACTCCCAGGTCGTGGATGAGTCCCGCCAGGGCAATCTCTTTCAAGAGGTTGCGGTCTTTCATCCCTAAGCCCAGGCCGAACATGACGGCGAAGGTGCAGACATTGATGCTATGTTCGCCGACGCCAGCCTCAAGGGATGCATCCCAGGCTTCACTGAAGAGGCTTTGGGGGTTTTCCGCGAGCAAGACCACGTCTTTGACGATTTTTCGTGCTTGAGTCACGGCCTCCGCGCGGTCGCGCTCATCTTTGCTGTCGAGACCCTTCAGGGTTTCTTTGAGCTTCGCTTCAAAGGCTGGTGAGGTTTCCACGGTGGGCGGAGGGGGCGTTGCCTGTGGGGTCGGCTGGAACGGCGCCTCCTGTGGTTTCAGCGGCGCGATGGGCCGGGGTGCGGGGACCACGGAGGCAGCCACTGGGGTAGTCGCTGCAGTGGCTGCGGCTTGGGTTAGCTCCTTTTCACTAAGGGGACGCTTGAGGTACTCCTCCAATTCCCTCTCCTGGGATTTCTGGATGTGGAAGTAGGTGAGGCCCCTCGTAATGTATTTCTCGGAGAAGCCTTCGTCGATGATGGTGCTTTCTTGCTTCAGTCGCACGAGCTTTTGGTTGATGGGCAGGTGCACATAAAGACCAAAAGGAACGGGCTCACTGTCACGGATGAAGCGAGCCTCCACGGTGAAGAAGTTTTTGAGGTATTTCCGAGTGAAATCCACCATCTCTCATATCGACGGGTGAGTCGCGGGATTGAAGGGGAATCCCTTGCCCACCAACCGATGCCCCCAGCGGATAAAGGGCTGTTCGATGAGGCGGTGGGACAGTTCGCTGAGCACCAGGGTCGTGGCGAAGGTCGTGGGGATTAGAAACAGTTTCTGTTGATTTTTGAAGACGTAATTCAAGAGGACGATGGCGAAGGTATTCGTCAGGTACATGGCATAGGAGCGGGAGCCCAGGTACTCCAATATCCGGCGGAGGCCGGGGATCTCGAGGACAAAGCCCCGATCAAGGCTCGCGAGCCCCACGAGAATGACTGAGAAAAACCATTGGGCCACCACGCCGCCGTTGCTGCCCACGCTCTCAGGCAGCAGGCCTGGCAACATCGTGATGGCGGCGAGGGATAAAAAAGCCAGGGTTTGCAGGCAGGTCTTACTGACGTTCTTCAGTGATGCGCCCCACCGCTCCCCACGCAAAAGACCCAGGGCAACGCCGGCCAGCAGGCAATCAAAGGTGCGGTGGGACGTGTACCAGTTGAAGATGTGGAGGCACTCCGTGGGCCCGTGAAAGGGGATGAGGGGCCGCAACACCAAGGCGATGAGGGCCATGCCCACCAGCGCGAATGCCATGCGCCCCCGGAAGGTGGGCAACAAAATCATCGCCAGAGGGAAGATGAAGTAAAACTGCTCCTCCACGCTCAAGCTCCAGTAGGGTTGGAAGCGCAGGCTCAGACCGTAGGCGATGGCGTAGTTGTAGGAGAAGGTGAAGATGGCCGCCATCTCCCGCAGCATCATCAGGGCGGAGCCCGCCGGGTCTTTGAAGAAGACGCAGGAGAGAAGGGGGATGAGGCACCAGGTGGCCGCCAGCGGCATGATGCGGAAGAATCGTTTCAGGTAAAAGACCTTGAGGGCGGCCCCGGGGCGCTTGTGCCCGTGCAGCTGCCGCAGGGTTCGCAAGAAGGACGTGGAGATGACGTAACCTGAGATGACGAAGAACAGGTGGACGCCACCGATCATGCGCGTCAAGGCGCTGGGCAAAATGGGCGCGAGGGCGGGGATGTGCCCCATGATGGTGATGATGACGGCGTAGGCCCTCAGGCGCTCGATCTCGCGAAGCTTCATATTACATTTAGTTTATACTCGAAACCACTGTCGCGTTTAGGCTAGAATTCCTGAAAATGGGTAAACACTTCTTGATGGGGTTCGCCGTCGTGTTCGTGATGGCGTATGCGCTCCTCGGCGCGCTGCTCGACACTCATGCCCCGTCCGCCGGGGAGGCCAAGCGCGGAAAACGTTTCTGGGCCACCAACTACTTGGGCGTGCTGGGCAAGGACGGCAGCATGGGCATGGCTTTGGATGCCTTGGACGATGCGGGCATTTTCTCTGAGTTCTATCCAGGCTATGAAAGTGCCCGCGGTGATGGCGCTCTCTGGCGATCCTACTTCGCCAGGGACTTTGACTTTGATGTCTTCACCCCCACTCTCAACCGCGAAAAAACCGTGCCTATGGGTATTTATCTTTCTTGGTTGGGGTGTCTCGACCTCCATCGTCGCCACGGAGCGGATATCGTGTACATGGGTTCTTCAGAAACCTTCCGGGACATCGTGCCCGCGCGCATTGCCATGGGGCTCAATGGCGGCGGGCGAGGGTTGAAGGATGGCGTCAAGGTTCTCCCCTGTGCCACCGGGGCCATGACCATCCGCGAGGCTCAGTTCACCGCGGAGCACCTCAGGGGCGAGGGGCGTCGGCCCCGATGGATTCTTTGGGGGTTTAGCTTCTGGAGCGTTTATACAAAATATCTGACGGATTCCGCGAGACGGGATGCCATGAATCGCCTGGCATTCGAATCCTCCTTTGAGCTGTCTCGCATTTTCCCCAGGGTCACGTGGGATGTGCTCTTTCCCATGAGCTACAAAGCCCTGCTGGAAGCACGGAATAACGCAAGGCAGCGCTACGTCAGCGAGTCGGGCCCCGCAGCCCTCGGCGAGTACGTGGTGCCCACCGCCCTGGCCAATGACCCTGCCGCGGTGGATGCCATTGCCGCGGGTTACAAACCCCATCAGGGCGCTTTGAGCGAGATTGGCCCCGGTGATTGCGAGCTCGGCGCCGTGGGGAAAACCGTGGATGCCGCCATTGCCTCCATGCTCGTTGCCGCTGACAATCTCCTTATTTATATTCCGCCTACGACGCCTCTGCACTATGCCGCCGCGCCGAGCTGCCTCTTGCCCGCGGTGCGGAGTCTGTTGCTCAAGAGGCGCTCACCGCGGGTGCAAGTCCTCGTCGATGATTGGAAGGCCTATGGGTTGGATTACTCCGACTATCTTTATGCCTCCATGAACCCCCGGTATCTGCGCATCGACGAGAATCACACCTCTTACAAAGGCGCACTGAAGGTCAGCGACCGCATCACCGCTGTCATCAAAACCCATGATGGGGGCGGAGCCCGATGATTTACTCCAACCCTGAGTTCTTCATCCTCTATGCGGTGACTTTCACCGCGTACCTCCTGTCTTCCAGTTACCGCGCGCGTTTCCTTACACTGCTTTTCGCAAGCGCATTTTTTTATGCCTGGTCCGGCTGGGTTGACTCGCTGATCTTCGCGGCGGTCATCGCCGTGTCCTGGTCCTCCACTTTATTGGCCCACCACTATCCCTCCCGCAAAAAAGCATTTTTCACGGGCGGCGTGGTGGTCATGGCACTCCATCTCTTTTTCTGGAAGTACGCCCCCTGGTTGTGCGGGGAGACGCAAAAACTCTGGCCCCCCTTCTTGGACGGCGCGTCCCTCAACCTGCCATTGCCCGTGGGCATCAGTTTTTTCACTTTGCAGGGCATCGCGTACTTGGTGGATTACGAGCGGGGCCAGGCCAAGTACATGGCCTTTCCTAAATATGTCCTATTTAAAAGCTTCTTTGCCCAGCTGGTGTCTGGCCCCATCGTCCGGGTCCATGAGCTGCTTCCCCAGCTTGAACGGCTACCGCGGCCCCGAGTCGCGGATGTCACGGAGGGTTTGGGCCTCTTCGCCCGGGGGCTTTTCAAAAAACTCATCCTCGCTGACCGCACCGCGATCTATGTGGACATGGCATTCAAGTACCCCTCTCGTTATGATCGCGTCTCGTTGCTCATGGGTGTGCTGGGCTTCACCGTGCAGATCTGGGCGGACTTCAGCGGCTACACCGACATGGGCCGTGGCGTGGCCCGCATGCTGGGCATTCACTTGCCTGAAAATTTCAAGGCCCCTTACTTCGCGAAGAAACCGTCGGAGTTCTGGCAGCGTTGGCACATCACGCTGTCTCAATGGATCCGGGATTACATCTATATTCCGTTGGGGGGTAGTCGTGGCAATCCGCTCAGGGTCCTCGGCGTGGTGACGTTGACCATGGTCATCAGCGGGCTGTGGCATGGCGCCAACTGGACCTTTCTCCTTTGGGGTTTCTATCACGGCGTTCTTTTGGGGATGGAGCGGCTGGCATCGGCCCACCAGGGCTGTGGGAGGGTCTGGGCCAGGGTGCCCACGCCCCTCCGTGAGGTTCTTCTCACCGTCACCATGTTCTGCGCCACCGCGGGGGGCTGGCTCCTCTTTCGCGCCAATGGTTTGCACGGGCTTTCCGCCTACGCCCGCCACCTTCTGAGCCCCGGGGGCTCTGACGGGTTGCCGTCTTCCATGATCTTTCTGGGCTTTGCGCTGTGTCTTGCCCTGCAGGCGCTGGAGTACTACAACCTCGTTCCCATGCTCAGGCGTCAGATCACTGCGCGGCTGTGTTTGTCGTCCCATGCCTTTGAGTTCATCGTGGGCTCTGGCGCAGCACTTCTTGTGATCGCGTCCCTGTTCTTCAGGACCTCGAGCATGTCCGGGTCTTTCATCTACTTCCAGTTCTGAGAGGCGCGCAGAGTGAAGGCAGTGGTGGCGATGGTCGCCGTCACCGCCATGATCATGGCGGGCCACGCTGTCGCGCACAACGTGGCCAATGCCACGCAGGGCAACGTCGCCATGCTGGGCAGGAGAAAGGGTTTCAAAAAGCGCGCGGGGGTCATCTTCCGAGCCACGGCAAGGCGCAGCGCCACGGCGCAGCAGCCGCTGGCCATCACCGCCGCCATGGCCCAGGAGGCGCCCAGAGTCTCGGCGTGCCGGTACCCGGCCGGGAGGCAGAGGGTCATGAGTCCCACTTGGGCGAGCTTCACCAGTGCCGTGGCTTTTGCCCCCCGCGCGCCTTCCGCTTCGACGGCGGCGCAGGCGAGCATATTCCAAAGGCGGAAGAGACCAAGGATAGCGAGCGGCGGGAGAAGCATCGCGGAGGGAGCCCACTTGTCCATGAATAAGGCGCCGACGATGAGATGGGGTTCCATGACGAGAAGCGCGGTGAATGGCAGCGTGATGCAGAGGCTCAGCTGCAGCCCCAGGTTGTACGAGGATGCGAAGGCGCGGGCATTGTCGTGATGCTGGGACAGTTGGGGGTAGAGCACCCGGCCCACCACCCCACCAACCACGGTAGCCGCCGCGGAGCCGAGTAGGTAGGCCGTGGCATAGTACCCCAGCATGGTGGCTCCAGCGCGGGATCCGATGAATGCGTTGTCCCCCTGAGTGAGGGTTAGTGCAAGGAACTGATTCACGCCGGAGTACCCTCCGTGGGCAAAGAGGGGGCGCAGTGGGGACCAGTGGCTGCTGATGCCGAAACGCCAATGATCCCCTCGATGAGAAAATACCAGCAAGAGAGATGCATACAGCCATTGAGACAGGAGCTGGGCGCACACCAATGCGTAGGGGCCCCAGCCCCAACGGCCGCAGGCCATGGAGGTGGCGGCGAAGGCAAGCAGCGAGAGCACTTCAGCGACGGCCAACTCGCGGAAGCGGAATTTTCGGGACAGAGCGGCGCTGGGCACCGTCATGAAGGCGGTGATGACGAGAGAGAAGCTCAAGACCCTGAGGAGGGAGGTGAGGCCAGGCATGCCATAGAGATTGGCGAAGACGGGGGCCGCCAGGCAGAGAGCCAGTGCGAGAATGATGGCCACGGCGAAAAGCAGGCCTTGGGCACCGCGGTACGCCATGTCCCTGGACCCCTGAAATTTCTCGTTGATGAGGGGAGATTGGAGGCCGAGGTTCTGCAGCAGCCCAGCAAGGCTTAAGATAGTGGTGGCGGCGGCGAAGAGCCCGAAATCATCGGGGGAGAGTACACGGGCTAAGAGCAGTCGCGTTGCAAATCGTAACGCTTGTGCTGTGAAGCCCGCGGCGCCGGACCAGCCGAGGGAGGAGAGGAAGGCTGGAGTCATAGTGAAAACATGACTCATCCGCAGAGCCCACGGTATAGTGCAAGTGTGAGGCTCGCGGTGCGGCTCCAGGTAAATTGAAGCGCTTGTTTCTTCGCACGGGATGCGAGAGCGCTGTCGCTGCCGCTATTCACTCGCGCCAATATCAGCTGAGCCAGTTCCTCGACATTTCCAGGTTCAAAATATTCGCCTGCGTCGCCCACTAGTTCTGGCAGCGAACCACTTCTACATGCAATAACCGCGGCACCACAGGCCATGGCTTCGAGTGCGGGGAACCCGAACCCTTCGCTGCGGGACGGCATTACGACAGCTGCGGCATGACCATAATAGTGGCGGAGACGTTCTTCGCTCACATGGATTTCATGGATAACGTGATCTCGGAGGCCAAGGTCGTCGATGAGCGCGAATATCTGAGGCGCCCCATGAGCAGGGCGGCCCACAAGTCGCAGCTTGAGGGAGGGCAGGGTGTGACGCGCCAATTGAAATGCTTTCAGCAGCACGTCGAGATTCTTTCGTGAGTGAATGACGCCGACATTGAGCACAAAAGGTTCGGCACCTGTGCTCGGCCTGGAAACGACCGTTGTGGATCGTGCGCACGCTTCGAGGCTGGGCTTCAGGCCGAGGGGGATCACATGAATTTTTTCAGGCGCGATGCCATAATACTCCGCGACGTCATTGCCTACGGCACCGCAGCTCACCACGATGGCATCAGCGTTCTCGATGCTTCCGCGAGCAATCGTCTTGAAATAGAATAGTGTGCGACGGGAGAATTCACGCGGGTTCTTGGCGAATGCGAGATCATGCACGGTGATGACGCGCTTCATTCGGCGTGGCAGCCCATGACGGGGCAAAAAGAAAAACGGGCTGTGAATCAGATCGAGGTGATCCATGCGCGCCTGCACGGGAAGAATAACCTGATTCCACAAAAGTCCCGCGGTGAGGCGATGCAAGGGCACGGGCAGGGCGTGCAGCACGGCACCAACACAGCTCCTCAGCGCCTCTTGACCCGCTTGTCCCGTGTAGACGTGGACCTGCTCATGGTTTTTCGTGGCTTGCAGCGCGAGATTGCGGGTGAGCTCCACGGCCAGCAGGGTCTGAGCCGGCTCCGTAGGGCCGACAAGCCTAGCATCGAGACCGTAGTTCATGCCTTTCTCAGGCGCATGACGAGATCGCCCCCGCGGGTGATCGCGGGCACCTCCGCGGAACTTCGCGCTGTGAAGCGGGGGCTGAAGAGAGGGTAGAAGGGGCCGAGGAGGCCTTTCATCTTAGTGCCGGGGATGCGCCAGAAAGCGCGGAACAGTCGGTCTTGGGGCCAAGTCACCAGCACGCACTCCTCGAGAGTCATGCCAGCCGCTTCCATGTAGGACACCAGGTCCGAGGCGCGAGCTTGATCGTACACCCGCTGGAAAAAAGAGCCCTGGCCCTCGTCCACATGCGCATCGTGGGCGCCATAGGCGGGCTGGGCCGTATGCTCGTCCCGCAATTCTCGATCCACGGGAATGGAAATAATGAGGGCACCACCCTTCTTCATGATCTTCGCCATGGCTTTCATGGCCACCACATCGCCGCCGGGGTTGGGTTCCACATGCTCGATGACGGACATGGCAAAGGCCACATCGTATCCCTGCTCCGGCAAAAGTTCCGGCGCCAGCGGTTTGCGGATGTCCGCCACCGCGAGCTTGAGGCGGGACTGGGCATTGGCCGAAAGACCCCCCGCGAGGGCGCGGGCTTCTTCGATGGCTCGATCCCAGATATCCAGTGACGTCACTTCAAGGAGAGGCAAACGTTCGGTGAGGAGCAGAGTGAAAAGTTTGGGAGAACCCACATCGAGAACACGGAGCACGCTGTTCGCCCGGGTCGCTTCATCTGCAATCATGCGATGAAAGACCTGATACTCGGGGTAGCGGGTGGGGGAGTTGAGGGGTTTGATGAAGGAGCCCACGCGATACTTGCCGCCCGCCCGCCGCAGGGTACCTGCTTTCTCAGCCCTGCCCGCGATGAGGGCACCGTCGCGGAATAGCGTAGCCGCGGAACGAAGAGTGAGTTTGTCTTTATTGCGCATCAAGCGGCGCCTCCGTAGCATTCCAGGGTCAGTTGAGCCGCTTTTGCGAAGGTGAATTCTTCGGAGCGAGCCAAGCCCTTGGTTATGAGTTTTTCCCTCACCTCTATGTCAAAGGCGATCCGCGACATGGCTTGGCATGTCGCTGCGGCATCCGTTGGTTCATCGATGAGGAGGGCGGCGTCGCCAGCCACTTCTCCCAGGCTACCTCGAGCTGATGTGATCACGGGACAGCCCAGGCTCATGGCCTCGAGCACCGGCAGGCCGAAGCCTTCGTAGAGGGAGAGGAAAATGAGGGAGAGGGCCCCTTGATAAAGAGTGGCCAGCTCCGCATCGGAAACCCGGCCCGCCCAGGTGATCCAGGGCTCCACTCTGGCAAGATCTTCGCGCTCCGTGGCATCCATCAACGCAGGTTTGATGTTTTGTCCGACGCCGCCGGCAAGGACTAAGCGGTGGGCGCCGCCGTGGGCTTCCTTGAAAAGGCGGAAGGCGCGAATCATGGTGCCCAGGTTTTTGTGCTTCGCCAGCGTGCCCACCCAGAAAAAGTATGGCGTAGCTGAGTGCGAGGATATGTGCGCGCATGGCGCGCCTCGAGTGGTATCTGAAAATTTGGAGCCTTCGTGGGTAACCACGGATTTTCCCATGGCATCGGGAAAGTAGCGTTCCAGCTCTGTCTTCACGGCTTCCGACACCACGATGACGCGGTCCGCTTTGCGGATGCTGGGCGGGATGAGCAAACGCCAGTAGGCGCGTTTCAGTGGTGAGAGCCAGGCAGGGTAACGCTCATGGAAAAAATCATGGACGGTGAGGACGTGGCGGCAGGTGGCTGCCAGTGGCAGTACGAAGCCCGGGGAATGAAGCACGTCGATGGCGTCCCGCTTCACAAGGCGAGGGAGCCAGAGCTGCTCATAGAGGACGCGGGCAATGCGGGAGTCGCCGCTCACGGCGCAGGGGACCATGGTAGCGCCTTCGAACGCCGCGGACAGGGTGGGGGCGGCGGAGGAGTTGCAGTATACAAAAAATTCGTGGCGGCCTGAGCTCAAAGCAAGGAGCTCCCTCATGATCCCCATGAGGTAGGTCTCGGTGCCACCATTCTGGCCAGGGATCACGTAGAGGGCGTTGATGCCAATGCGCATGTTCCCCATTATCTGATGGTTGCCGCCCCGCAGCGATGCGATCAAAGGTGCCGGGCAAGGATTGCCCCTGGAGGGTAGTGTTCCATCTCTGGGAAAATCAAAGGGCCATGCCCACTTCGTCTCCGCTCTTGAGCGTTGTCATCGTGAACTACAATGCGGGGTTGCCCCTGTTGTGCCTTCTTGATGATCTGGCCCTAGGGAAAGACAAAATAGAAGTTATTGTCGTCGACAATACTTCTAGTGACGGCACGCCTCGGGACATAGCCTGTCGACATCCCTGGGTGGATCTTATCCGCAACAGCGAGAACCGCGGTTTCGCGGCGGCGGTGAATGAGGGGAGTCGTCGGGCTGCCGCGCGGTGGCTCTTCATCCTCAATCCTGACTGCCGCGCATCGGTCCGGGACATCCTACGTCTGGTCGCATTGGCGGAAGAAGAAAGCCACGTTCGTGGGCGTGAAGTGGTCGTTGGGCCCCGTGTACTCAATACCGATGGCACTATTCAAGAATCCGCACGATCCTACCCTGGTTTGCTCACAGCGCTATTTAATCGAAAAAGCCTTCTTACCAAGGCATTTCCCAGTAACCGTTGGAGCACGCGTTATCTCCGCCCCCCGGGGCGAGAGGTGGATTGGGTTTCTGGCGCCGCTCTGCTCTTGAAACGTGATCTCTTCCTGGCCCACGGCGGATTTAGCGAAGATTACTTCATGTACTGTGAGGACGTAGATCTCTGTCGTCGTCTCAAGGAGAAGGGCGTCGCCATTCTTCACATGCCGGAAGTGAGCATCACCCACGCGATCGGTGGTTGTAGCGCTGGCGCCCGATTTAAAGTCATTCATTATCATCACGACGCAATGTGGGTCTATGCGCGCCGCTGGAACAAGGGCATCGTACCGCTGCCAGCGGTGTGGTTGGGCATCCAATGCCGTCGCGTGCTGAAACTTGCCGCTGAAGCACTGAGGCGGATGAAAACCGTGCCTGATCGCGCAAAATCAGGGCTTCGTGAGGCTATCACGGCGCGCCTCGCAAGACGCCGCCCTGGCGCGCCTCCTCGTCCCCGCCGCATTCTCTGCATTCGCGCCGATCACCTGGGAGACGTGCTGCTCACGGTGCCCGCCGTCGCGGCGCTGGCGCGGCACTATCCAGACGCGGAGGTGCACTTCATGGCGCGGGGTCACTGGCATCCCCTTTTGGCACGGTGTGTGGCCATCACAAAGCTTCTGCCCTGGACCCCGTCATGGCGCCAGCGCTTGGGCCTCATGGTGAAAGGGCGCTATGACCTTGTGCTGGACTTCGGTCAGCGGGCCACTTTGACGGACGCCATACTCGCCGCGGTGGCACGCATCCCTCGCCGCGTGGGTTATCACACAAGCTACACAGGCCTTTTCCTCACCGATGCGAAGCGCTGGGATGGCCGCTATCGCGCGGAGGTGGAGATGACGTCAAGACTGCTCCGGCTCATTGCTGTTCCCACTGGCGACGTGGCGGGAATCACTTTGAGTCAGCTGCTCAGCGTCCGAAGCTGGGGGGGCGGACGTGGTAGGGGCGCGCCCCTGGGCTTGCCCCCGGTCGCACTCCACCCCTTCGCGGTGTCCTCCTTCGGCTTGAAGGAGTGGCCTCTCCCACGGTTCGTGGAACTTGCGCGGGGCCTCGCTTCCGCCGGGGTTCGGGTTATTGTGTTGGGTGCCGCGAGCGATGCCGAAAAAGCATCGGTCTTCGCCGCCATCTCCGGGGTCACCGTCATGGCGGGCAAGACGCCCTTGGCGGAATTGCCGGAACTGCTCACGGGCTGCGCGTTGCTCATCGCGAACAACTCAGGCATCTATCAGCTGGCCGATGGCCTTGGCGTGCCCGTGATTCTCATCAATGGCCCCAGCAACCTGGTCCGCTGGGGGCCGCGCTCGAAACTGACCCGGGTGTTGGAAGAGGCAAGATTTTCCTGCCGGGGCCGGGATTGTGGTGCATGCGTGAGGGGTGATCACGGTTGCATGGCAGAATTGTCCGTTTCCCGCGTTCAGGATGCGGCATTCATGTTGCTCGGCTTAACTACCAACGCTTTCGACACGATACAGAAGGCATGACTGCGACTCACGGCCACGGGTTGATCTATCGCTGGGTTTGGGGGTACCGGGCCCTCATGCGACTTCTCTATGGCCCGGGTTATATCTCCAAATACCAAGCGGTGGTGGATCTCATCCCATCGGGAGCCTCCGTGGTGGATCTCTGCGCCGGGGACTGCGTGGTGGCTCCCCTGCTGAAGGCGAAGGGGTGTGCTTACGTGGCGTTGGATTTGAATGAGGGTTTTGTCTCTTGGGCCAAAAATCGGGACATCGATGCCCGTCTCTGGGACGGTGTTCATGATGCCATCCCTGAATCGGATGTGGTGTGCATGCAATCCAGTCTTTACCATTTCATGGACGGCGATCGCGTCCTCCTCCAGCGCATGGCCAGCGCTGCCAGGAAAATGGTCATCATCAGCGAGCCCGTGCACAACATCTCCACGGAGGGGGCTTCATTCTTTCAGCTCATGGCCCGAAAGCTCACCGTCATCGGCGGCAGGGAGCACTCCCAGCGTTATACAGCGGATTCCCTGGATGCATTATTGAAGAACCTCCCTGGAGTGCGGGTTCGCCTTGTGAGCCAAGGGCGGGACGTCGTCTATGTCCTTGAAAAGGATGGTGCTCTTTGAGGCTTTCCCTGGTGTTTCCCTGCTACAAAGATGCGCCCCACCTCGAGCGCAATATAGCCCATGTGGTCTCGCTCCTCCTCTACATGAATAAGCCCTGGGAGATCATTCTCGTCAATGACCGCAGTCCTGATGATACCGCGGCGGCCATTGAGCGCATCTTGAAGAGCGACGCCACGGGCCGCATCCGAGCGGTGAGCCACATGAAGAACAGGGGCCGCGGGGCCGCCTTCATGACCGGAGCGGAAATGGCCACCGGCGATTGCGTGGGTTTCTTCGACATCGATCTTGAGGTGGCCGCCGTGTATCTCTTCGAGTGCTTACACACCCTGGAGGCGGAGCAGGCGGACCTGGTGGTGGGCCAGAGACATTATCGAGAAACCGCCGGTCTTTTCTACCGGCATCTGCTGACCAAGGGTTACTCCTTCCTCTCTTCCAGAATCCTTGGCATTCCCCAGAAATTCGATTCAGAAACGGGCTATAAATTCTTCAAGCGCGAAACCCTCGTCCGCTACTTCGGTCGTTTCCAGCATGAAGGTTGGTTCTGGGACTCGGAAGTGGTGACCCGCTTCCATCAGGATGGTTTGAAGATCGTCCCCGTGCCCTGTCTTTTCATACGCAACAGTGAGAAGCGATCCACGGTACGTCCCCTGCGGGATGCCTTGGAATACATAAAGAATCTGCTGCGCTATTGGAAAGCCGGGCGGGTCACCACAGGAACGGTCCTCGCGTATCCCTCACCGAAGGCGGTTCAGGGCTCTGAAGCGGATTCTGAGAAACTGGCTGCTTAAGGATCCCCAGAGCATACATGTCCATGGGAAGGAAGGGGATCCAGCTCGGTAGAAGCCGCTTCACGGTGCTGGCGTAGTGGGGGAACTTCGCCGCGAGTGCGTCAACGGAGAAGGAAACAGGGTTGCACGGTCCGCGTTGAGCCCCGTCGATGGCCACGGCGAGAATGTTCCCGCTGCGGTCGATGATGCGTGCATCCACGCAGTGCACCGACGCCTGGGCCCTACTCTGCCAGAGCGAGTTTCTGACAATGGAAACAAGGGCGGGGTTCTTAGCGGCGAGGGCATGATCAAGGGCGATGCCATTGATCTCATTGTCAGCGTCGTAGACGCCAAGGACATCCGCGGCACCGAAGTAGTAGTGGGAAAGCAGCGGCTCCAACTCCGTGTAAGCCTTGCGGCCCGCGTAGCGCTCCCGATAAAGCACGCCCATGGCGCGAGGCAGTGTGCCGGGGTGGATGACGTACTCCCTGTAAATGCCAAAGGCAGGAAGGCGGGGTGGGAACCCCGTGAGGGAGAGAGCGAGGGTGATCGCGGTAGTCAACCCAAGTTGGAGGGGAGCCCAGCGGATGAGCACATATGCTGTGAAGAGATGAAGCAGGAACTGGGACTCATAGGCGTAGGCGGCGACGTAGGTGGAGTGAGAGAGCTTGGTGAGGGGAATGAAGTAAAGCGTTGCTGCCGCGAGAAGGAGGCATGCGCTGTGATCACGCCACAGTTTTTTCAGGGCGAAGAGCACAAGGGCCACGAGGGCCAAGGCAAAGCTCCCCAGGCCCATGCTCCAGACGTACTCTTGCAGCGCGAAGCCCAGGTCGAATGGTGAGCCCACACCTTTGGAAAATAGTTTTCCCACCACCGTAACGTAGGGGTTATGCAAAGCGTGGGAGGCCAGGACATAGAGCGTGATCAGTGCCGCTAGTGCGGAGGCCGTCGAAATCATGGTCCAGAGAAATCCTTTTTTTTCTCTCGCCTTGCCCACCTTCCACGCCCACAGGGGAGCGAGGCAGAGGGCAGTTTGGCAGCTCATGAAGTGGAGCACGGTGCCCATGGCGAGGAAGATCCCGTCCTGGCGCCTCCCCTTCTCCTGCAGTCGATCCAGCAAGATCAGGGTGGAAAGAATGCCCACGGCACCGAGACTCAAAACAAGAGAGGAAGGGGTCAGCGAGCGATACACGTTCATGTCCCATGCAGATACGATGAGAGCGAAGAGAATGGCTTGGGCCCGCGAAACACGGCGCTCTACCCAGAGGAAGCTCAGTGGCCCAATGGAAGAGCCCACCAGGGCGACGAAAGCAGAAAGGGGGCGTTCCGTGAGCGGAGCGCCCCCAGCGCTGAGAAGCGTTGACCAGAGTGAAGTGTAGAGAGCCACCAGGCCATAGGGGTAAGTGAGGATGAACCCCAGCTTGCTGTGGCGCAGGTCCGCCGTGATCCACGGGAGCGAGTCGAGATTCATGCCCGCGAGGGCATGTTGTACGTGGTCACTGGTGGCGAAGGTATCTTGCAGGGAGGGCATGCGCCAGGCGAGGGCCCAGACGTAGATGACCACGGCCCAGCCCCAACGGGGAATGGTGTTCATGGGCGTCGCCCGAGGGCAAGGAGACTGACGCCGAATGGCGCACGGTGCCTGCGCACAAATGGTATTTCCGCGCTGAAGAGCAACTCAAGAGCGCGGTTTACGGCGGGCGGCGGTAGATAGAGATCTCCGTGGGCTGCTTGATGACCCGTGATGCGTTCCAGGATGCGGGAGCCCAGCACCAGGGGTGACAGGATGAAATTAAAGTATGAGGTTTCAAGGGGAACAATCCCGCAGGTGGACATGAGTTTGAGCAGGGATTTTTTATTGTAGCGACGATGATGGCCCGATGCCACGTCGTGGCCGCCCCAGAAGATCATGAAGGCAGGAACAGTGATGGCGACGAGGCCCCCCGGTTTAACGTGGGAAACCCAATGGGCCAGGGCCTTCTCGTCGTCTTCAATATGCTCCAGCACGTCGAAGAGGCAGACGACGTCGAATTCCGCTCGGGGGTTGGCGGAAATCTCTTCCAAGGGAGCGGTGGTGATGCCCCGGCTTTGGGTTCTCGCCAGGGCCAGGGGTTCGCTGTCCACCGCCAGCACCTCGCCCATGCTCTGAAGCGCCGCGCTCAAGGCACCGGTACCGCAGCCCACGTCGAGAATTTTCTGTGGGCCCTGCACACGACGAGCGATGGCCTCCACGATCATGCGTCGCCGCACCGTGAACCACCAATGTCGGTCTTCGATGTCGCCCATGCGACTATAGACGTCGGGGTTCACTTCATTCTTACCGCTTTGACAAATAAACCATCCGCCATGGGAAAGGGGAGCAGGCTATCCAGCACCGGTGTTGTGAGTTCGACTAGCATGGTGGCGGCGAGCCGCAGTGGGCGCAGGCTGCACACCACTTTGTCCAGAAGCACCGGGACCTTGAGCCAGGGGTAGAGGCGCGCGTATTCACCGGCGAAGCGCAGCTGCATTTCCTGGGGCTGCTTCAGCCAGGTTTTGTAGGCACCGATGGAGCGCGTGGGGAGCAGGCCCGCGGCGTGGAGGCGTTCCAAAACCCGATGGGGTGATTCCAGGCCGATGTGGCCTTCGGGCTCCTCGAAATGGCGGGTGTAAAGTTCAGGGTGACGGGAGGCGAGGCGTTGCATGCCATTGTCTCCCTTGGTCTCGATGTAGAGGAGCGCGCTGCCCCGCGGTGTGAGCACCCGACGGATTTCGGAGAGGAACACTGACTTTTTCCCGTCGGGGATGTGGCCCAAAAAATCCATGGCCACGACCACGTCGAAGCTCGCGTCTTCGAATGGTAAATCGTCGCAAGAGGCGCAGATCACGGAATCATAGAGCTCGTGCGCTTTTGTGAGGGACTCTAGCGAGATATCCACGCCCGTGACGTGGCCATATTGAGGCAGCAGGCCGTGACCTCCACCGCAGGCCAGATCAAGGATATTGAGACGGGCCCCTTTCTGGGCACGAAGCAGTCTTAACTCTTTATGGAGAAAACGCAGCCGTCTCAAGACCACATTTTTTAATTTGCCGGAAAACCCTTGAGGGCCAGGTATGGTGGCAGTGAATTTCCCCTCGTAGAAAACATCCGCGTCAGGGATGTAGACCGGGATTCCCTCACTGACTTTGAGCGGGGGCCGGGTCAATTCCATGGGCTTTCTTTTCTGCCGTAAATAAAGAGCCCTGGGCTCAGCAGGCGCTCACGGATATTGAGCAGGAAATCCACGGCTGGTCGCAGCGGCGTATGGAGGAGTCCCAGCCGTTCCAAGCCGCGGTAGGCCTTGCTTCCGTCATGAAAGAGCCGCGGTGGCGCCACCGCCGCCCAGGTGAAGCCCGCGTTTTTCAAAAGTTCGGCGGAGGAGTGGGGAGTGTAGTAGCAGATGTGGCCCGGGAGGGTGAAGTAGTCCCATTGTCGGCCCTTGAGACGGGCCTTAGGGGAGGCAATGTTGCCGGTCTGGAGAAAGAGCACGCCACCGGGCTTCAAGACCCGCAGGGCTTCCCTCATCACCGCCACGGGTTGGGAGAGATGTTCGAGCACTTCAATCATGGTGATGGCGTCCGCCGAAGCCGTGCGCATGGAGCGGAGTCCGTCCAGCGCCCCTCCTTGGTGGCATGGGATGCCCAGCTCACCCTGGACCACGGCACAGGCTTCCGAACTGAGATCGATGCCACGGGAGTTAAAGCCTTCATCGCGAGCGGTGCGGAGAAAAAAGCCGCAGCCGCAACCCACATCCATGAGCGTCGGAGTGGGAGAGCCGGTTTTCAGGAGCCTGCGAATATCATTGAGCTTCATTTTCTGGCGGGCCACTTCCGCGGCGGGGGCCTCACGCAGTTCCCGCAGGTAGTCCACGGAGGCATCAAAGCCTTGGCCCTCGAAGTAGCGGCCGTCATACAAGGACTCCAGGGCGATGGCTGTGGGCATGGGGTTCATGTACACAAGGCTGCACTGCCCACAGGCCACGAGATTGAATCCTGAGATTTCGTACTTGGGCCGACGCTGCCCGCTTTCACAGATGGGACAAAGTACGGGTTCCATGGGCATTTTTTGATTCATGGCGCGGCTCGTATTTCGTCATTGTCTCATAATTATGGACTCACCTGACGATGAAGAAGCTAGAAGGGAGTAAGAGCAGTGATCGGTCTTGCCCGTGCAGCAATAATTGCCTACTGGCGCACGATGAGAACCAAGTGGTTTCTCAAATGCGCCGTGCTGCTGCTCTTCCTCCTCCAAGTCGCCGGTGGCGCCTATTTCGTGCTGCGCCCGCAGCTCTGGTCTGCCAATGGAGAATTGACGCTGTCTGAGACCGCCATGACCGAGGTGGGCCTAGACGCCGTTTATGAGTTTCTCTCAGGCCCTCGCATGAGGGCGCTCTTGGGTGACCCTGAGCGTTATCTCTCTGTTCGCCGCAGGGGTGAGAATCGGGTGAGCTTCGTGCTCTTCTCTGATGAGATGGATGAATTGAGTAAGCGCCACGCTCGTCTCAAAACCCTTCTCTCTACTGGGACCAGCGAGGCCTATCGCAGTTTGATGGGGCGCTATGAGAAAGCGTTGACTCTGCGCATCTTGGAGCACCATAAGCGTCCGAGAGAGGTGCTCTCCCAGGCCACAACATTGTTGTTCTCCGAGTTCAGTAACCTCACCCCCACGCTACGGCGGGACCTCATGAAAGAGGAATTCACCACTCTGAGTAGCGCCATGGACGCGAACGCTGACAATCGTGCGCCCGCTAGCGTGGTGGAAGACATTGGCGAAGTCTATCGAACGAAAATGATGCAGACACAGCTCGAAGTGGCCAGGGAAGCCCAGACATCGAGTTTGAATGCGCCACCATCCGGGCAAGATTCAATAGCCGATAACGGCCTATCCGGTGCCATTGTGGAAAATCTGATCGCGGGCAGGCTGCAGTATCTCCGGGACCAGGCCTGGGTGGAGCTGCACTTGGGAAGCCCGCACTTGGGACAAGTGACCCTCGCTGAGGTGGCGCAGCACGGCCGTTCCATGGCTGGTGTCGAGCTCCTCATCATGGGAATGGTGGTTCTCAGTTTGCTGGGCAGCACTTTCATCAAATCCCTGAAAAGCGTGGAGTACGATACGAGGCGCATGCAGGCTCAAAACTACAGGATTCAGCATCTCAGCTACAGCGCGGATCGTGATCGCATCCTGGAAGAGGAATTCAAACGCTGCGCATCCCCCTCGGTTCAGCTCCCCCAGCGAGTTCTCATGGTCTCCATCGGTGGTGCGCGGATTGCCTGCGATTTCGCCTACCGCTTGGGCAAGAAGCTCGCGGATTCCGGCGCCCGGGTGCTGATTGTTGATTATATGAAAGACCCGTCGGCCCTGCGGGAGATCCTCAATGTCCCGCCCACCAAGGGTTTGAAGCATTTTCTCCGTGATGGCATCCCGCTGGCGGAGTGCCTCGCCCGCACCACGGCTTCCAGCAGGCTCATGGTGCTCTCCCTGGGGGAGGGTGTAACGCTGGAGGAAAGCGTCCTCGATCATCCGAGATACGTGAAGTTCGTCGACGAAAGTGCTGCTTTCGATGTCGTCATCTCCGTGGGGGACCTCAGCGAGGTCGATGAGTTGGCCCGCGTCTCCTACCTGTCACACTCTCTCTTGTTTTTCGCCAGCAACAAGTATCTGCGTCGAGGAACTGAGACCCGCCTACCGCGGTTGTTCGCCGTGTATAACGGCACTGCGCGGCGGCTCCTGGAGTTTTGCACTGACGACGTCGCGCACCTGGGAAATTACCTGGGGGCGGGACAGGACGCGAGCTAGTCCCAGCATCGTGCCTATGTAGCACCAGGTGAAGGGGAAGAAGAACGCCGAGAAGGTGAGGAACCCCACCAGCATGGCGTGATAACCCATGAGCAGGTCTTCCAAGATCGCTCGGTCGTCTTGGGATTCACAACGCGCGATGGCGCGCTTCATGAAACGGTGGGCCGACCAGAGAACCCAGATAAAAGCGCTGATTCCGAAAAGGCCGGTTTCCGCGAGAATTTCGAGATAGATGTTGCCCACGATGGGCATGGCAAATCGCAGCTGCTCCCAGGGTAGGACGCTGGCGAGGTGCATGGCGTAGTTGCCGATGCCCGCCCCCAGCAGCGGGTGTTTCATGAAGATATCCCAGGCCGCGCCGGCTGATATGAGGCGGGAGACATTGGAAATATTGCTGGTATTGGAGAACGTGGTGATTTGGAAGAGAATGACTTCGACAAAAGAGCTATTGAGGACGTAGCGTGCGATGAGCTCACCGCCCACGAGCAGCACGAGCAAGGTGACGATGGACTTGGTGCGCTCGCGCCGCTTGCCGCTCCGTTGATCGTCCCTGATTCGTCTCACGACGAGGGCCGCCGTGAGAAAGGTGCCCAGGAGCATGGTTGTGCGGGACAGGGTGCAGGCGAAGGATGCCATAAGGAGCAGGGCGAAGAGCCAATGCCTTCGGATCAGCGGTGGCGTGCGTCCGGTGACCATGTGTATGGCCAGCGGCAGCAGGCAGGCGTGGAATACGGCGAGGTGGGAGGGTTCTGTGAATACTGAGGTCACACGATAGGCGGATCGCCCAGAGTATTCCAGGCCGGCGACAGTCGTGACGCCGCGGAAGAAGGATTTCAGCGCGTCGATCTGCAGGGTGTTGCCCATGAGCTGCACCATGGACAGGGCCGCGGCGATGGCTTGGGCCCCGAGCCAGAGCTTCACTGTTTTCAGGGCTGATGCTCGATCTGGCGTCATGAGCTCCGTGAGGAAATAGGCGGAAATGCCAACACCGATCCACAGGATTTGCGTGAGGCTTTTCACATAGGGCGTATTTCTGGCGCTCCAATTCAAAAGTGGATAGGCCTCAGGGTGTTCCGGCACCCAGGCGGACTGGAATACGGAGAGGCCACAGATGAGAAGAAATCCCAACAGAGGCATGGCGAGAGGGGTTTTGCCGAGGGGTTTCAGCTTTCCCGCCATGACCAGCAGAAGCAGCGTCATGGTTTGGGGTAGGTAAATCGTGAACCATGGCGTGCGAATGTCTCCGAAGCGGTAAAAGGACAGACTCAGGATCAGCGCGGCGAATACGCGTTTTCGTGTCAAGAGCCCCATGACAGAGCCTCTTTAATGGAGGCGATCTCCATGAGGTAGGGCACGGGACGTCTTTCATCGCCGGTTTCTGCCCGAGCCATACCGGGGCAGTGATCGCAGTGGGCACCGGTGCCGCAGGTCGTGTCGAACTCCAGGTCTTTCATGCGCAAGCCACGCATGGCTTGAGCCTGGGGGCTATGCCAGAGTGTGCTGAAGCCGCGATCCATGAGATTGCCAAGAGGCGTCCGCACTTCAAGGCAGGTGAGCAAGTCACCGTAGGCGGTGACGGCGCACTTGCCTCTTCCAGCGTTGCACACGGGGTCTTCTGAGGCCTCGGGCACTCGTGCC
>CAYHWW010000039.1:0-21729 GCA_964360145.1 uncultured Oligoflexia bacterium | reverse complement strand
AGGACGAGAAAGGGGCGGGCCGGCATGCCACAGCATGCTGAGCGAGCGTGAAGCGAGCGAAAGGCCCGCGCCGTGGCCAGGCGGAGGAGGCGCGTGATGCGCCGACGAGCGCTTGGCCGAGTCCTGTGCGACGCCCGCCTGTGGTCGGGAACACCCGACCTAAAAAAATCTGACATAGGAATTACCCCATGGTACCGCAGCATTAGGACCACAGAACCCCATTCGAGGAGCAATTATGAACATGAAGCAGGCCTTATTACTTCTGACCCTGATCCCACTTTCGGGGTGCGCCCATAGCACGATGAGAGGATCCGTTGCCATGAAGGCAAACAATGAAGAAGCCCACGTGTGCATGGGCAACGCCGACGTGAAGCCCGGCGACCGCGTTGCGCTCTTCAAGAACGTATGCGCATCCACGAAGGGCAGAACCGGCCGTGCGGCGGACGGTGACAGCGCCAGCAGCTGCAAGAAGGTGAAGCTCGGCGAGGGGACCGTGGACCGCACGTTCAACGAGCATTACTCAGCTGTGAAGGTCGACTCAGGGGTTTCGTTCGAAGAAGGTTCTATTGTTGAGAAGCTTTAATACTGGATGATAGGCACAGAGCAGAAGGGCCGTGCGCGCTGATCATCGTGCGCCTTCTGCTCTGCCCTAAGCCTTAAACACCGAGCGATTCACAAAGTACGATGCCGCAAGGAGCACGACCCCCATTCCGTAGAGCGCCCAAAACGGCAGTCGCAGGCGGTCGGCGAAAAGAAACGGCACAAAAAACGTCAGCGAAAGGGGCACGCTCACGAAAATGCTTTTTGCGAAGGTCACCGTTTTGGCGGCATCCTTGTACTCGGCATAACTCAGGGCCAATACAATGAGTGAAGACAGCGGAAGCGCCATAATGAAACCGGCCAAAGCAGGTCGACGCCCGGAGAGCCAGGACGCGAAGGCAATCACGGCGGCAGAGAGACCGATCTTAAAGATGGTCCATGTCATGCAACTCTCCCATCACTTCGCAGCTCTGGTCAAAGCGGCGCGCAAGGTCCGCGCTCAAAGCGCCCCGTAGTGCCCGCAGAAGCGTGGGATAGGCCCTCACCTCTTCCGCGCAGAGGAAAAATCTATTCTTGATGCAGTTCCCCATGAGCCGTCGCCACGGGGGCTCCGCCATGAAAAGCTCTTGGCAGAGGGTGCTCGCATCGGAGCGGCGCACTGCTTCATTGAAGCGCTGCCGCTTGCCCGCATCCCGCGCCAGTGACAGAGCCATGGTGCTTAAGCTCGAGAAGTAGGACTTGAAAGCCTGGTGCTGATCCTGGCGATAGGGGGTGTGGGCGATTTGCTCCACGGCCCGCTGGCGAAGGCCCAAGGTCTGGGCCCGCCAGTCTCGGATGTCGTTATTCTCGCAGCCGGACGCTAACGCCGCTACTAAGGACAAGAGCGGAAAAAAAATCGTGGAAGGGATTTTCGAGGCTCTCATCGGGCGCTCCCTTCCCGCAGTGCTGAAATAACCACCGGCTGCCTCGAATAATCACCATGGAAGATGAGACGCGCGAGGCGGTCCTCGTTGACGAGAAAACGGTACTTCACCGCGAAATATGCCGTATCAGCTTGGATGTGGTTTCGCGACGCCTCGATGAGCGCCAGGGTTTCGACGCCCTGGCCCAAGCGCAGCCTCTCAAAGAGCTGATCCAAGGACTGGGCCGTAAGTTCTTCCCGGCGCTTGAGGTTTGCGTAGTTCTCAAGGTCAAGATTATAGCTCCTGAGGATGAGGCGAAGCTGGCGTCGAATGGTCTCGGCGATGCCGCGGCGCTGGGTTCGCAGAATCTCTCGCTGTGCGCTGATGATGCGCATGGAGGCAGGTGCGCCGAAGCCAAGGCCATTTTGAATGGGGATGCCGTCAAAAATCCCGCCCGCAACACCGCGATTCATATTCGAGGTGCCGAGAAAGGAATACAGGACTTCCTGGTCGAGGAAGGCCGCCGCTTCAAGGAAGTGATCATACTGACGCATCTCTGGCGCGGAATCCGTGGCCCGGAACTCAAAGTCCGCGTAATCCAGGGGTTGCAGCCTTTCGAATTCGGGCATCTCAACAGCCGCGACTTGAAGCCTTGCGGTTGCGGGATAGCCCATCATATAGGCAAGTAGACTCTCCTCCTCCGCGACGAGGACTTCCAGCGAGCGCTGGTCTTCCTGCAGGGCGAGCGTTCTCACTTCAAGATCCCGCGATGCGCCCTGGTCGGCGCCGCCGAAGGCCTCGCGCATGTGAACGATGGTGTTGATCTGCTCAAGTTCATGCTGGGCCTGCTCGATGTGAGCCAAAAGCGAGCGATCCAGGAGCAAATGCACATAGATCGCTTTGGTCGAGAGGATCTCATTGGCCCAAAGAGCACGGTAGCCCTCTTGATCGGCGAGATAGAGGCGTTCGACTTGGCTCACCCGCGCCCAGTTCGCTGGAACAAGAAACGGCGCGATGTCGCCGATGACCCCGGCAAGGCCAGATATCGCACCACTGGGCCCGCCCAGGGCCACTTCGAAGGCGGCACCGGAAATGTTCCAGAGGTTCAACCTCGGGAGAAGGTTCATGCGCGCCACTTCGATTGTTTCCCGCGACTGGTAGACGCGAAGGGCGGCCCTGTGCACGGAATAGTTTTCGGTACTCACGCGCTCCACGACCTCATCGAGGGTCACCGTAATGGGGGCGTTGGATGCGAGAAGGGTTGTGCTGACTACAAAAAATAGAAGCATCATCACGGCGTCCTCACCGCGGTGAAGTGGTAAATCGCTGCATTGGTGGAGGGCTGGATGCTGCCACTGAGGGCGCCGACGTGGTCCCGCCGCTCGCTCGTGATCTGCGTCGCGATCTCCTGGGAACTGAGCCCTTCACCGGCGATCCTCAGCGCATAGAGATTAGGGCAGTTCTCCGAAGCGATGACGATCTCTCCCCCCATCAGATCAGGGTGGATCTCCGTGACGCGGCAACCCACTGCGCTTAAGGGGTTTGCTTCATTCCACTGCACGACCTGGGCGTTGAGGTGGAGGCTATTGAGGTCAGAGGCGATTTCTTCGGGGAGCCTTGTGCGCGGCGTGCGATAAGGGGGGAGGCTCGAGACCAAGGTGATGCGTATCCGGTATACGCCTTGCCCCGTGGCGAGGTCACCCTCGAACGTGCCGCTGAGTGCTTGAAAAAAGTGCTGGCGACTTTGAAGGTCAGCTTCCATTTCGGCGGCGCGCCTGGCGAGGTTCTCATTCTCCGCCGCGATTTGCTCGCCCGCGACGGCGGCGCCTTCCAGGGCCGCCTGATTCCGTATTTCCTCCTCGCCGGATTCGCAACCGATGAACGCAGCGCTGATCATAAGCAGGAAGACCGCGGTTAAAACCTTCATTTGAATTCTCCTAGCGATTAAAGAAGGCCAAAAGATCAGCCCTCGCAATTTGGTAATCCCGGCGGCGTTCCGCGTACTGCCTCTCAAAGAGCTGGTATTTTTGTGCCGCGGCCAAAACATCAATCGAATTTTTGACGCCGCGCCCATACTCATCAAGCGTTTGTCGCAGGTACTTCTTTCCCAAGGCAATCCGATCCTCGGCCCAATGGATGAGTTCGTGGGCGTGTTTCAGATCTTCTTTGGCGACTTCCGCGCCGGCGATGAGGTCGCGTTCTTTCTGCTCGCTTTGCTCCTCATAGCCCTGGGCCTGCTTCGATGCAGCGCGGGATTCCGTTACCGACTGTAGCCCGTCAAATAAGGGAACAGTGAGGCGAACGCCCACCGCCGTGTCGTCGCGGGCACGCATGGCAAGGTAATCACGGTCACGGAGCGTATACAGATAGTACCCGCCATAGAGATCCAGAGAGGGGGCCCACCAGCGGCTCTTTTGGCTTTTCAGCGAGACAGACCCCACTTGAGAGGCCCGGGAGGACTTAAGGTCAGGGTGCTCATTGGCGTCAAACGCCGCGGCGATGAGGGGCTCGTCGTGCTGATGATTGATGAGAGCGTCGGTCTGGATCCTTGTTCCTTGGTTCATGCCGACTCTCGCGGCAAGGTCGATCTCGATGAGAAGGGCGCCGTGGGTGAGGCTTTCAATTTCTTCCTCGATCTGGCCGCGATAGATCTCAAACTCCAGGCGATCCGTCTCGGTACCGAGCCCCCGGGCGATGCGTCGTTTCGCGACGGTGAGATTCTCCTCGTTCTGCGTCAGCGCGCGCCGCAGGATCGAAACCGATTCACGCACGGAGACCAGCCGCCAGTAGGTCTTGCGCGCATCGGCAAGCTCCTTGATGAAGGTGTTTTGCGCGGTTGAGTCCGCGCCAACCTGTTGAGCCTCGCGGATGTGGCTTTCAAGAAGGTCTTTCCCGCCACGAAAAAGATTGATCGTCGCTTCCACGCCGCCGTAGGGCTCGGTTTTTGAGGCGTAAGACCCAGTCTGGAGTTTCTCACCACCGACATAAGACTCAATGGTGGGAAGGTATGAGCGTGCGAGATGCCCTGTGCGTTTTGCCGCCGCCTCTGAGAATCGCTCGGAGCCCGTGACCGTTTTGTTGTTTTCGCGGACGAGCCGGGGCAGGTCCTCGAATTGCAGCGTGAACCCACAGGTCAGCGCGGCGAACATCAGGGAAAGAGCGGTCTTGCGCACATTCACCATCGTGTCCCTCAGTCTAGGTTGTCAAAGGCTGTGAGAAACTCACGGCCTCCAGCATCTTTGAACGTGATGTCGATGTTGAAGGGCTTGGCCTTGACCTTGGGGGCCTTTCCTAGGTAGCCGCCGTCTTCGCTTTTGAGGGGGAAGCCCTCTTTGACCCATTTCTTGCTTTTCTTGAACTCGACGACTCCCCGCGCTGACGCTTCAAATTTACCCATCTCAAGGGCGTTCATCTTCGTATCGTAGAGGAACACATGCACGGTGCCGTCTTCCGTTCGCACCATCTCAGCCTTGTAGGCGGGTTCCGCGTGTGCCCCCTTTTTTACGTCTTTCGCTTCAATCACAGGTGCTACGATGCCACCCTGCTTGCCTGCATCGGAAAGCTGAGGCCCGTGCCCCCCATCATGGGCAAAGGCAGGTGCAGTCACTAGGGTCGCGGCAAACATCAAAACACTCATCAGGTTCATAGTTCATCTCCTTGTGGATTGGTTTCAGTCAGGCGCTTGCCGAAGCGGAAAAACAAAGCTGGCGTCACGATGATATCAAGCAAAGTGGATGAGAAGAGCCCCCCCACGATGACGACGGCGACGGGATAGAGGATCTCCTTCCCGGGCTCGCCCCGTGAGAGAAGAAGCGGCACCAAGGCCAGGGCCGCTGAAAATGCGGTCATAAGCACGGGCACGAGCCGCTCCAGCGAGCCGCGGATGATCATGGCTTCAGAGAATGATTCGCCTTCTTCCTTCATCAAATGGAGATAGTGGCTGACCATCATGATGCCGTTGCGGCTGGCGATGCCACACAAGGTGATGAAGGCGATGAGCGTCGCCACGGACAAGACACGCTCGGTGAGAAAAATGGCGACGATGCTGCCAATGAGCGCCAGCGGCACGTTGAGCATGATTTGAAGGGTGAGGGCAAGGGAGTGGAAATGCAGGTATAGGACGAGAAAAATCCCCAAAAGCGAGAGGATGCCGAGGAACAGGAGCATGCGGGATGCTTGTTGCTGGCTCTCGAACTGCCCGCCATAGGTCACAAAATACCCCGGCGGGAACTTCACGCTCTGGCCGATCTTTGACTGGATCTCAGGGATGAGGCTACCGAGATCCCGCCCATGGGAATTCGCCGAGACGACGATGCGCCGCTGCATGTCTTCCCGGTTCACCATATTGGGGCCGGTGCCCTGATAGACTTGCGCGAGGTCGGAGACGCGAACAAGTTCCCCCGTGGGGAGAGTTTTTACGACGACAGTGTTGATGGTTTCAGGGGTTGCCCGTGACGCATCATCGAGGCGCATGAAGATATTATAGATCTGCTGCCTTTCCAGAAATGACCCCACTGCGACACCGTTAAGGGCCATTTCCAGATCCTGGGCGAGGGTTCCAGGGCGCACGGCGACCCTTGCCGACTCTTCTCGATCAATGGCCATCTTGAGCTGGGGGATGAGAACCAGGGGTTCCAGCTGCAGGTCAACCACACCGGGAATATTTTGCATGACGCTCTCGACCTGGGCGCCAAGGCGCCGCAGCTCAGAGAGCTCCGGCCCGAAGATTTTGATGGCGATCTGGGCCCGTACGCCGGAGAGCAAGTGGTCGAGACGATGGCTGATGGGTTGGCCGATATTGACGTAGATGTCCCCGAGCTTTTCGATCTTGCCACGAATCTCCTGCAGCACGTCGGGCTTGGAGCGACCGCCTTCTTTGAAATCAACGTCGATCTCGCTCCAGTGCACGCCCTCGGCATGCTCATCCATCTCCGCTCGGCCCGTGCGGCGGATCGTGGATTTAACCTCAGGCACCGAGAGCATCGCCTGCTCGATCTTGATTCCGAGGTCATCGGATGCCTTGAGGGAAATCCCAGGGGCCGCGGCGACGCCAATGGTGGCGGTCCCCTCATTGAAGTCGGGCAAGAAATTGCTGCCCATGAATGGCAGCAGCGAAAGCGCCCCGAGTAAAAGCAGCGCGCAGCCCGCAAGCACCTTATAGGGGTGATGGATCGTGCGGGTGAGGATTCTTCGGTCGAGATCCTTCAGAAACCGTACAATGGGGCCGTCTTTGTGCTGCTGCGTGGCCTTAGCATTGGGGAGCAGGTAATAACTCAACACCGGCGTCACGGTGAGGGACACTAAAAGGGAGGCCAAAAGAGAGATGATGTAGGCGATGCCCAGGGGGGCAAAGAGCCTGCCCTCGATGCCGCCCAGGGCGAAGAGGGGGATAAACACCAGGACGACGATGATCGTCGAGAAAACAATTGAGTTTCTCACTTCCGATGAGGCTTCAAATACGACGCGCAGCGCGGACTTGGGGCTTGGCGCTGTTTTGTTGAGCCGCAGGCGGCGGAACACGTTCTCCACATCGACGATGGCATCGTCAACAAGCTCGCCAATGGCCACGGCAAGCCCTCCGAGGGTCATCGTGTTGATCGTGAGGCCCATGAGCTTGAAGACAATGGCCGTGACCAATAGCGAAAGCGGGATCGTGATCAGGGTGATCGTCGTCGTCCGCGCATTCATCAAGAACAGGAAGAGCACGATGGCCACCATGATGGCGCCGTCCCGGAGCGCTTCTTCAACATTGCGAATCGAGGCCTCGATGAAGCGAGCCTGCTTGAAAAGATCAGCCTCAAACTTCACGCCCTTGGGTAAGCTTTTCTGAAGATCGGAGAGCATGAGATCGATTTTCTTCGTGAGGTCAATGGTGCTGGCGCCTGGTTGCTTTTGAATGGTCAGGAGCACGGCGTGCTTGGCGTTCACGCTCGCCTCTCCGCGCCTGATCTGCGGGCCTACCCTGACTTCGGCCACATCCCGCACGAGCACGGGGCGCCCCAGATGCATGCCGATGGGGGATTCCTCGATCTGCTCGATAGAGTCCACGCGACCCATGGGGCGGATGAGATACTCTTTGCCATCGAGGTCGATGAACCCCCCCGTGGTGTTCTCGCTGATTTCGGACAGCGCGTGCTTGAGGTCTTCCAATGAAATGGCTTTGCGCTGAAGCTTGTCGCTGGAAACGAGAATTTGGTACTGTTTGACTTGGCCCCCCATGACGATGACCTGGCTGATGCCTGGGATCGTCATGAGCCGCGGGCGGATGAGCCAGTCCGCGAGAGTGCGAAGCTCCATGGGTGTTTGGCTCCCCTCCGGCGAGGTGACCCCCACGAATTGAATCTCTCCCATGATGGAGCTCATGGGCCCCATGACGGGCGTCATCCCAATGGGCAGGCGGTCCTTCACGAGCTGCAGGCGCTCGGAGACGAACTGACGGTTGCGAAAGATGTCCGTCCCCCAATCGAACTCGACATAGACGATGGAGATCCCGATGCCGCTTGATGAGCGCACGCGAATGACGCCAGGCGTGCCATTGAGCGTCGATTCGAGGGGGAGCGTGACCAGTGTTTCCACTTCCTCTGGCGCGAGCCCATGGGCCTCGGTGAGCACGGTCACCGTCGGGCGATTGAGGTCGGGGAAGACATCAATGGGGAGGTGGGCCGTGACCCAGAGGCCGTAGCACATCAGGCCCACGGCGATGAAAATGACGGAAAGCCTGTTTCTCAGGGAAGTGCGGATGATGGAGTCGAGCATGGTTCAAACATCACTCATGAGAAAACCCAAGTGGCAACTTGTGGACGGACGCTCCGCCCACCGCGCCGCCGCGTGAGGCGTTGATGGTGATCTCGCCACTCTTGAGGCTGATGCTCGGTGGAACCTTGCATTCGAAGTGATCTCTCTTGGCTGTGCAGATCGTTTTATTTTCTTTTTTGTTATTTCTGAAAACGATTGAAACCGAGGAGTTTTGTATCGTCGGCTTGGCCCACTCCATATCCAAAAGATAGACGCTCAATTGCTTTTCTGAGTTCTGAACAACCTCGGTGTGGAAAGCCCCGGGCATTCGAATAAATCCACCGTGGGGGCCAGGCTTATCTTCACCATGCGCGGACGCAAGGGCTGGAAAAGCCAATGCTGCGATAAGGATGGCGCCGAGAATTTTTTTAATCATCGTCAGTGATTGCATTTGAGAGCCCATGGTCGTGACAAGGCCGGAGAAAAAAACACCCTATTCTCACCGACGGAATAAGTCAACATTGCCAGGCAGGCGACATCGCGTCCTCAAACCACCTGGCCCGCTGCCCAGCCTGACGCCCATGCCCACTGAAAGTTGTAGCCGCCCAGCCAGCCGGTGACGTCCACCACTTCGCCGATGAAATAGAGGCCCGGGACCTTCTTGGCTTCCATGGTCTTCGATGAAAGCCCGTCGGTGTCCACGCCGCCGCGGGTGACTTCGGCTTTGTTGTAGCCCACCGTGCCCTGGGGCACGAAGGTCCAGTTCTGCAGCTGATCGCAAAAATTTTCGAGGTCCTTTTTAGGCAAGTTGGCGAGGAGCACTCCAGCGGGGAGATAAAGTTCCGTGAACCGCTCGGAAAGCCGCTTGGGCAAAAATTCAGTGATGAGATTCCTGATCTCCTGCTTGTCCCGCTTGCGGTCCTCAAACCATTTTAAAAGCGCGGCGCGGCTCATCTGGGGCACAAAATTAATGTGCACTTCATCGCCCGGGTGCCAATGCAAAGATGCTTGCAGCGCCACGGGGCCGCTCAGGCCCACATGGGTGAAGAGCAGGTTCTCTTGGAAGGTGATGTCGTTGCAGGTCATCTTGGTGTCCAGGGCGATGCCCGCGAAACCGTCGAGGTTTTGGCGCTCTTTCTCGGCGAAGGTGAACCCGTCCAGGGCTGGTGCCCGCCGCGTGAGCCTCAACCCGAACTGCTCGGCGATCTTGTAGCCGATGCCGGTGGCTCCGATTTTGGGGATGGAAAGACCGCCGGTGGCCACCACAACGGAGTCCGCGGTGAAGGGGCCCCGCTTGGTTTCCACTGTGAACCTGTCGCCTTTGCTTACAGAGAGGATCTCGTGGTCCACAAAAAACGTGGCGCCAGCGTTGCCGCACTCCTTCACCAGCATGTCGATGATCTGCTGGGCGGAGCCGTCACAGAAGAGCTGGCCCCACTTCCGCTCGTGGTAGGCGATGCCGTGGCTCTGCACCATTGCGATGAAGTCTTCGGGCACGAAGCGGGACAGGGCGGATTTGCAGAAGTGCTCGTTGGCGGAGACGTAGTTTTTCTGGGACACGTCGCGGTTGGTGAAGTTGCAGCGGCCGCCGCCGGAGATGAGGATCTTGCCACCCACCTTGGCGCCGTGATCGATGAGGGCCACCCGGCGCCCGCGGCGGGCGGCGTGGATGGCGCACATCATGCCCGCGCCGCCGGCGCCGAGGATGACTACGTCAAAGTGCTGTGGGGTGGTCATGGAGAGCAACATACTCCATGTTGCCACGGTTGCCAGTCTTAGCGTCCGTTGAGCAGGCCCTTAGGCCGCTGCTTTGCGCCGCTGTTCCAGCAGCTGGGCGGGCACGCCGCCCCAGACTTCGCCGGCGGGCACCACGGTTTTCGGCAGCACCACCGAATTGGGCATGATGACCGCGTATTCACCGATGGTGACGCCGCCCATGATGGTGGCTTTCAATCCGATGGTGGCGCCCTTGCCGATTTTTGTGGGGGTCACGATCAAAAACCCCGAGCTCGCGTAGTGGGCGATGATGGTGGCGGACCCGCCGATGGTGGCCCGGTCACCGATCTCGATGAGCGAAGGGTCTGAGATGTTACAGGTGTTCAGTTGCACATCCACGCCGATCTTCATGCCCATGGCGCGAAAATACATGATGTTGAAGGGGGTGGGGGTCATGAAGTCGAGAAAGGTATACCGCACGAGGTAGGTGAGGCAGTTGTGGATGTACCAGCGCAGGCTGCCGAAAGAATAGTAGGCCCCTCTCCACGGGTGCAGATTGGTGCGCAGCATGAAATTCACGAGGGGCACGAGAACGACGAGGGTGAAGCCGTAGAGAAAAAATCCAGCGGCAAAGGCCGCGGCTAGCGCACCGGTCTGAACCAGAGTGGGTTGGGCCGCCACGGTTTTGCCGACCCATCGAAACAAGTAGACGGACGGGCTCAGGGCCACGGCCATGCAACAGATGCTCATGATGTAGAGGGGCAAGGTGGAGAGGGCGTGGCTCAGGGTTTTGTAGCGCCGGATGGCGGTTTCAAATAAGCCGATGAACCCGTTGTGGGCAGTCCTTTGGTTGTCCAGCTCCAGGCGCTGCTTCTCTTTTTCTTTGAGTTTCTGGAGCGATTTTTTGAGGACCCGCTTGATACCCATTCGACGTTATCGGCGGAAGGTCGGATTTTCTTGAGATGAAACTATTTTTGATAACCAGATTCTTGATCAGCAGAAAATGCGGCTCTAAAGCTGTTTATAGCAAGCATCATAAAACTCCCGCTCACCATGCCAAAGAATAATCCACCAAGCCGCTCTTCTCGATTCCCGCTCATCATCACTGCTTTGTATGCCGCTGCGGACAGCACGATCGCTACAACCCCAGTAACGATTCCAACTATGATGTGGGCGAGGGCCTCGCTTGATCTGGTCGTGTCCGCCTTCGCATCGGGAATCATCAAATTCAATAAACCGTGGGACCTGCCAGAAGAACCACCCAAGGCCGCGCTGATTTCTTGAGCCATGGATCTTGCCGTTTGTTTCAAACGTAGCTGTGACGCTGTAGCGTTGGGATCGCGGCCTATATTGACCTGGCGCATACTAAGGCGGCGGGAGCAGTTCGCAGTGAAAGCCGCCACGGACACCATGATTTCGGGATGAGCCTCAGTGACGGGAGCCGTAAGATGGGCATCAAAACAAAGCGCTGGCATGTTTGCCGTGGCAGGAGTGCGAAACCGCAGCGGCGTGTTGCTCGTACTACCTGCCGCACGAATGATGTTGCCTAACCCCTGGGTAACGCCATCAGCGGTGGATACCACAACGCCCTTGCCTTCTATCCCATCACTTAAGCGGTTCGTCGCAGCCAGAATCTCAGCTCGCGTAGTGGGACCATGACCCGCCGACCGCGCCACCGGCACGTTTTCAGGCGACTCCCCACCCTCATCAGAAGCCGGAGACCCCTGCTGGGCCAGGGCGGCCTGGGTCGTGACCAATGTGAACGTGAGAACATAACTCAAGATTTTTTGGAACATGGCACTTCCCCCCTGTAGGATATCTTGTCGGCAAGAATCGCTTAGAGCTTGAGGTTTATTTCAGTGCCTGTATTCTTTAAAATAACCCTTCCAATTAAGGACCTCCATGGGCCATAATTGGAAGGGTTATTTATGCCACACCTGAGACCCAGAGACGCGCTGCCTCTGTTGAAAAAGAAACTCTCATTCTCACCGGTCGTGAGTATTCAGGGGGCTCGGCAAACAGGGAAAAGCACCCTGGCGCGAGATGTACTCAAAGATCAATACTATCTGACGCTCGATCGCCCCGCCCTGCTCAACCAGGCAAAGACCTCAACCGAGGTTTTTCTTGAGGAGGCTCGCAGTCAAGCGGACGGGAAACTCGTTGTCATCGATGAAGCGCAGAAAGCGCCTCCCCTTTTTGATCTCATCAAGTATTTCGTCGATCGTGATAAAAAGCCGGGGCAGTTTTTGCTGCTGGGTTCCACGGAGTTTTCCAAAGAGGTGCTGATTCGCGAGTCTTTGACGGGTAGGCTCTCGCGACTGCGGCTTTTTCCGATGACCTGTGGCGAGACTCTGCAAAAAGGCTTTCGTGAGCTCGATCGAAATGGATTGTTTCCAGGTAAGGCACGCGTGAGTCGATCGGAGTTCGTCAAATTTCTCGGTCATGGCGGTTATCCCGGCATCTTCGCCGTGCGTGATCCCGTTGAGCGCACTCAACGCTGGGATGACCTCGTCACGCTCACTTGCGAGAGAGACGCGCTGCTCTTTCCTAAGATGAAAGGTGACCCCGACCTCTGTCGCCGCATCTTGGCCCTTTCAGCCACGCTGGAGGAATCGACGCAAGCCGAGTTCAGCGCGGCCCTCAGGGTTTCCGCGAAAAAAATCGCGACCCAGATCAAAATCCTGTCCCAGCTTTTCATGCTGCACGCCATCCGCCCCCATCCTTTGGGCACGGGGAAAATCCGGTATTACCTCAATGACGCCGGTCTTGCGGCGTTCTTGGGGGCGAGCTTCGAGAGGCGGCTGGAAACCGCGGCCTACCTTGAACAGTTTGCCCGCCGCGCCTACTCGGTGCGGGGGTGTCCCGAGCTTTTTTATTACAGAACTACCAAGGGCTCGGTCATCCATCTTTTGACTCAAGAAAGCCCCACGGTCATTCATGCGCAAAAAATCATTCACGGTGAAAAGAGTGATCAGCGTGAATTCGAGGTGTTGATCGCTTTGGGCAAAAAGGCGGAAAAGCAGGGAATCAAAGCCCACCTCTCGGCCCTTGCCGCCACCGAAGGCACCCTTGCCCGGGAAAAGATCAAAATCAATCTCTGGGAGACTCTGGGGTAGGTTTACTCCGCGGCAGAATCCGCAACATCGCTGGCGGGGGGGGCGCTGCTCTGTGGGGGAGCTGCGGGACTGCTGCATTGCTGGCGATAGTTCGCGGCTTCAGTAAGAGATGACTGTGCAATAAAAGAGTCAAGGCTTTCTACGTCAGAATGGACTCGAATATGCTCTGGATCTGCCCAGCGTATATTCGCGCAGATCTGACCGCTGTGACCTGCAAAAAAACAAGCGGCGAGCTCAGTTTCATAGCTGTAACGCCCACGAACAGCGATCGACGTCACGAAAAGCTCCACGCCGGCGTGCGATTGTTCCCATCTCTGTATATCCGCGCTGATATCGCGGCGCCCATGAAAGCTGTTATGAATACAGGAAAACTCATTTGGAATAGAGCGATAGCCTGATCGGCAAGATGCGATTGTGCTTGCAAATTGAGAGGTCCCCGACCGTGCTAAAACAGCGGTAAATAGCCTGTACAGCTCAATCTCATTTTCTGGGCGTGGATGGATGGATGAGTGCAAAATCCTAGATGCTTGCTCCAGCCAATCCAGCGTGCTGATGCCGTTTATCCGCAGAGCCCGGATGCGTTCCCGCTCCCGCGTGACAAGATCAACGAGCTCGCGGCGATGGGGTTCTAACTGTCGTTTTGTGCGCTGGTACAGAGGCTCTAAGCGTCGGCGCATGCTGCGGCACGGTTCGGTGTCTTGTACCGAGAGCATCCCCCGGCCTTGTTGAATCAAGGATTCCACAGGCGGTTGCTGGGCCAGGGCCCCGGGAGCGACCAGCAGGGCTGCTGCCATAAAACCGAGCGAGACGATAAGGCGCATATGGATCCCCTTCATTCATAATAAGCATCGGCAAGAATTGCTCGAAACTTGACTGAAAAGTGCAGCCATGTGGTTGCGCAGCCTTAAGGTAAGCCCAACCCGATTTTACTCGGGACGCTGAAATGAAGCCTTGTGACCATCGCCTCACCTGCCCTAAGGCATCCACAACCCATGAACCGCATTCTCTTCATCGCCCTTGGTCTGCTGCTCGGAGTGCCTGCCCTTGGGGTGCTGTTGTTTTCTGTCAACCTCTACTGGCCCCATTGGTTCCCCAAGTACAAGCCTGGCACTTGCGTCAAAGACGCTTCCACCGAGCGCGTGCTCCGCATCACGGGCTTCGATGACCGTTTCAGGGGCGGCGGCGTGCCCGCCACCAACGTGCAAACCGCCCAGCGGGTGCGTTTCACGGAGAGCGACCCTGCTCTGAGCGTCATCGCCTGTCCTCCCGGGTTACTGGGACCGGTTTTTTGAGGTAGGGTCCCGCCCATGGCGAAAGACAAGTGGTGGTCCGAGGGCGTGCGTTTTCAATGTCAGGGGTCAGGGCAGTGTTGCCTGTCCCGGGGCCAATACGGGTTCGTGTACCTCACCCTCGCGGACCGTCAGCGTTTCGCCCGTCACTTTCGCCTCACCACCACTCAGTTCACACGCCGTCATTGCGCCAAGACCAATGGCTACTTCCACTTGAAAGAGGAGCCCGGCGCCATCGCTTGCCGTTTTTTGAAAGACAACCGCTGCGGCGTTTACCAGGCGCGCCCCACCCAGTGCCGCACCTGGCCCTTCTGGCCTGAGGTGATGGGGGCGAAGTCCTGGGCCCGGGAGGTGGCCGCCTTCTGCCCCGGCGTGGGCAAGGGCCCCGTGCATCCTGCGCACGAGATCGCTAGCGCCATTGACGCGCAGAAGCGGTCGGAGAAGGCGCTTTAGGTCTCGGCTCTGTTGGTCAGTGACCTCAGGGAATCTGCACTGAGCATCTTGTAGGCCGGTGCTACGCGGATGCCACTTTCAGTGACGTAGTCTTTTGTTCCCGTGTGAGAAAGCTGCCAGGCAGGCACGTGGGGTAACTTGCCCTTCAGATACTGCAGATGCGGGGATACCCCGCTGTCCGCGTGTTTGCACTCCACCATGAGCAGGGGCTTGTCATCTTCGGTGACCATGAAGTCTACCTCGCGCTTCTCGTTGTCGCGGTAGTAGCGCAGCGCCATGTCCCGTCCTTCGGTGTCCTCCAGCAGATTCACCCATGCCAAGAGGTGACTGCCCACCATGTTCTCGAAACGTGCGCCCGGCTCTTTCACCAAGGTCCAATCGTAGTGGTAATGTTTTTGTGCCTTTTTCAGGCCCTGCAACTTCGCTGATCCAAAGGGAGCCAGTCTGAATATCGCATAGACGCGTTCGAAAATATCGAGCCATCGCGAGAGCGCCCGGTGGCTCACCCGCAGGTCTTCGCGCAGCCCGTTGATGGAGAGGGGGTTGCTGACAAGGTCTGGGAGTCGCAGCATGAGTTGCTCGAGCAGCGTGAGGTCTTCAATACGTTCGAGGCTAGCCAGATCGTCGCGCAAAAGGCGCGTGCGGTATTCCCTCGACCAGCGCTTGGCTTCTACTGCCGAGCCGCCGAGAAAAGGTTCGGGAAAACCGCTGTGCTCATAGAGCTGGCGCCAGCCGCTCGCGTCATTGATTTTCAACTCACTGGCCGTAAAGGGATGCAGGCGCAGGAAGTGATAACGCCCCTGAAGGGAATCGCCCCCGAAGCGATAAAGGTCCAGGCGGGCGCTGCCCGTGACGAGGATTTGGTGGTGATCACGATTTTTGTCAAAGAGGCCCTTTAACCAGCCGCGCCAGCGTCGATTTTTATGGATTTCATCGAGTACCCAGAGGCGATGAGGGGGGAACTGGCGATTGAGCAGGCGTTCGCGGTCTTCGTCGGAATCCCAATTGAAGTACGCATCTTCTTGACCCCTGGGAATGAGCGAGCGGGCCAATGTCGTTTTGCCGACCTGGCGAGGCCCGCCCAGAAACACCATCTTCCGATTGAGGTCTTTGATGATCTGCGGGCGCAGGTAGCGTACCGGGGCGGATTGCATATGTATTATGCATATCCTAAAATTTTGCTTGTGAGCAAATAAAACGTACTAAAATTTTGCGATTAGGCAAAATTTTAGGTGCTAGCATAATTGCGCCCGCCGGACCCGCGTCGGCAACATCGACCCACGGCTGCGGGATAAATAAACAGAATAAGTTGAAAAAAACAGGGGGGGGGTAGCTTATTCTTAAGGGGTTACCATGTTGAAACCTGGCGTTCGCGCCATCGTGTCTTTGCTGAATCTGTGTTTGATTTCCGCCCTCGTGGCGCCTCTCGCCTTCGCGCAAGAGGACGAGCCCGCCGCGCCGGATGCACCGGCTACGCATCGGCCGGTGCTCACCGGCCCAGAAAACCCAACGGGACCAGGCACGTTAAGGGATCTTTTTGGGGATGGCAGATGCGTGGAGCAGAACGCCGTTGCAAGCGCGGCAGCAAGTCGACCCCCACGGAATCTAGTGATTCGGTTTCCTGGGTATTCAACGGAGCTTACCCCAGGGATAGGCCACATAGATTTTGGTGTCTGTACAGTTTATTTAAGTAGTACGCCGAGATCCTCAAGGATCACCCTGGCTCCAAGATCATTGCATATAACGGAAATTAGGCGCGTTCCTGCTAATCGTTATGGTTATGGTCAGCCTGACCATGCGTATAGCGATCACTATGAGTATACCATTGAGGGGGACGACTCTATTACTAGAGTTCTCTGCGACTCTTTCGCCAATAATCTTTGGCACTGCCTGAAGCCAGTCGGCAATCTAGACGGCATAGGTACCGTGCAATTCGACGAACCCTTAGAGCCCCGGGGCGTCATCGAAGCCAAGCGCCGTGTCCGTGCCAGCGGCACGGCCCGTGCGAAATCCCGCGGCAGAGAATCCGCGCCAGCACCCGTGAAAGACAGCGCAGGCGATGCCCATGGTGTCGACGCCGTGGAGTGAGCCTTTAAATGACCCTCGGTCACTTTTTGACCGCACCTCCACGGAAGGCAACGAATGTTGCCTTCCCAGTAATCATTGGAGGTCAATGAGCCACCGCAAGGCAACATTCGTTGCCTTAGGGCTTACATTTCCCCCGCACCCCCGCCCTCACAAATCCAGCGGCGAGAACTTGATGGGGTAATCCACGTCGTAGCTCAACCCGCCGTCGGCCTTGGGGTACCGCAGAGTCCGTGCCACCACGAGCACGCAGTCCTCCACGGCTTTGCTCCCCAGCGTACTCTCTTTGATGGATGCCGCCGCCACGCGCCCGTCGGGGCCCACGGTCACCGCCAGCAGCACCCGTCCGCCGATGGCGGTGCTGGAAGGTTTGCGCTTGGGGCGCCTGCGGCCCTTGGGCTTTGCTGGTATTTTTCGCGGGGGCACCGTGGGCGTTCCACCTTCCAGCCAACATTTTTGGAAGCGCCCCCGCCCCGCTTCAAAGGCCGCCTCGATGGCCGCACCATCCGGGGCGCCGCTCCCTTCCTGGCGGGATTCCATGGACTGCTCGGTCAAAGTGACTTCCGCCCTCGCTGCATTGAATAACTGTGAGAGGCCATAGAGCAGCAGCCCTCCGCCCATGGCCAATGCGATGATGAAGGCGGCGCGAACCCAGCGCTTCGCCCCATCGCTGTCCTTGCGCGGCGGCTCCAGCCGCAAACCAGCGGAAGCGAAAGTGGGAGGGAGAACCGGGGCGTCTTTTTCGCTAGCAGCCAGGGCAGCCATGACCACCGAGGCCGGCGCGATGTCTCGCACATCAGACCTACGCGGCGGCGCATCGTCTTCGCCCCCCACCAGGCGGAACGTGCTCTCAGGCCCCAGGCGCACCTCGTCGCCATCCTTCAAGATCTGGCGCGCCACTCGTGAACCATTCACGTAGGTGCCGTTGGTCGAGCCCACGTCTTCCACTTCGATGCGATGGGCGAAAACATGGATCTTCGCATGCTCTTGCGAGAGGCCCAGGTCCTGGAAGGGCAAGGGCCCCACGCCCCGGCCCAGGAGGTGGATGCCGGGGGGGAGCTTCACTCGCTTGCCTCGCAACGGTCCGGTGAGGATCTCAAGTTGCAGCGCCACGGCTAGCGGGTTTCTTTCCAGGAGTCTTTGTACTCCAGCATTTCGCAGCTGCGCGCCACCCCCACGGGGTGCAGTGGCCGACGGGTGTCCACCATGACAGCGTATTCGTCAGTGTGGGTTTTCGTGTGCTGGTTCTTCAGCGCCTTGGGATGGGGGCCGTGGTGAATGCCTTGGGGGTGGAAGGTCACCATGCCCGCCGTGATGCCCGAGCGGCTGAAGAAGTCGCCGTCATGGTAGAAGAGCACTTCATCGTAATCGATGTTGCGGTGGAAAAAGGGCACCCGCAGGGCTTCGGGGTCGCCGGTTTCCATGGGCCGCGGCGCGAAGGTGCAAAGCACGAAGCCTTGGGCCACCAGCGTCGTGTGCACGCTGGGGGGCAGGTGATAGCGGGCGCTCAGCACGGGGCGAATGTCCGCCACGTTGAGGCGCCATGCAAAGAGATCGCCCTTCCAGCCCTCTACGTCCAGCGGGTTGAAGGGGTAATACATGGTCGTCAATTCATCAGCGCGCTTCACCACCACGGCCCACTCGGAACCATGGGTGGGGCCAGCGGTGCTGGGCAATGCTTGCGCCACCTCGATGACGCCCGGGTCGAAGAAAGCATGGCGCCCTAGGGGCCCGCGGTCCGGGATTTCCATTTCGCTGAAGGATTCAATGAGTAGATAAAACTGGCCCTGGGGGCTTTTGGGATAGAAGCGATACGTGGTGCCCCGGGGAATGTAGATGTAATCCCCCTTGCGGTAGTTCAGCGGGCCGAAGTCCGTGTCCACCAGCCCCTCGCCGCCGTGGATGAACCACACTTCGTCGGCATCGGCGTTGCGGAAAAAGTGGGGTTGCACGCCGGTGGGTTTCCAAAGGGCGAGCCTCACGTCCTGGTTTTGGAGAAAGGGTTGGGGGACGGCTGCCTTTGCCGCCTCCAAGCGGTTGAGATCGAAGGCCTGGGGCACCAGGGGCCCTTCAATGCGGTTCCAGCCCGTGGGGGCGTGGCTTCGATAGAGGTGGGAGACGCGGCCAAAAAAACCCTGGCGACCGTGCTCTTCCTCGAAGGTGCCTTCGGGGAGGCCCACATGGGCTTGCTTGGCATAACGGCCACTGGTGTAGGGGAAGGCAGGCGGAAGATTGCGTGAATTCATGGCTTAAGTTTTTCATCCCCCTCGCCGATAGGCAAGCTTGAGGAGCCCCCATATGAAAGACGAGCGGGAACGGCGCAATGTCACCGAGTTTCTAAAGGCGGTATACGATGAACGAGGCACCATCGAGGGGGCCTTGAAAGAGGCCAGTCGCCCCGAAGGGCTGTTGAAGCCTGGGTTTTCTCGCAGTGCGGTGACTTACCTGGAGCGCGAGCATCCCAGCCGCAAGCACTGTGAGCAGGTGATCTTCACCGTGAACCTCTCCGAACAGGAACTCCAGTACCCCCTGGATTCCGAGTCAGCGGATGCGGTGCAAACCGAGGATGGCCGCTCGCTGCGCCGCCTTTGTTGGGACGCCGCTGTAAATGCCATGACGGAAATCCTCACGGAGGCCGGCCTCAGGCCGAAGGCCATGAAGAACGATCGCAACAGCTGCAAATTCAGCGTGCAGAAAGAATATCTCATGCCCGGCGATACGCAGCCGGATGAGTATTACGCCATGGAAATAGATTATCTCTCTTGTGGCGAGCTGGAGAGCCGCAAACTCCATTACGTGCGTACCGCGGCCCGCCATGCCCTTGACATCGAAGACCGCAAACAACGTCTCTACAGCCGCTGGGTGAGCTATCAGGTTCAGAAAGACCTGCTGAAGGACATTGAAGTGGTGGAAACCAAACGGGCTCAATTCATAGCATCCAACCCCGATCCCCGGGAGCTGGACCCGGGCCTCGTGCTCCACGTGGAAATCACCTGTCCTCGGGAGGGCAGCACAATCAAAGAGGGGTTGCGTGCGGTGGTGGCGCAATTCATTTCCCGTCTTTCCAGTGTGGCAAGCCACAAGGTGAGACTGGTCAACGGCGGTGCGGGGTTCCGGTTGCCCGGTCGCCGCAGTTCCGCGTCCGCTACTACAGTGATGTCCATTGCCCAGGCATCCCAAGAAATCCGCAATGAAACAGAAGAAGCGGCGTGATGCGCTGCGTGGTTTCTTTTGGGTAACTGAGCGATAAAGTTTAACTCGGCACTTGCCAAAGGATTTTTCTGCCTTTGATACTGAGTGCATGGGGACAGAGGGACAGAGTTTTTGGGGTAATGCGCTCTTCCAGCAGGTGGTGGAACTCACCGGCCTGCCTTTTGAGTGTGTTGCCCAGGAGCTTCACGGCATCTTGGTGCGATCCGGGACCCATCCCGATCACGTCACCGAAGAGGAGCTCCGGGCGGCCCTCCTTTTTTACCTGCGTGAAACAATTCCGTCGGAATCTGCTCACTGAATCTTGAGAAAGTACCGGAATGACCGATAAAGGAATATGATGATCGGGTGAGGGGAATGCTGCCCCCAGGAAAGGTTCCGTCCCTACATGGATAAACATCAAGCTGCTCGCATCGTCAGAGACCATTTTGAGGCTCCGCGCGCCGACTACATCCCCAATCCCATAGTGGTGGAGCAGACCGCCCGCGGCGAGCGTCAGTACGACATCTATAGTCGTCTGCTGCTCGATCGCATCATCTTCCTAGGCACGGAAGTGAACGACACGGTTTCCAACCTCATTTGCGCCCAGATGTTTTTCCTGGAAAGCCAGGACCCGGACAAGGACATCCACATCTACATCAATTCCCCCGGCGGCTCCGTGTACTCAGGGCTCGCCATCTATGACGTCATGCAATTCGTGAAATGCAAAATCGCCACTTACTGCATGGGCATGGCGGCCTCCATGGGTTCCCTGCTCCTCTGCGCCGGCGAGAAGGGCAAGCGTTTCTCCTTGCCTCATTCCCGCATCATGATCCACCAGCCCTTGGGCGGCGCTCATGGCCAAGCCAGCGACATCGAGATCCAAGCAAAAGAGATCCTGTACCTGCGTACCAAGCTGAACGGCATCTACAACAAGCATACGGGGCAGCCCATCGACCGCATTCAGCAAGATACCGACCGCGACAATTACATGTCCGCGGAAGATGCCACGAAGTATGGGCTCATTGATAAGGTTCTCTACAGCCACGAGGACGTGACGTGATGGATTCAAAGAAGCATGGCGATGGTTTTGGCAATCTTTGCTGCTCTTTCTGCGGCAAAAACCAGCGTGAGGTGAAAAAACTCATCGCCGGGCCGACGGTTTACATCTGCGACGAATGCATTGAGCTCTGCAATGACATCATCGCCGAAGAGGGCCAGAAGGAATCCCAGAAGCAGACCGCCGAACGGCTGCCCAAGCCCTGGGAGATCAAGAACGTCCTCGACGAATACGTCATTGGCCAGGAACAGGCGAAGAAGGTGCTCTCGGTGGCGGTGTACAACCACTACAAGCGCATCATGCATAAGCAGAACGCGGGCACCACCAAAGACAAAGACGCCGTCGAGCTCGCGAAATCCAACATCCTGCTCATCGGCCCCACGGGCTCCGGCAAGACGCTGTTCGCCCAGACCCTCGCCCGCTTGCTCAACGTGCCCTTCGCCATGGCGGATGCCACCACTCTCACGGAGGCCGGCTACGTCGGTGAAGACGTCGAGAACATCATCTTAAACCTGCTGCAAAGCTGCGACTTCAATGTGGAGCGCGCCCAGCGGGGCATCGTATATATCGATGAAGTGGATAAGATCGCCCGTAAGAGCGAGAACCCGTCCATCACCCGCGACGTCAGCGGCGAGGGCGTGCAA
>CAYHWW010000038.1:0-22747 GCA_964360145.1 uncultured Oligoflexia bacterium | reverse complement strand
CTTTTTGTGGAGCTCGATCATTGCCCCACTGCCTTAGGCGCTGCGGTTCGTAACCCCACTTCGCAGCTCATACGCAAATCCTATGAGCTGCAACCTAAGGAGTGGATGGTGGTTCTCAACGCCAATAAGATCAACCTGAAGCTTCGGCGCGACCACAGAGAGGCTGAGGCTGGTCGTCCCCACGTTAATGAGGTCTGGTACACCGTGGAAACCGGTGCGCCGTTGACCGTTACCCAGGCACGAGCGGCCCTCGCACTCTTCAGTGGTCGCGCTCGCGTTGTTGAAGCCTTTGAGGGCTATTTTGAGACCACTCGTCGTCGAGAGCGCGAGATCTCGATAGAAGAAGCTATTTCGCTATTTGAGCGAGAAGGCGCCCAGCTCCAGAGTGTCTTGGATACGCCGCCCAAGATCTTATTAAACGACAACATCGCAGACGGCCCTGTGGAATTGCCCGCCCATCGTTGGCGGCGGATCTACGTAGCCTTTCGCGATTATGATCCGGACCATCGGGAGTACGGCGAGACCTGGAACAGCGTTATTTTCTATAGGGACGGCATCAAGATTCGTATCGCCAAGAGCGCCAACCTGATCCATGCTCTTTCGCCGACATTGGCTGCAATAACGGATGATTTGCCCAAAGAGGGCGTCAATGTCCTCGACGAGCAATCTCTGATCAAATCCTCTCTTGAGAGGGATGGGTTCAACCCCAAGTCCATAAACGACGTCTGGGAGCGTTTAGGAAAAGCCATGGCCCCAGTGATGCACGGCCGAGAGTTAGAAGAGGTCTCTACTTTTGCCAGCGGTCTTATTGGCATGGATATTACGTCTCTGCGTTATGAAATTGTACCGTGGCAGCCCTGAGGCTTGTCTTAATTGCGATCATGCTCTGAGTATTAAATCTTCATGGCTTCCCCGCCCACCGTTTGTAGATGTTCCGCACGCAGACATAGTCCCAAGACACGTTTCCGCGTCTATTTTTGAGTCCCTTCTCTTCGAGAGTGCGGCCGATCTCGCCAATTAATTAGTGATTTTCCAACCGGCGGCTTTGCCATAGTCAAGTTTTTGGTCAGTCGTGAATGAGCTGAACTTCTGATGTGCCAGTTCATGTGCGAGTACCAGCGCTAGGTATTCTTCGTTCTGGAAGGCAGGGTCGTAGAGCACAACGTGCCTTTCATATGTCATGATCCGATTTGAGTAATTCGAGGTATGCCTTGTAACCAAACATGCGGTTGCGCTTAGCACCCGTGGTCTCTTTGAGGATTCCCAGCGCGGCCAGTGTGTCGACGGCTTTCGCTGCCGTTGGTTTCGTTGTCTTGAGGAATTCAACGACCTGGTTGATGCTGAGTACAGGGTGGCTAGGGAGGAGTTCAAAGACCCGCATGGCCGGAATCAAGGCTTTGGGTGAGGACAGCAGGCGCTTGCGATCCCGGTCGAATAGGCGGAATAGCTTTTGCGATGTCTGGATGGTTTCATCGCTTATGGCGCACACGCCTTCGAGGAAAAAAAGAAGCCAGTCATTCCAGTTGCCGTCCGTGCGCACCCCATTGAGCCTGTCGTAGTATTCGCGCTGGCGGCGTTTGAAGTGCAGGCTGAGATAAAGCAGGCGTGCGTCCAATAGACCTGAGGATTCCAGAAGTAATGCGATCAGCAAGCGGCCAAGCCTGCCGTTGCCGTCCAAAAAAGGGTGGATGGTTTCAAACTGGACGTGGATGAGGGCGATCTTGACCAGTGCGGCTTCTTTGCTGTCCGCGTTCAAGTAGCCCTCTAGGGATCTCAGGCAGTCCTGCATTTCCGCTGGCGGAGGGGGAACGAAATGGGCGTTGCCCGGTCGAGTCCCGCCGATCCAGTTCTGGGATGCCCGGAAGTCGCCTGGTTTTTTGCCCGCTCCCCTCACGCCCCGCATCAGGCGTTTGTGCATTTCCTTAATGAGCCGCAATGAAAGGGGAAGCCCTTTGGGGTCGGATAACTGCTGCCTTCCGAACTGCAGGGCATCCAAGTAGTTGCAGACTTCCTGCAGGTCTGGACTATTCTGGCCTGGGTCAGCCTCATAATTGAAGAGGTCTGTCAGGGTCGCCTGGACGCCTTCGATTTGGGATGAAAGCACGGCTTCTTTGCGGACAAAGGCATAGTTGAAGAAATCCGGATTGGGTACGAGATGAGATGCGACCCGAAGCTCCGATAATCGCGACATGGCGCTCTGCAAGGAGGTTTCAACTTCGGGAGTTAAAATCAAGTGAGAGGGTGGCAAGGGCTGTGGCACAAAGGCCCTGACAATCTCCCCTGCAGTCGTGGTTTCAACGTACCGGCCTGTCATCATAAGCGCACCATAATTAGTAAAGCATGCTTTACTAATGAAAGCTCTTAGTAAAGTGCGCTTTACATAAGCTGGGAGATGAACTGGGAAGGGTCAGCCTAGCAGTACGCTGTCGCTCACGCAGGCGGCCCCTAAGAGACCTTCTTAAGCTCCTGGCGGATGAGGCTGCGGATCTCCTGGGCCAGCTCGGGGTCGAGGCCCTGTTTTTCGATGGCCTCACGGAGCTTCTGGTTCATGAGGGTCTGGTACTTGGCGCCGGAGCGGGTGGCCGTGGCCTTGTAGGCTTCGAGCACGTCCCCGTCGATGAGGATGGAGATGCGGATCTTCGCCTTCTTGGGGTCGAAGGGTTCGTGGGGTAGGAGGTCTTTCTTTCCGTACTTCAGTTTCTTATTCATGGAACTCATCCCATTTCTCCTGCAGTTGCTCCCTCTTGAATTTCAGCCCATTGTACTCAACGACCGTACTCATATATATTAATATATATAAATATTCATAAAACATCAAGCTCAGAATTATATGTATCTGAATTATAACGTAATTCTATTTATCCTACGGACCCAGTATGATATTGGGCGTGCCATGAAGTTAAGAACTCAGTTAGCTGTCCTTATTGGCCTGCTTGTCTTTGGAGCCGGTCGTCTCTCTTTTGCGCAAGAGCCTGCGGCTATGTGCTCAGGCAATTTGTCTCCGCGTAGCTTCGTGTTCTGGGCGCCCGGTTTGGCTGCGGCGACGAACGATCATGAAGTGCGCCTTGTCACAACTGGTCTCCAGGAGCTTGATGCATGGTTGGTTGCTCGAGGCGGCGTGGTTTCGAGGATTGATATGGAAGGTTTCTGGAGGGACACAGAAACCAATACTGACGTTTCATTGCCTGGGTATTTTTATGTCGTGCAACAAGCGCCTGACTCCAATTTAACGATGCTCGAGGTAGCCGATAGGATTTCGTTCCTCTTCGAAGCAAGAGAGCCCTATGTCCTTGATGTGTCAGAACCAGTGAGGGCTGGCTTGTTCAGTGCTAGCCCGGTCTCTGAGTCGATTTCAGATGATGCTCAGGGAGCCGATGGCATTGCCGCTGAAAGCGTCACGCTGTTTCAAGTTCCATGCGCTGAAGCCAATACTGCCGCTCTCAATACATATCTGGATACCGCATTTGGGGGCTTCAGCCGCGTGCGAAACGAAAGAGCTGACGGCTGCGTTTATGCTTACATCGTATCAACTCAAGGGCAGGACCGCAGGGCTGACATCTCTTTGCGGCTATCCGCGTTGGGCATCGATGCTCGCCTCGCTTTAGCTCCTGTCCGCCGCGTCACCCGCACTTATACTCCGTCAGAACGGGCTCTGTAATTGCGCATAGAGCAGGCGGCTTTGGTGCAGTCCTGAATTTCATTTCAGCGAGTGCCTCATAATTTCCCCGCCCACCGCCGGTAGATGTTCCTGATGGTGTTGTATCCCCATGAGACATCGCGCTTTTGGAACCTCTGTGTTGTTCGGTATTTAGAGGTTTGGAAAAATGGTGGGATCGGGGAGGGTCGCCTATCTGTCCTCGCGCTACTCGCGCTCGGCAGACAGGCCGCCCTCCTTCGCCGCCCGCAAGCGGGCACCCGGCTCAGTCCGGGCTTCGCCCCCCCCGTAATTGTGCGAAATGCTCGCGCATTTCGCTCTCTTCTTGCACCAATTAAAAAGCCCCGGTCGCTTGCGCTACCGGGGCTTTTTAATTGGTGGGATCGGGGAGGGTCGAACTCCCGACCAATTGATTAAGAGTCAACTGCTCTACCGACTGAGCTACGATCCCACCTAATTTGGCCTAAGAACCGGACTCTTACACCAGCAGAGCGGCCCTAGGCAAAACATTCCTGGATAGAAAGTATCAAGTTCCCTCATTAGTAGACCGATTTAGTCAGTGATGATCTATCGCTGCGGTCTTTTCGCAATTCTGGCGCTGGTTTCCCAGGCCTGGGCCACGACCTTTGCCAACCGCCCCTTGGGGGCTGTGGTGGGCGAGGCTCAGCACATTGTGCGGGGCAAGGCAGGCACCAGCCAGAGCGATTGGGGCAAGGGCGAGGCCCACGGCAGCATCTTCACCTACACGGACATCGAGATCACGGAGGTCCTGAAGGGCGAGGGCGGCGAGGTCAGTCGGGGCTCCAAGATCACTGTCAAGCAGCCGGGCGGTGAGCGTGATGGCATCGCCATGACCGTGGCGGCCACCGCCGTTTTCCAGCCTGGTGAAGATGTGGTGCTCACCCTCTCCCCCAAAGATGGCGCCGACGAGACCTACCAGGTGCTGAACCTCACCGCTGGTAAATACAATGTGATTGAAGAGGGCGGGCACGCCTATGTCCAGAACAGCCTCGGCGCGGGCTCCGTTTATGACCCCGCCTCCGGTAAAGACGCCCATGGCGTCTCCTACAACAGCCGCTTCCCCCTTGACGTCTTTCGTCGGGTGGCGAAGGGCCAAGACCCCGTGGCCGCGGCCCAAAATCAATTCAAGCCCGTTGAGGGAAAGAACACTGAGGATCAGCACCCGCAAGTGACTCCCGCCGCCACTGCTTCCGCAACGGAAGCACAGCCTCTGGAGGCGCCCGTAGCGGAACACTCCACCTCAATCTGGTGGTTGGTCGGGGCCGCGGCCTTGGCAGCAGCAGGTTTAGCATTCGCATTGAAGGGGAGAAAGAAGGGGGGGCCACCATGACCCGCTCTCAACCCCGAAAGCATAAATTATTCATGTTTGTGGCCGCCATGGGCCTCCTCTGGGCGGGCTATGCCCGCGCCTACGTGCTCAGCGCTGACAGCCTGGGTCGCAACAAAACCTGGCCCATCTCGACGCCGGAGTTCATCGCCCACGCGGGCAATGCCAACGGCCTTAGCGCCAGTTCTGTTTTCTCTTCCATCACCAACTCCCTCCACTACTGGAAGCACGCGGGCACCACGTCCATGGGTTTCGATTACCGCCAAGGCACCACAACAGTGAACCCCGCGGTGTCCTATGACGGTCGCAACGTCATCTATTTCCAGTCCCAGGGAGGCGGGGGCCTGGGCGCCGGCGTCATCGGCGTCACCTACCTCTACAGCAGCGGATCTGCCATTCTCGAGACTGACATTGTTTTCAACGACCGTGATTTCAGGTTCACAACCAACCCCGCGGATACCACGAATCTCTCGGGTAGCAGCCGCGTTTTCCTGGAGAGCGTGGCCACTCACGAGTTGGGCCATGCTTACGGCTTGTCCCACTCCAATAGCCAGCAGTCTTCAATGATGTGGCAGGAGAGCCAAGGGCAGTCGAAGCCTTCTTGTGACGACCTCGCGGGCATGGCCATGCTCTATCCACAGAGCGCATTCACCACGCAAACGGGGCAGCTCTCCGGCGTTGTGCGCAGTGCTGATGGCAGCACGGCGGTTTTCGGCGCCCACGTCCAGGCCATCTCCCGGTTTCGTGGCACGGTGGTTGCGGCCGCCATCACGGGGCCCTCGGGCGCATTCAGCATTTCAAACCTTGAGCCCGGTGTTTACCATCTCCTCGTGGAGCCTTTCACCAATGCCGTGAGCTCCCTCTGCGGTGGATCCAGTTCGGGCTGCTATTTCGGCGGAGCCAACGCGGCATCCATCTGCGGTGGCAGCCCCTTCAAGCGCTTCTTCATTAGTGGCGCCTCGGCGGGCATCGCGGCAAGTTACACGGTGTCCACCGGCGGAACAACGGGGGCAGGCTTCGTCAACGTGAGCTGTGGCGCCATGAGCCATTCCTTTGCCGGCACAGCCGCCGTGGGCACTGCGCCCCAAGTTCTTAACGCAGCCGTTGCCACCGGAGCTGCTGCCTTTGGTGTCTTTGGCGCCGTGGGCAATGCCCATTACTACAAAATCGCCAACGTGCCTGCGGGCGCAGCGGTGAAAGCCCAAGCCCTGAGCTTCAGCCTCTATTCCAAGGTGGATGCCACGGTGCAGATCTTCGAGGCTGATGGAGTCACCGCCTTGGGCAGTACCACTGGCGACGTATTCTCTAACGCGTCGGGCTATGTAAACTACGATGCCTCCGCTCAGGGTACCCAGGGAGGCGTCATGACGGATCTCTACATGAAGGTTACTTATGGCGCCAACCTGGGGACTTTCGCCAATCTCTACCGCTATCCTGGCTCTTCCGCCGTGGATGGCGTGGCCTACTACATGCTCATCGCCAAGGTGAATGATATGGCCGCCGCCGTCCAGGTGGCGGGCAGTGATGTGCTCACGCAGAACACCCGTTGCGAGAAAAGCTATGCCGCCAATACCTATGCGGACCGCGGACCGCCCTCGGCACTGACGCAGAGCGCGTCGTCCGCTAGCTCCAGCGGCATGGGCGATGCCATCAAAAAGGTTAAGGGCGGCTGCGGCGTGATTCAGGGGGCCCGCTCTCATGACGAGGGGCCGTGGAACGGGGGCGCCATGGCCCAGCTCTTCTCCACCTGGGGATTGTTATTGCTCTTGAGCATGGCTCGCCTTGCCTTCAAGTTTGCGCGCCGATAAAATCAAAGCATGAATAAACTGGCACCGCTCCTGTTCCTCGTCACCCTAGGCGCCGCGTCTTTCGATCATATTGATGTAGGCCTGAAGAAAACCGGTCGTTACATCGTGAACGGCTACTTCAGCGGCGGAAGCAAAGAAGTCACCTCTGCCCGCTTGAAAGACGTGCGACGCGGCCCCCAGAGCGCTGGCGCCGAGCGTGTGGTCTTTGACCTCGAAAGCACCGGTGGCGTGCCCCACTTTCAGGTCAATGTGAACCCTGAGGAGGGCCGCGTACTCGTTTCCATCTGGGCTGACGTGGCCTACGAGCATGACGAAGATCGCATTCGCCGGGCTTTCAGCCATAGCTCAAAAATCAAAGCAGTGAACATCATGCCCCGGGTGGAGGATGGTCTTGCCACGGTGGAGCTGCTGTTGAACAGCCGCTCCAAGGCAGGCACCAAAGTCGAAGCCTTCGCCCTCACTCATCCTTCGCGCATTATCCTGGATCTACTATGAGAACTCTTGGCCTTGCGCTGCTCCTCACGCTCTCCGCATGCTCTTCCGCTGAATACAAGAAGCAAGCCTTTGCGGAGCAGAAGACCTCCAAGGTCATGGAGTATGACTATGCAGTGGTGTGGAAGGGCGTGAAAGAGGCTCTGTCAGAATACAAACTTGAAGAGGCCAGTGAAGAAGAGGGCAGGGCCGTCACGGACTGGGCCTACAGCACCTCAAGCCAGAAATACATCGATGTGCTGGTCAATGGTCAGCCCCGGCGCAAGCATTTGCAGGTGCGATACAAGTACAAGATCAGCATCAAACGCCAGATCATCGGCGTTCTCGTGGACGTCCAGACAGAAGAGGAAGTGGAAAACCTCTCCTCAGAAGGCGCCTTCAAGGGTTGGAGCGACGTGGACGAAGAAAACCACGACACCACACGAACCCACGAAATGCTGGAGATCATAGAACGCAAAATCCTAAGCGGCCGCCATATTTAAGTCTGGGTTAGGAGCGCTCAGCGTGATGCAGATGCGAGGCGCGACGACGAGCGAGCGACCAAGGCGGGCTGCTGCCCGCCGCGTGGAGCCGCGAGAAGGAGCAACGAAGCAGATGCGCACGATGAGCGCTCCTACTCGTCGTCTTTTTGTTCGTTGGTGTAGACTTGCACATGCCCCTTGGCGATTTCACGAAGGGCAGTGACGATGTCTTTGTTCTTGCAGGAAACAGTTCTGTGGGCGCCGGCGAGCAGTTGGCGTGTGCGGTGGGTGGCAACGTGGACCAATTGATACATGCTTTCAACTTGGGCCAAAGAATCTTCAATAGTGACGCGTGCCATGACTACTCCTCCACAGACTAGTTAAACCTATGAAAAATCAAGAGATCTCGGCTGTACCATAGATCTCGTCAATCATGGCCTTGTATTTTTCGTTGCAGAACTTGCGCTTGAGCTTCAGGGACGGGGTGATCTCCCCCCCCTCGATGGTGAGCTCAAAGGGCAAGATGCGGAACCGCTTCACGGACTCGAAGCTGGCCAGCGTGCTATTCACATGGTCCACGGCCTTCTGTACGAGGGCCTGAATCTTGTCGTGTTTCACTAATTCAGAATACTCGCTGAATAAAATATTGTTTTCTTTCGCGTACTTAATGACGTCTTCTTTGTCCAGGGTGGCAATGACGGCGAGGTAGTTGCGCTTATCTCCCACCACCATGACCTGATTGATGTACCGCTGGGTTTTGAGCAGGTTCTCAATCTTCTGGGGGGCCACATTTTTGCCTCCAGAGGTGATGATGAGGTCCTTTTTCCGGTCGGTGATACGCACGAACCCCTCGGGGTCGATGGCGCCGATGTCGCCGGTATGGAACCAGCCATCCACCAAGACCTCACGGGTGGCCTCGGGGTTTTTGTAGTATTCGCGGAAGACCTTGCGACTTTTGATGAGGAGCTCACCGTCGGCGTCAAGCTTGATGGCCACTTCGGGCAGGGGCTTGCCAATGGTGCCGAACTTACAGCTGTCGGGGGTGTTGAGGGTCACGGGGGCGCAGGTTTCCGTGAGGCCGTAACCTTCAAGGATGGTCATGCCCACGATTTGCATGAACTTCGCCACCTCAAGGGGCAGCGGCGCCCCACCGGCCACGCACCAGCGCATGCGGCCGCCAAATTTGGCGTAGACCTTGGAGAGCACTAGGCGCTTGGCCAGTTCGAACTGCAAAACGGACTTCAGCGGCGGGCGGCGGCGATTCCAGATGTGCTCATAATACTCGCGTCCCACGTCCGTGGCCCAGCGGAAGAGCAGCTTCTTCAGCTCGCTGCCCTCGTCAGCGGATACCTTGATTTTGTTATAGGCCTTCTCGAATACCCGGGGCACGGCGAAGAGCATGGTGGGGCGTACTTCACCGATGTTCGTGAAAAGCTTGTCGATGCTCTCGGCGTAATAGGTTTGCCAGCCGAAGTGATAAGAGGCCATGGCCTCGATTTTGCCGAAGATGTGGCTGAACGGCAGGAAGGTCAGGGTAATGTCATTTTCGCCCACGTGTTTGCCGAAGGACCGCTCGATGTCTTCGAGGATGGAGGCCAGGCTGTCGTGGGTGAGAACAACGCCCTTGGGCACGCCGGTGGTGCCGGAGGTGTAGCAGATCGTGAAGACGTCCTGGGGCTGGGCGGCCTGTAGATTGTCATCGAAATCGTCTTTTTTGGAGCGCTTGCCCAGCTCTTTCAAGGCGGCCAGCGTGATCACGTCTTTCTCGTCAGCAAGCTTGCGGGCGTTGGTGGGGGCGAAGACCACGATTTTCGAGAGGCCAGTGAGTTTGTCCCTCATGCTGAGGAACTTCTCGAGCTGCTTGTCGTCTTCCACGAATACCACATGGGCTTCGGAGTGGTTGAAGATGTAGGCGCTGTCTTCAGCGGTGTTGGACGCATAGATGGGCACGGTGATGGCGCGCCTGCCGAGAATGGCCATGTCGCACTCCAGCCACTCCAGGCGGGTATTGGATACGATGCAGACTTTATCCTCTTTTTTTACGCCCAACTGCTGGAGGCCCAGGGAGATCAGTCGCATCTCTTCATGGAGCTGCTTCCAGGTGAGGCCCTTGTATTCGGTGCCCACCTTGGTGTGGACGGCAAGGGTGTTGCCGCGTTTTGCGACCTGATTCAGGAAGGCCGCTGTAACCGTGGGGAAACAAATCCGCTCAGATGCCGACGCGCCACCCATGATTTTACCTAGAGCGCTTTGTCGCGTGGTCGATCTCTCTCTGTGCATCTCGGCGTTGAACGTCATTTCGTTTATCCCCCTTGTTTTTACCCTTACCCAAAGCGATTTCCACTTTGACCCTGCCTTTGACCCAATAGAGCCTGATGGGCACCAAGGTGAATCCTTTTTCTGTAACAGCACCCAAGAGTTTACTCAATTCCAACTTGTGGAGAAGGAGTTTCCTGCGACGCAATGGATCATGATTGTAACGGTTGCCGTGGCTGTAGGGCGCGATGTGCATGTTCATGAGGAACAGCTCGTGGCGCTCGGGGTACGCATAGGCATCGTTGATATGGCAGCTGCCCGTGCGGATGGATTTCACTTCCGTGCCCAACAGCACCAGACCCGCTTCGATGCGATCGGAAAGATGGAAATTTCGCGTCGCATTCTTATTGACGCAGATCTGTGGATCGTTTTTTTTGTCATCTTTCTTGGCCATGGCTTACTGCAACATTCCCATGGAGATGACCTGTTTCAGGGCCTCTTCCACGGTGAGATCCGAGGGGCGTACCTGGCTCTCGGGCACCATGAGAAAGAAGCCGTTGGTGGGGAGCGGTGTATTGGGGATGAAGACATTGATGAACTTCTCGTTGGAGTCGGCGATGGGGCTATGATCCCGATCCCCCGTGACGAGACCAATGGTCCAAATGCCGGTCCGGGGGAACTCCACGAGCACGACACGGCGGAAGCTCTTGCCTTTATTTGAGGCAAAGGTGTCGAGGAGTTGCTCAAGGGTGGAGTACACCGCGCTCAGTACGGGGATGCGGTTCACAAAATGGTGAACCACGGCAAGGATGCGGCGGCCCAGGATATTGCGGGATACCAAGCCCACGATGGCCACGAAAAGTACGATGGCCACGAGAACCACGATGGTGATGAGCCAGTTGAGCAGGGCCAAGGCGATGACGTCTTGGATGCCAAAGAACACCCGTGGATCCAACCCCATGGGGAAAAAATCGCGGAAGCCTTCTACGAGGCCCCAAAGCCAAGCGACGATCCACACCACGGCAACCAGGGGTATGAGCGCCAAGGCCCCGGAAATCAAATTGGTGCGGAATGTGCTGAAAAGCTTCTGCAACATAGGCGGAAGAGTGGCCCAAAAGTCGGGGTTTTACAAGAATACGGTGGGGGTTGGGGTCCCTGGGACTCTGGGGGAGCTTTTTTACTGTTGGTGGGGATGGGAGTGAGCCTCTTGCGGGCTCCTCCCATCCCCTATCGTGCTTTAAACCCAGTTGGGGCGGAACGGATCCCAAACTACAGCAAAGATAATGGTGGAGGGCAAGCCCGCAAGAGGCTCAGCCCCTCCAACCTTCCGTTTAGCTAATGAAATGGCTGCCATTATCTAATAAATAAAACATAGCCCCTAGACATAACGAAAGGATCTTTATAGAACACCACCATGGCCCGCCAGACCCAACTCTTTCTCGATAAATCGCTAAAACCCCGCAAGCAACACGGCGGCGACTTCGTCAAAGGCCACCGGAAAATGACACGCCCCATCGCTACAAAGAGCCCCATGCACATCGTGTTGAGGAGCCATCGAGCCCGCGGCGTGTACAGCATGCTGAAGACCAACAGCCGCCGCCGCATCGAAACGCGCCTCCACGCCGATGCTGCGAAAAACCACGTGAAAATCCTAGGTTTCGCCAATGTGGGCAACCACCTCCACATCACGACTCAAGCGAAAACCCGCCAGGGTTTCATCGCCTTCCTGCGCACTTTCACCGGCATGGTGGCTCGCATTTGCACTGGGGCAAAGAAGGGTAAAGCTAAGGGTCAGTTCTGGGAAAAACTAGCCTTCACCCGCATCATCAGCTGGGGCAAGGACAAGCGCACCATGGATCGCTACATCCACATCAACGCCCAAGAATCTCGCATGGGTCACTGGGCTCGGGACATCATCCATACCGAGCTCAAAGCCATGGAGGCGAAGGCCAGCGTCTGGACTCGGGCCATGCAAAGTCAGGGTACAGTCTTCGAGATCAATGCACAGGGCTTGAGGCGACTGTAGTTGTGACATTCATGATGAACCGTCATCGCAGTAATGAGACGATCTGGGCAAAATCTGCAGACTCAACTTAGAATTTTAAACCCCATCCCTATAAGGGCTAGGGCAAAATCATGCGTAGGAAGGGTGATCCAAATGTTTAAAATCATTGCTCACGCATTGTTTAGTTTCCTGCTGGTGTACTCGACATTGCCGTCGATAGCGCATGCACGGGCAGCATCGCTTTAGAGTCTTCGCTCTGACGGTACATTTGTGCTTCGTAGCCCTTTGAGATTCCAGCTGGGCGCGGTGGAGGACACTGCGAGGTAGCGCGCCGCATGGAGAGATGGTCTTACATCGACTGTTGCTTCGTGGATGGCCAGATCAACACGACTGGCGTGGCACTAGATCCATTCCCGCAGGTGAATATCGCATCACTTCGACAGCTCGTGACCCAGGTTGGGTCCATAGCATTATCGACGATATTACCGCCCATTCCGAGCGACATGCCTATGACACTAATCTGCATGTGATCAATGACCGCGATACGGCAGGCTTCACCTTCCAGGACACGCAGGGTCATTCATATTCATTGATTTGCGGCGGGCAACAGGAAACGTCACGTTCTGATTACGGCTATCCTAGCGAGGGTAATCCCGTGAGGCGCCGCTTAACGTTCCATGACTTAACTAGGGCTTATAGAAATCGCTTTGAGTTCAGCACAGAAGCCGCTGAGGTCGCGCCATCTTCATCCCGTGATGGGGCCCATTCTCAGTCTGTGGGGTCGAGCTCTGCAGAGTAAGACCGCTTAAATTATCCGTGCAGCGCCCGCAAAGCCCGAAACAACGCCAGGGCCTGGTTCAAGCTGATGGCCTCGGGGCGCTCTTGGCCCGTGAGACCTAAGGCGTTGAAGCCTACTTCATCGAGGCCTTCGGCGAGGTTTCGTAGCATTTTCCGGCGGCCACCGAAGATGCGCTTGGAGAAGGTTTCAAAGGCCGCGGCTTCAGTGGCGTCCGCCAGCATGGGTTTATCCAAAGGCACCAGATCCAGCACCGTGCTCATGACCTTGGGGGGCGGATAGAAGGCGCCAGGGGACACGTCAAAAGAGCCCTGATTCTTGAAGTAGCTCTGCATGAGCCAGCTGAAAGAACCTGAGCCCCGGTCGCCGGGCTTGGCGAGCAAGCGGCCCGCCAGTTCTTTTTGCATCATCACCACGGCGCCGCTCAAGTGCTCACGCACTTCACAGAGGCGGGCGAGAATCTGGGATGAGGCAGAGTAGGGCAGGTTGGATACGAAGAGCACGGGGCCCTTGCCTGAGGTGGCAAGTTCCACGATGAGCTCCTTCATGGTCTCGGAGGCCGCATCAAAAAAACGCAGATCCGCCTCCAAGCCCGCAAGGCCTTCCCGCAGAATGGGCTCCAGCTTGCGATCCCGCTCCACCAGGTACAGAGGCACGCCCTTGCTGGAAGCCAGTTCCGCCAAACCATAGGTGATGGCCATGCGGCCCGGGCCCACTTCCACGATGCTCCCGGCGCGCTTTGCATCGAAGCGGCTCTCGGCCATCTTCAGAATGCGGTCCACAACGCCCTGATCTTTCAAAAAGTGTTGCCCCAGGGCCTGACGACGTGTTCTCACGCAGGAGCCTCCGAGCTGGAGCTGGCATTGAGCTTGAGCAGCGCGTCGCCGGTGAGCAGCTCGCCCCGGGCCTGCTGAAACAGGGCCGCGCTTCCGATCATGGCGGCATTGTCCGTGCAATAAACAGAGTCGGGATAGAGCACGGGCAGTTTCACAGTCTGGGCTAGGGCCGCACGGAAGCGGCTGTTGGCGGAAACGCCACCCACCACCGCCACCGCTCGAACGCCGTTCTCATCCGCAGCTCGACTGATGCGGGTCATGAGCACGTCCACAATGGCTTCTTGCAGAGAGGCGCAGAGATCATTCAACTGTTGGCCCTGGGGACAGCGATCTGTTTTCACCTCACCAAAAACGTGGGGCTCGAACCCCAGCTTCACCAGCTGCTGGGCCACGGAGGTTTTCAGGCCGCTGAAACTGAAGTCGAGGGAGCCTTTCATTGGCCGTGGGAAGGCGAAGGCTTTGCGGTTCCCCGTGCGCGCAAGCTCATCGATGTACTTGCCGCCAGGGTAGGGCAGGCCCATGAGTTTGGCGCATTTATCAAAGGCTTCCCCCGCGGCGTCATCGCGGCTTTCGGCGATTTTGCGGGCCCCCAGGGGCTTGGGGGGCAGATCCTCCACGATGTAGAGGCTCGTGTGGCCGCCGCTGGCCAAGCATACCAGGAGGGGCAGATGGCTCTCTGAGAGCGGCGGGCAGCGGTCCTGGCCATCAATGAAAAGGGAGTGCAGATGCCCCTGCAAGTGATCCACGGCGATGAGGGGAATTTGCAGGGCGTAAGCAATGGCTTTGGCCGCGGATACGCCCACTAGCAGCGCACCGATGAGGCCCGGGCGGTTGGTGACCGCGATGGCGCCCAAATCCTGGAAGGTGAGGCCCGCCTGGGAGAGAGCTTCAGAGATGACGGGGTTCACCATCTCCAGGTGGTTGCGCGAGGCCACCTCGGGCACGATGCCGCCGTAGGGGCGATGGAGCTCAATCTGGGAATAGACGGAGTGGGAAAGGACGCGGGCGCGGCCCTGGCCTTGCCCGGCCTCGACGACGGCGGCGGAGCACTCGTCGCAAGAGGTCTCAAGGGCGAGTAGGGGCTTCATAGCCTGCAAACTAACATGTGTTTTATTTAAAGTCCCGGGCGACGGGAACAGGTTGTATCACCGAGATTGGTTTTTGTAGATCGTCGAGAAAGGGCCAGATGCGAGGCGCGACGACGAGTGAGCGACCAAAGCGGGCTCGTGCCCGCTGCGTGGAGGCCGCGACGAACGACAACGAAGCAGATGGCCCTTTATCGGCGATCTACAGAACAGGGGCCATCGTTGGCGGCGCACATGGCATCTTCAGCCACGCTGAGGAGGATGTTGAGGTCTCGCGCATCAACCCGCATGGCGTTGAGATGTCCGATCACAACATCTGCAAGAGCCATGGTGAGCGCGTAGTTCTCCCACCGGTCATCAGCCCCAGAGGGCCGACGTGTAGCCATGGAGGGGGGCGGTGGGGGGCCGTTAAAAGCCTGGGAGCGAAGAGCCAATGGCGCGAGGCTGTCGGCGGCTTGATCCATTTCTTGCCGATGCACTTGGAGGCGATGCACTAGAGTGCTGATGGTACTGACCATGTCATTGCGGGTGGGCCACGGTGTTGAGGGCCGAAGGGAGCCGTGGTCATAAGTGGTTCTTACTTGAGTGAGGGCTCCATCCAGTCGGTCAGCCAGTGGGGCTGCTGACCAGAGGGAGTCCAGCGCGGTCAGGGCCGCTTCGAGTTCACTGTCCCCACTCATCCAACCGGGGCGGAGCAGGCCCAGGCGGGCCGATAACCCCATTCGCGGATCAGCGTCCGAGGTGAAGGCAGCTGTGCTGCCTAAATTGACGCTGGGAGCATTGTCGTTGAGGACGCTGAGCGCCGCCCTCTGGGACTTGGATAAAGTTTGATCATAGGGAAAGATGGGCGCCCTGACGAATGCGAGGAGATTGCGTAAACCCATGGTGCCCGCGCAGCCGGATGCAAAGACACGTTGATCCACAAATAGAGGTCTGCGAGAGAGGAATGCCATTTGGGCGTGCAGAGCCACATCCCGGGGTTTCGTCATTTCAGGGGCACCTAAGAATGGCGCGAACTCGGGGGTTCCCCAGTAGGAGAAGTTGGTCTGGGAGCTTGCGGAGATGGCGCAGGTGTCCCTTGCCGCGGCTTCAGTGGAGGCACCCAGTGCCAGCACGGTGTTGCCACTGTAGCAGCTGCGGTCCACGATGGTGATGTGGGCGGGCAGGGCTTGAACGACGACGGCTTCCAGGTCTGCCATGGAAATGAAGGAGCTGCATCCACTGTTGAGGCAGCACCGGTGCTGTCTTGTGGTCGTGCCACTGGGGCTGATGCCCGTGGGCGAGCCGTGACAATGGAGTAATAAGAGAAGTGAGTCGCTCTCAATAGAGCGCAGTCCGAGTTCGCCCAGGGCCTGCAGAGCCATCTCCCTGGAGAGGGGGGCATCAGCTGTGGAGCGGGCTACAGTGGTTGCATAACCCCTGCCCACCAATGTGTCGTTGAGTAGCAACGTGGCATTGCTAAAGATGGGGTCGTCACCCTGAATAATGAGTGCACGGCGCTCCGGCATACGAGCGCCTTGGGCGGCGGAAAGCCCCGCACCAAAGAATAGAAAGAGTACTCTCAGTATTTTGAAACCCCTCAAACCCACGGCAAAGTCCTATTTGAGAGCAGGGGATGACGCAAGGGGTCGAGAGAATTATTCTGAGGATCTGTTTATCGTCGAGGACAGGTCATCATCTTGATTTTGCCGCTGATGACGGCCTCATTGGCCTTGCCGTCCTTGTACCAGCCTGGGGCCTGGTCAGGGGTGTGGCATTGGAGGCAAGTCGTAGAAACAACAGGTTTCTTGAAGCCTGAGGCGCCGAAGGGGTGTTGGTCCGCGGCGCCATGGCAGTGTTCGCATTGGACGTTGAGGTAGGCCTTTTGGTGATGGGATACTTGGGTCGCAGCCATGGTGGGTAGCCGCCGGGCGAAGTCCGCTGGTTTCACGGGGCGTCCTTTCATGTCCCACACCAGCTGCTCCACCTGGGTCCAACCGCTTTCTTCGTTCATGCCCAGGGTGTGGCACTTCAAGCAGTCCTTGTTGTAGTTTTGTCCCTTGCTGACGAGGGCCAAGTAGGAGCGGCCGTGGGGCGTGCGGCGGTAAAACTCGAACTGGGGCCTATGGCATTCCACGCAGGCCGTGAAGGTTTGGTAGCGGGGGACGCTGAGTTGGTTCGGTGCCGCGGTCGTGAGCAGCTCCGCTTCCGCTTGGCGGTTCAATTCCGCGACGTGGGCCTTGGTGTCAGCGACGAGCTTCACCATGGGGTTAGTCTTCCGTGCGGTCTCTGATTTGGGTTCCAGTTCCTCATCGAGGGGCATCATGCGGTGGGTATTGCCCACGATGACGCCCACGTGCTGATTGCGGAAACTCGTTTGGAAGATCGCCGTGCTTCCGGCCCGGAGGGGCTCCTGTAAAAAACTCTGGCTATGGCCCCCGATAATGAAATCAATGCCTGAAACCTGGCGAGCCAGCTCTTGATCTTTCTCCACGCCCAAGTGAGTGAGGGCCACCACCATGTCGGCTTGGCGGCGCAACAGGGGCACCAGGGCGCGCGCGACGTCGAGATGGGGCTCGGCGGTGAGGCTCGTCGGAAGTGGCAGCCCCTCGTCAAAAAGGCCGAAAACAGCTACTTTCTTGCCACCTCGAGTGAAAATTCGATGGGCCTTCAGATATTCTTTTCCATCTTTGCGTATGTTGGCTGAGAGGAAGGGAAAGCGCGCCGCGCTCCGCAACTCGTCAAAGGCCGCCAACCCCGCGGCAAAATCCAAATCCCCGGGGGCGGCGGCGTCATAGCCCAGTTCGTTCATGGCTTGAACGAGGCCCTGGGCCTGGGCTTTCCACTGATTGACGAGAAAGGGGGGCGCCGGTGTGGAGGCGAAGAACAGATCGCCACTATCAAAGAGAAGGGATGCCCCTTGATCGTCGAGCCCCTCACGGCGGAAAAGTTCCCAGAAGCGCACGAGCCCCCCCGTGGGGTTGCTGCGGCAACCGCAGGGTTCGATGTCGCCGGAGATGTTGGCGGTGTAGGCGATTTTTACGCCGGGCAGCAGGTCAGCCAGGGGCTCCGCCGCGGCGGAAGGGGCCGTGGTTTCCGAAGACGAGCAACCGGCTGCGATGAGACCAACGCTGAGCGCGAGGAGAATGTGCGGGCTAATTTTTGGCCCCGCGTACCTTTTTACCTTCCACTGATTTTGGGAAGCGTTCCGTGAGTTCTGAATAGAAGCCCGCGGCTTCTTTCTTCATGTTGAGTTTATCGAAGGAGCGTCCGATCAAATAAAGGCTCGAGGGTACCCGGGGGGATTTTGCGGAAAGCTCCTGCACTTTGGAAAGGGTGACGATGGCCTTCTTGTAGTCTTTGAGGTGGTACTGGGCGGAGCCCAAGCCGAAGTGGGCTTCGACGGAATCTTTGTTGGACGGCTTGGCGCCGATGACTTTTTGGAATGCTTCCGCCGCGCCTTCGTAGTTTTTCGTTTCGAGAAGGCCGTAGGCATTGCTCAACGCGTCCCGGGGGTTGGCCTTGACCCGTGCGGTCTCTTCGGCGTGGGTCTTCTCTTGGTTGGCGGCGTCTTTGAGCGCTTTGAGCTCCTCCATGATGAGGACCTGGTTTTTCTCTATATCCGCTGTTTGGAGCTGCAGCTTATTCACTGACTCACGAAGCCCGGGCAGGTTGGCCGTCTGTTGCGTGTGTTCCAGCACTTCGACGCGGCCACCGAGCTGGGTGATCTCCGTCTTCACCTCATCAAGGGCGTAACTGGGAGCTTTGCCCGCCGCGGGGGCAGCGCCTTCCTCTGACTGCTCCTCGCCTCCCTGTTCTTGCCGCACTTGAGCGCGGGTTTTCAGGCAGGCGGAAAGGGATGTGGCAAGGAGGATGAGGACCAGCGCTTTTATCTTCATAAGGCATTGTGCCTCGGGAAACGCGCTTCTACAACGATGGCGGTGTGGCTGGTACCGGAGGCGTGGCGGGTTTCGTTGCGGCGCCCTTATCTTCCGCGGTGGGTTTGGTTTCCTCACCTTCCGCCAGCCGACTCGTGTCCTCTGGTTCTTCGTTCTGGGCACTGGGGGCTTGGCCTTCTTGGGGCTTGTCTTTGAGCTTACTGGGAAGGGGGGGCTCATCGCCGGTATTGATGGACTGATCGAAGCCGAGGTCAGTGTCGTTGGCAGCGCCTTCAAAGCCCATGTTCTCCCGGGAGGCAGCCGCTTCAGGCGTGGCGCCACCGGCTTTCACGGCCTCGAACTCAGCTTTTTCCGCCAGCATGGTGGCCTTCAGGGCATATTTCTTGGCGCGGTCGAAGTTTTTCAGGCGGTACTCTCGCTTGGCCTTGAAGAGATTGTCCGCGGCAGCGCGATACATTTCGGGGATGTTGGTGCCCTCAATGGCGTCGGCGTTCACTTCCCGGGCGGCCCGCAGGGCGGCATCAGCGACGGCCATTTCTTGCACGGGGCGGACGACGGCGATGCTGCAGGCGAAAAGAAAAAGGGCCGAGCCCAGAGGCCCAGCCCTTTTTAAGATCTTTACCGGACGGTAGAGATTACTTCTCGGTGATACGGAAATTTGCCCGGCGGTTCTTCGCCCAAGCGTCTTCAGAGTGTCCAGGATCGAGAGGTTTTTCTTTGCCATAAGAGATGACGGAGATGCGGTTAGCGGGCACGCCGTGCTCCACCAAGTAGCTTTTGGCGGACTTAGCGCGGCGCTCGGCAAGGGCGATATTGTATTGAATGCCGCCCCGCTCGTCGCAGTGCCCTTCAATCTGGATCTTAACACTCCCGTTATCCTTCATGATGGAGGTATTTTGGTTCAGGGTAGCTTTTGCCTCCCCGGAGAGATTGGAAGAGTCGTAATCATAATGGACAGTTTGGAGGCCCATGGCCCGACCGGAATCAGAGTCGGCCATGTCACTGTTGATGTCGGATTCCGATACAGAACCCCCGCCCCCGCCTTCGCTGTCCCCGGACTTTTGGGCCCCTTTACAGCCAGACAATGCTGCCAATGCGGCGATCGTGAGAATGGTGAGCAAAGAGGAATGGAACTTCATGGCGGATCTCCTGTTGCAGAGGTGAAAACGTCGGAAATACCAGCAGCCTACTGTAGGCGTTATGCGATGCAAAGGGCTTTTCTTGTTGGCCCGGCACTTGCTTAACGCGGCGCAAGGAGGTGACGCATGTCATCGATTGATACAAACACCGTGTTCCTTACCGGTCGTCTCGGTTCGGATCCGGAACTCAAACACTCTGCAACGGGTGCGCCTTACGTAAGGCTCTCGGTTGCAGTTCATAAAGTCGTCAAGCAAAAGCCCGAAGAGGGCAAAGCCGCTGGCGATAAAATCACCCAGACCCAGTGGCATCGGGTCATGGTCTGGGGCCACCAAGCGGAGCTTTGTTCCCGCTTTATGCGCAAGGGCTCCACGGTTCTCGTGGAAGGGCACTTGGATTCCCACACCTATGTGAGCAATGGCGCCAAAAAGGGCGTTGTTCAGGTGGTGGGCGAGCGGGTGCAGTTCATGGGCTCTCGCTTCGGAGCGGTTCAGACCGAGAAGGATCTGGATCTTGGTGCATTGGACCACATACCAGACGTGGCTCCTGACCCCGCAGCGATCATGTGACGGGTAAGCCCTGGGGGCAGGCGCCACACCCCCAGGGCGATGCCGCTTTGATGGATCCATGGCCCAAAGTTGCCTAGTGTCCTGGCATGAGCCATGACAAACAAAATATATATAATAGCCGCTGCCGTGCCGATACTTATGATGCGAAGGGCGTTGGAATTATTGCTGTATGTTTTCACATGCGAGGCTTGAATGAAATTAGAGCAAAGACATTGGACCGTAGGCAAGGGGTGGACACCCGCGGGCCCTGAGCTGGCTGGCGCGGCGGACCTCGTGTTCGTGTTCGGCGAGACTTCCCTGCTCAAACAGAAAAATCTTTTGGATCAAATTCAGGGTTTCTATCCTGGGGCCTATCTCTTCGGCTGCTCCACTTCGGGAGAAATTTTCCAAGATCGGGTCTACGACGATTCCATCACGACCATGGCCATCAAATTCGAGAAAACCAAGATGCGCTCGGCGAGCTTGCATCTGCCCACGGTGAAAGACAGCTTTGAAGCGGGCCTAAAGCTGGCTTCTTCCTTGGAACATCAGGATCTCACCCATGTGCTTGTTTTGTCCGTGGGGCTCGCGGTGAATGGCAGTGAGCTCGTCAAGGGGCTGAGCCAGGGGCTCCCTTCCCCGGTGACGGTGACGGGGGGGCTTGCAGGCGATAAGGACAGATTCCACGAAACATTGGTCATCGCTGGGTCCGAAGTTTCCAATGATAGCATCGCAGTGGTGGGCCTTTACGGTTCCCACATCAAGATACGCTCCGCTTCGTTGGGGGGCTGGGATCCCTTCGGGTCTGAACGCCTGATCACCAAGTCCAAGGGCAACGTGCTTTATGAGCTGGATGGCCAATCCGCCCTAGAACTCTACAAGGTCTATCTCGGGACCCATGCCAAGGACTTGCCCGGCAGCGCACTGTTGTTCCCCTTGTGCTTACGCTCGGATGACTCCAAGGGCGGGCTCGTGCGCACCATCCTCGCCGTGGACGAGAAAACCCAGAGCATGACTTTCGCGGGCGATGTCCCCGAGGGGACCTATGTGCGCTTCATGAAGGCCAACTTTGACCGGCTCATCGAAGGCGCCGTGGGCGCCGCTGAGAAAAGCATGTCGTTAAAGAAGGCCTCTCCGGAGCTGGCGCTGCTCATCAGCTGCGTGGGCCGCAAGCTCGTCCTCAAGCAGAGGGTCGAGGAAGAGGTTGAGGGCGTCCGCGAAATCTTCGGCCCCAAGACCGCCATCACGGGGTTTTATTCCTATGGGGAAATTTCGCCATTTACCCCCAACGCCAAGTGCGAGCTCCACAACCAAACCATGACCATCACGTCCTTCATGGAGTCGGATGACGAAGCTTCATAAGCTCCTCCAGCGCCAAGTCCAGAGGCACCTTGCGGAGCAGGGCCAGGCGAGCCGCGTGCAGGGCGATCTTGCGGCGTTCATCGAGGCGGTGAACCAGACTTACATGGACTTTGAAACCGACAGGTCGTTCATCGAGAGGGTGATGGAGCTGAGCTCCCGGGAACTCCTTGAGGCTAACCAGAAGACCTTGGCCAGCGAGAGGTACTACCGTAAGGCCGTGGAGGAGCGCACGGCGGATCTCCGCGTGGCTAAGGAAGCGGCGGAAAGGGCCAACCGCGCCAAGTCAGTTTTTCTCGCTAATATGTCCCATGAACTGCGCACGCCCATGCATGGCATCCTGAGCTTTGCCCGCTTTGGGCAACAAAAAATCGAGACGGCAACGAAAGAGAAGCTCAAGTCCTATTTCGACGAGATCCATGGGAGTGGCAGTAGACTGATGGCGCTGCTCAACGACCTGCTTGACCTGGCCAAGCTGGAATCGGGGAAGGTCACCTATTCCATGGCGGAAGCGGACCTCGCAGCAATGACGGATGCGGTCATTTCCGAGATGAAAGCCTCCGGCACCGAAAAGAATGTCACGCTGTGCGCGGACATCCCTGCGCGACCCGTGATGGTCAATGTCGATGCGGAGAAAATGCAGCAGGTGCTGCGCAACCTTGTTTCCAATGCCGTGAAGTTCTCCAACGCCGGGACCACGGTGTGTATCCGCATGAGTCAAGCCCTCGGCACGACGGAATGTATTGTCGCCAACAATGGCGTCGGTATCCCCGCGGACGAGTTGGGCGTGATCTTCGATAAGTTCATCCAGAGCAGCAAAACCCACAGCGGTGCTGGCGGAACCGGTTTGGGCCTGGCCATCTGCAAGGAGATCATCACCAACCATGGCGGTCGGATCTGGGCCGAAAGCGACGCGGATGGTGACACCCGGTTTCTTATCAGCATTCCCACCAAGTGCGCGGCGAAGGCGGCGTAGATCGTCGATAAAGGGCCATCTGCTTCGTTGCTCCTCCTCGTGGCTCCACGCGGCGGGCAGTAGCCCGTGTATGGACCCACCCTGCGATGCAAGAGAAAACGTACGAT
>CAYHWW010000037.1:0-23676 GCA_964360145.1 uncultured Oligoflexia bacterium | reverse complement strand
TTCAAAAGACTCATCATGATCGTGCCTCACGCAGCTCTCGCCGTGGCCTTGATTACTTCCGCGCAAGCCAACATGGACTGTGCAGCCCACCTGGGCGCATGGCCTGAGCACATCATCAAGCTTGTGGAAAACTTCCAAGCAGCCCCTGATCTGGCGCGGGCCCAAGCGGTCATCACTGAGATGCGCCCCCTCCTGGAACGAACGTTTGGCCTCACCGTGGTGCCACAAATCCACCCCCACACGGGAACACCCCTGCTCCACATCATGCCTAATGCCTCTCCTCATCGCGTTTCCCGGTTGGCAGCGCTCCTCGCGGGGCAAAACACGGCATTGGTAATGGATACCGCCACTCTGCAACTGAGGGGCGCCATGGCGCTCTACTACAGCTCGCCTCGCATGCTCGCCATACCTTGGGCCGAATTCCTCTCGCCCCAGTTTCACAGCGCCACCATCCACGAGCTCGTCCACCACACCATCGACCTCATGGAACTGCACAAGGATCATGAGCTGGCGGCATCACGCCTTCGCACCCGCAGACTCATGATGGGGGATCAATTTCATTTCGAAGAAGACGGCGTGGATGGCGTGTACAACTACGAAGGAAGCCCTCAACCGGGCCTGTTGAGTTTTCAGCGCGTGAGCTACAAGCATTTCCACTCGCCAGAGTCAGTGACCATCCCTGCCGACGCTTTCTGGGCCCGAGTGGCCCAGGACCTCCGCACGGGACTCCCTGGCAAGCCCCCCATCGAGCTCGGCGACGTGCCGCCACGGCTGAGCTTCTACGTCGGCCAAGACCCGTTGGGTCAGATGGTGAGGGAACGCTTCCGTCGCATGCAACTGGAAGGGATCTACCTCAACGGGGAGTTCCGCCTGGATGAAGTTACGGCTCTGGTCGCTGAGTACCTCTATTTGCAGAAGGGCGCAGCCATGGGCAGCAACCCGAGTCACGCTCAGTACGTACAGGATATTCTTTGGCTCTACATCGACAACATGAAACCAATGCTGGAGGGAGCCATCACCACGCTCGATGGCGGCGCTGACATCATGAGCAGTCTCGGCCTGGATGTGGACCGCATGGTGAGCACAGGCACCTCTGGTATCACCACCGTGGGGTTCAGCTCCGCGCACCTGAAGCTCCTGGCCCCGGCTGCGGAGCAGGATCCCTCTTACCGCCGGGACCTGGCTGTGGAACACATGCTGCGGCCGGGGCTGGCATACCTGGAGCGCGTCCGCAGACTGCTGCCGCCACGCTTCGTGACGCCAACGCTCCCCACGGGATTTGCAACATACCCCTGAGTCAGATTGCCCCATCATCCGCACGGTGCGTAATCAGTTTTTATTTTGATCCCCCCGCGAGGAGGAGTATTTCTGGGCTGGGAAGCAGGATGCTTCAGGGGGCAACGATGACGTCTCAACTCCACGCACTGTACTTACTCCTCGCCGCGGCGACTCTCTCTTCGTGCCGCCCTGCCAGCAGCGAGCCCACGGAGCCCAGCAAGGTCGCACGCATTGGCGTATTCTTCCCCAATGGCGGGGCCAGCGGCGACAACACCGTCCATGCCACCATCACCATCCAGGGCATGGGCAAGGTGCTCTCGCGATCCTGCCAAAGCCTCAACACCACTTTGAGCGGCACCTACGACGCCATTGTGCCCACCGATGGCACGGGCCTCGCCGTCCTCCGCCTCGCAAAGAACCTCGCCACATGGCGGGGGGCGGGGTGCACGGTGCCCGCGGGCTCCACTGAATTTATTTCCGCGAACTTCACTGTTGTCACCACCATCGTGGTGACAGCGGAGCTGGCGGCAACGGCGGCGAGCTGCGGTGATTACTGTTTTGGAGGGCCCCGCCCCGGTACCTGTGAGGAGCACTGCCGCACGTTCAGCGTGATCCACACCGCGGAGCCACTCAATGAAAGTCAAATCACAACCTATGAAGGCACGGGGGAAATCGCAGGCTCCGTTTATTTAAACCAGTTGCGATGACCGCGTCGGCGCCGCACCCACCGCACCGTGCTGCGAAGTTCCGCTTGGCGGAACTTCAGAGGCCCAAGCCCCCCACTTCAAGCCCTGAAGTTCCGCCAAGCGGAACTTGGCCAAGCGATGCTTGGCGGTGTAACGTGGGTTCATGTCTGACTCCAAAAAACTTGATGCCCATGTTTTTGTTTGCACCAACACCCGCCCCAATGGCGAATCCTGCGGCGCCAAGGGCGCGGCGGATTTACGTGAACAGCTGAAAACCCATTGCCAGAAAACCCGCGCTGACTGGCACGGTCGCGTGCGCATCAATGCCTCGGGCTGCCTGGGCCGCTGCGCGGAAGGCATGACGGCGGTGGTGTATCCCCAAAATCACTGGCACACGCACCTCGACAACAAGACCGGTGCGGAAAAAGTCATCGCGGACCTGACAAAAATACTAGACACTACGCGTTAGTCTCGCCGCATTGGTTTCGTAGAAATTTCACGCCACCCCTTGCTGCCTGCGCACTCTCCCCCTACCGTTCTTCATCGGGGGTGGGGCATGAACAAAAGTAGTGTGCTTCTTTTTATTTTCGCATCGACGCTGCTGAATGCCTGCAGCGGTGGTGCTCCATCGCGCCACGCTGGCAATGCGGTCACCGCACCAGCCCCTGAGCTATCCACCGCAGAACAAGACTATTTGAAATCCCATGGCGGCACCGTGGCCGTGGCCCTCCTGCACCCCGACGGCACCCTTGAAACCCGCAGAGTCGGCACCAGCGACGTGCTCGCCCACCACGAAGAATGGGCCAAAGACAGCGTGGTTGCCCTCGATTTGCCTGTGCTGCTCAACGACGCCCCGGCCCTGCCTGACGAGGGCCTGCTCTTCGGCGGCAAAGAAGTTTTTGAAGTGGCGGCCTGGGAAGCGGCCCATCCCCAAGCGGACGGTCGCGGCGTGAAGATCGCCGTGGTGGATGACGGCGTCACGGAAAACCGCCCGGGTCTTCTCACGACGAGCACCGGCGCCCCCAAGATCGCGCGCCACCTGAACATGAGCCCCCTGTGGCAGCTACCGCTGCGGGATTCCTACCCCGACGGTTGCGCCACGGGCACGGGCGTGCCCGCGCCCACCACCGCCGCCCAAAGCGCGGCGTGGGTGATGGACACTGCACTGGTGCCTGCCCAAGAAACATTCACACGGAGCAAAGCCTTCGATCTCACCCCGTGTGGCATCAACCCCGAACTCACCCGGCGCCCCCGGAAGTGCATGGGCTGGGGGCGTTTCTTCACCCGGCCCGTGGCTGCCACCAAAGCAAACGAGGACGTTCTGCGCCTTGCCGCCCTCTATGCGGAAAGCCCCACGGGGGTTGCGGTACTCGTTGATTTCAACAGCGATGGCCGCATCACCGATGATGACGTGCTGATCCCCTGGTCTCAACCGGGGCGTCGGGGGCGGCAACTCCCCGATGGCTCCACTCTCGGCGTGGACATCGCGAATACCGCTGATCTTCTTTCTCCCACGAAGCCCGCCCTGGATCACCCGCTGCGAGGATGCCTTGCGGGAGTTGCCGATCCTGAGAAAACTTTGCTTCTCACCCTACCCGAGCTGCAAGCGGAAACCGGAAGCCATGGCGAAGGCGTGGCCAGCATCGCGGCGGGGCACCGCATCGCCGGCCGCCCCTTTGACGGCATGGCACCCGGTGCCCAAGTCATCGACGTGCACTTCGGCGACTCCTTCGGCGGCAGGAGCTACACCATCGCCGAGGTTGCGAGAGCGCTCAAGGCTGGTGGCAAACAGGCCGACATCGTGAACCTGTCCTACAGTCTATTCTTCCCCACGGCGGCGGCCCAAGCAGCCATGGGGCGCTTGCTGGAGGCCTACCTGGCGGACACCGACGCGGCGTATTTTTTCAGCGCGGGCAACAACGGCCCTGGCCGCGGCTCCATGAACCGCGGTCTTCTCTATCCTTCCTTTGGCGTAGTGGTGGGCGCGTACCTAGAGCCGTTGCTGTCTCAAACCACTTTCGGTTCACCGGTGCCCATCGGTGGAGTGGTCACCTACTCTTCGCGAGGTCCGGGGCCCGACGGTGCCAGCGGCCCCTTTGTCATCAGTCCGCTGGCGGGCATGGCCGCATCCACTGTTGATGGAGGGATCCAACCCTTCAGCGGCACGAGTTCCGCCACACCAGCGTTGGCGGGGTTCAGCGCCCGCCTCGCCGGACAGATCCGCGCCGACGGCTTGCCCTTTAAACGAAACTGGTTGAGACAAGCGCTGGCGGAATCCGCCCGGCCGTTGGATGGCGTGGCCTTCGTGGACCAGGGCTACGGCCTCCCCCGGCTCCTACCGGCCTTGGCGGCCTATCGCCGCATGGCAGGCGCCGCGAGCAACCTGACCCCCGCCCCAGCAACGCTGCGCCCCCTGCTCGACGTCAGCGGTCCCCGTGGCGCCACGGGGCTGCCCCAGCGGGGCATCTTCGTGCGCGGTGACCGTGATCGCTTCGATCAAGTGACCTTCACCATCCGTCCGCAGTTTGATGAAGCGGTGCCAGCCCCGTTGCGTGGCAATTATGCGGAGAGCCTGCGCATCGAGAGCGACGCTCCGTGGGCCCAGGTGGCACAGGCCTCTCTCATCGGCCCCGGCGGCACCCGCATCACCATCGCCCTGGACTGGGATCGCCTCGGTGCCATGGGCCCGGGGGAATACCTCGCCACGGTGCGCCTCATCAACGTCGACGATGGCACGCTGAGGGCCGTGATCCCGGTGACCGTGGTCACGCCCCAGGTGTTCGCAACGGCGGCCACTGCCCCCCGTGAATCAACACAAGTAATTGATATCCCCGCGGGTGGCCTCCAACGGGTGGCCCTGGATCGCCCCGAGGGCGGTCGCTACCTGCTGGCCTCCGTGGAAAGTGCGGACCCCGTCCAGCCCCTTTGCGGTGGGCTCAAGTGGTACGACCCCACCGGTGTGCGCGTGAAATCCCAAAGCTTCGCCGCGGATGGCGGAACGCTGCGCTCGGACCAGGCCCTCGCCGCCGCGAGCCCCGGGGTCTATGAGCTCACCCTGGAAGGTCGGGGCAATCACGTGGCCTGCGCCCGCAGCCAGCGCTGGAGCCTGCGGCTCCGTTGGGCCGCCGTGGAAGTCAGCGCCAGCGCGGGTAACATTGACACCCAGGGCCGCACCGTGGCGCAGGTGCAGGCATCAACACCGCTACCCGGCGCCTTGAGCGGCAAGCTTGCCTTGCGCGGCATCGCCGAGACCCGCGGCCTGGAGTTCACTCAATCTGCGGATGGCGGCCAGACCTGGGCCCTCGCCCAACCCCTGGACCTCAGTGCCTATGCCCGGGCCACTTTTGCCTTCGAGGCGGCCACAGCGGCGCGTTTCACCGCGGGCTATTCCTATCCGCTGTACACCCTCTTTATTTTCGATGGGGTAGAGGAGCTCCAACCTCAGACCTATGGGTTGCCTGCCGCTGGAGAGGACACTGAGTCATTGAGAGTGGAGAAACCTGATGACTACCGCCAGCTGCACTTGGCGCTGCAAGGGTTCCAGGATGGCCTCACTGCCGAAGGGCTCGTGCTGGGCCCCCTGGCCCTGCGTGCGTACCTGCGCTCGGACCGGCTCACCGCGGCCTACCGGGCGCCGGACCCCATAGCGATGACCCTGCGCCGGGGGACACCTGTGATGGTACCGCTCATCGTCCCCGCGCTGGTAGACGCTACCAATGCGGCGCTGAGTTGCGAGTTCCTGCCTGATGGGTTTGAGGTCGCTCTGCCCTGCGGCTGGGTGCAGGTGCGCTAGGGGCCCCCGCAGCCCTAGTCCGCTGCGGTGTCCGCGCTGTCCGCATCCACGGGCACGTAGCGTTTGAGATGACCGGGGCTCGAGCAATATTCCTCCGCGGTTTCATCACCGCTGGAGCGCACCTGACGATCAATATAACACTGGCGAAAACCTTCCGTTTCAACCAGCTCCCAAGCGCTTTCATCAATGCAGCGCCGGTCCCCAAAGTGATCGCCCACATCCCCGCGATAGAACCTCACGCAGGCCTGATAGCGGGTATTGAGCCCTCGTGCGATCTCCGCGGGGTTTTCACAACTGCTTTCGGGCACCATGAGGTCTTGGCTCTGGTGGAACGCATAGCATTCACGAAATCCTGGCAGCTGGAACCTGGCAATGGCGGCGGCGCTATCGCAGCTACCATGGGGGTAAAATGACTGCCGCGCCAGAAAATAGGCGTGGCACTCGCGATAACCCTCGCGACGGAAGGCCGTGATCTGCGCCTCTGTACGGCACAGGCTCCGGGCAAAGGGGTCGTGAACCCTGGTGTGGTAAACCTCGCACTCCCTGAACCCGTCGAGGGCGGCCACTGTGTATTCGCGGGGTTCATCGCATCGCCCCCGGAGATACGACTCGCGAAAAGAGGCCTCCGTAGTGCGGAGGTGTCTGCCCTCGATGCGTCGGCACCTGCGCTGCAAGCCGCTCACGTCCGGCACCGGCGTGCCATTGGCAATGACCGCCGTGCTCGGGCGCCTCGCCGCGGTGGCATGGGTGCGCCCAGACTCTTGAGCCAGGGCATGGGGAGGCACGGACAGCAGCAATGCGACGGCGGCGGTAAGCAGCCAATTTAAAGGACTCATCTCTGCATGAAATATCGGCATGAACACCCGTGGTCTGTGGAGGGCAGATTCTGCGTGCTCGGTACACTTTGCCGAGCACTGAATGTTCACTGCGATAGAACACATTGTTCACTTTTGCATTGATACTAGCGTGATGCGCGGCTAGACACGCACCGTGATCTACGCCCACCAGGACTACAGGACATTCCTCCGCGACTTGCTGGCCGAACGCCAGGGCCGCAATAAGTCGTATTCCTTGCGGGCCATGGCTCGCGACCTGGGGCTTCAGCCCTCTCATCTTTCTGATTTACTGAAAGGCGTGAAGGGCTTGTCGCTCTCATCCACGGTGCGGCTCGCACGCTGCTTAGGCCTGAATGCTGGCGAGGCCGAGTATTTTCATATCTTGGTACAACTCGGTGACCCCGCCCTTGACCCCGACTCCCGCGATGTGCTGCTGCAAAAAGCCCGCACGCTCTCTTCGCAGAAAGCCACCATCACTGACCTCAGTGTCGATCTCTTCAAGGCCATTTCTGATTGGTATCACCTGGCCATTCTAGAGCTCACTTCGGTGCGGGATTTCAACCCCGCACCGAAAGCCATCGCCGTGCGCCTGGGCATCACCGCTCTCGAAGCACAGACAGCGCTTGAGCGTCTGCTGCGTCTTGAAATCATCGAGGCCGATGGCAAGGGCGGCTACCGACGCACCAAAGATAATATTCTTTTCGCAACCGCTGCCCCCAACGACGCGCTTCGACGCTACCACCGGCAGATGCTCACCAAGGCCTCTGAATCTTTAGAGACCCAAAAGCAGGGCGAGCGTTACATCGGATCAAATACTTTTAGTCTAGACGAAGACCAGCTGCCCAAGGCCTTCGCCCTCGTCGCAGAATTCCGCGAAAAGCTTGTGGCGCTCGCCAATGAGCGGCCCACAGGAACCCGCGTTTACCACATGGGCGTGCAAATGTTCGCCCTCACAAGGAAGAAGAAATGAAAATACTCATCGCTCTACTCATGGCACTTACGAGCTGCACCGCACTCGCTCAACAAAGCCCCCTCACGGTCACCGACCCCTTCGGTACGTTTAGATTGCCCGACCCGCGATTGGGCAATGAAAACGACGTTGCCTCAGCGGGAGCTAGCCTCATGGGCGTCTTCACCGGCGCTGACCCGCTGCGAGTCGTAGTACAGGTGGACTTCAACGGATTCACTGACGAGCATCAGCCCTATAAATATTCACGGCTTTTTGTCGTACACTTTCGCGGTGGATTTTCACCGGCTTTACAAGACGGAACAGTAATGCCCTATATCGACGCTAGCGTTACACCCTGGGAAGTTGACGTTAGTGGCGGGTCTAATGCGAGCAGTCGTGGAGTCGTGACATTAGGTGTTGGACGCACTCGCTATAGCCAAGAACACGCACTCAGCAATGGGGGCACATTAGTCATCACGCCACTTCAGGCTAGCGTCGATGGCGAAATCGTACCTTTGAGAGCTGGTGGATTTGGCGCTTTTGGCCGCCTCGCCGGCAGTATCTTAGGCATTGCGGTTATGAATACTTATAGAAACCCCAGTACCGCCGAAAGATTAAATTTTGGCACTTCCATGGAAGCCACAAGTTTCGAAGCGCAGGCTGGTATCATTTACCGCATTCTTGAAACCCTCTCTTTTCGTGCCAGCATGACAGGACAACTCACTGCCCAATACTACTTCGTGGATAGCTCAGTTCAAGCAAACGTAAGCCTCGACATTTTAGAGGCCAGATCCCGTCGCGCATTGTTCTCGGTATTCGCGGCTTTTGGATACTTCTATCGCACTTATACTGCGGGTAGAGCGACTATCCATGACACAGCTGCATTCACAGATGGCATCGACACAAGCACCCTCGAACTCGGCGTCATCGCCCACTTCTAATCATTCAATCAATTCTATTAAGGACAAAATCATGAAAACAAAACTTACTCTCACTGCAGCACTCTTCATCTGCACCCTCTCTGCCCACTCGGGGGGCGGCTCATCAGGAACCACCGGCGGCGGCAATCATATTGTACGCATGGTTGACCTTTTACCGGCCACCATCAGCTTCACTCACATGGAGCGCATCGATACTCTTTTTCCCTCTTACGGATCAGGAGACTACCAGATGGGTCTCCACCGCATCCATGGCATCATCAGCGATGATATCGAGGCTCACGAACGCGGGTTCTACGCGGCCTATGATCGCTCTCGTTTTGGCACGGCAACGGGCAGAGACGGCGTGGTCTCTCAATTTTATGTATTGAACCGTCTGGCCGGAGCGCAAATAGAAGTTGAAGGTCACGCTGCCATACGTCATTACAACCCGTATTCCGATGGTCTCGATCATGGCCACGGCGATGACACATCAGAAACACAGCTCATCTCACGGGGCCTATGGGGTGCTGTAGTCATGGATGGCGCCCATTTGCTCCAGCGCTTTGTTAGGGTAGCCGCAACCCTCATCAGTCAGCTCAACTTCAATGATGATGAAACGGTCATTCAAGCACAGCTCTTCAGTCGAGTGACAACAGCTTTTCATCTGCTCAGTGCCGCTGGTCCTCCTCCTGACAACGACGCCGCCTTCAACATCGATGGGCGCATCGCCCAAACCCTGTGGTATCAGGTTAATACTGAAGGCACAGAAATTCTCGCCATGGCAAACCTTGCACTGGCAAACGGCAGCTGCGACGTGGCACAGTACCAGCGCGTTTTGACCCGCTTGCGAGCCTGGCGCATGGGCAATCGCGCTCACATTCGACATCTAGAAGACGACGTTCTGGGCAAGCAACTCGCAACCAAAGAGAACGTACTGGCCAGCAGAGCGCTGGTGCGCGATTACATTTCAGACAGCATCGCGCCATATTGCGACGCCTCTGCGACAACTGAGCAAGTGGATCGTCAAGCAAGACTACTCTTCGAGGAATAATAATGACAGGTTTGCAGAACAGCGCTGAAAAAAGCAGGGCGAGGGTCTTTATGGCCCTCGCCCTGCCCGCGTTTTTCGCGGCCACAGCGAACCTCGCGTACAGTCAAAGCTGTGATGCCATCGTCGCTGATGCGGTGCGATTTCCGGTGGGGCGCGTGAGCGCGTTGTCAGCAGAAAACCCCATCGACCTAGTTTTCGCCACAGACGCCATGGCATTAGAAACTATCGCCACCACATCTCGGCACTACAGCTGCCGCGAAAGTGCCGCACGAGTGCGACGCGCGCTTGGCGCATTTTTCTTAAAGCGCTTGAACCACCTCATCGCAGAGGGCGATATCGACGGTGCCCACGAAGAGATCATGAACCTCATGGCACCGCGGGCCTCTGCCGCTGATCGTTGGCGGTTGCGCGAAGAGCTGCGTCCACTAGAGCCGCTTTATTTACAAAAATTATGGGCGCGCCTGCAACAGCGCCTCATCGGCACGCCGTGGGAGCGGTTCAACACGCTTCGTTTCTCTCTCGAATCCTGGGGCGCGGATTGGGATACGACCATGCCCGAAAGCACTCCGGCGGCCGTACATTTCGCCGATCGCCGCGTGGCCCTGCGTCCCTTGGATTATGAGCCCCTGGAGCTAGAGATTTTCTTATTCCACGAACTAGCGCACTTAAGCGATGGCCTGAACGCCGACAAGGTAGCCGAAGAAACCGCGGCCTGGCGGCAGACACTCAATTACCTCGCCGTAGTACGTGCGAGGGGCGGCACCGTGCCCGCCCTATTCACGCGCATCGAGCTCACCATCCGCGCCCTGGGCGGAAACATCGCGCCCTGGGTGCGGGCCGTGCACGGGGACTGATGCTCAATTCGTCAAAATAAATGCAAAGTAGAGATGGATAACATTGCGTTTAGAGCCCCTTGATCATCTCAAGGGCGGATGAGACGCTGAGAATCTCCCGGCCCTCTTCGGTTTTTCGATTGTGCCGGTCTTTCAATGACACAATCAGCAGGGGCACCTTGGGGAAAATCGCCTTGAAAGCATCTTCACTTGGTTCTTTACGGATGTGTTGGCCTGATTTGATTTCCATTGCGAGCACGGGTTTGCCCGACCTCGTGAAAAGCAAATCGATTTCATGCCGGTCTTTTCGCCACAGGGCGAGCTCATGTTCTTTGCCATGATAATGCAAAATACGTCGCGCCTCTTGCACAAACCAGCCCTCAAAAAGATGGCCCAACTCCTCGGGGCTAGGATCAGCAGTCAGTCGGCCTTGAATCGCACGCACAACCCCATTATCAAAGAAATAGAATTTGGGTCTAGCTTTCTTGCGCTCACTGCGGTCATAGGGCCAGAGAAGATTAGCCACCAATGAGTCTTCTAGAATCTGAAAATATTCTTTAACCGTTGGGGCCGAAACCCCGCAATCACGAGCAATGGTGGAGTATTCAATAATTTGACCGTGGCAAGCGGCAGCGATTTGAAGAAATCTCTGGAACGCAGTGAGGTTTCTCACAAGAGCTTCAATTTGAATCTCTTGCTGAATGTAAAGCGATTGATATGTCCTCAATATTGCGACCACTTCTGCCACATCGCTCGTTTCAAGAAGAGTCGCGATCCGAGGCAAAGAACCCCAACGCAACACTTCTTTGAGTTCCAGGCGGCCATTGATTTCCTGCAACGTGAGAGGAAATATCCGCAAATCGATGGCCCTCCCCCCTAAAAGATTAGCCCCACTTCTCTTGAGCTTTCTCGCGCTAGAGCCCGAGAGTATGAAGCGCAGTTTAAGTTTATCGATGCCACGCTGAACCGTATCGAGAAGCTCCGGAATTTTCTGAATTTCATCGATGATTACGGTGGAGTTTGGCTTGAGCTTGTTCAACTCCTCCCAAAGAATTTCTGGTTGGGTTCGATATCGTGTCTCTGCTTGGAGATCCAAGAGATCAACCCGATGATGCGCGGCCACGGACTCAAGAAGGGTCGTCTTTCCGGTCATTCTAGGGCCGAGTAGAAAAACGGAACTTTTTAAACGTAAGACGTTTAATTCTCTTTGGAAATCAGAACCTTTATTTATGCGCATAAATGAAAATATAACTTTTATTTATGATCCAGTCAAACAAGAACAGGCGATTAAGCCTTGCGAGCGCAAATGACAAGGCGTGATATAAGGCGCCAATGAGACCTGTGCTCTTCCTACTTCTATCCCTCATCCCCTGCAGTGCTTTCGCAATCGGCGCCCAGCGTCCTCGCGTGGCCGTCACCGAAGCTGCAATGCTCTACAACCGTTTTGCCAACCTGCCCGGCGTAAACTGGAACCATGCGCAGTCCGGCTGTTTTGAACGGGCCCGGCTCATGACCGTCGAACTTGATCGCCTCGACATTGACTCTGTAAAAGTCTTCGCCGAAGACCCTCGGGGCTTGCGAGTGCTCCCCGACCCCACAGACCCCGAGTGGCTCTTAACCTGGCGCTATCATGTGGCACCCGCTGTCAGAGGTCAAAACGGCGTACTGCTTGTGCTTGACCCCGCCCTGTTGCCCGGCCCCGCTCCCGTGGCGGAGTGGATTGCAGCTCTTACCGCACGCCCCTGCCCCCAGGTCACTGAGTTTGAACGGCCCCTCAGCCACCGCTGCGTTTGGTACGTGGCTCCGTCCTCACAGGTGCATCGCCCCCGAAATCTGGGCATCGCCCCAGATTCAGTGCTCCGCGGTCTAAGAATACAGTGAGATCAGTTGATCATTGATCATGATTTAAATACGGCGTACAATTTTAAATCATGTATACCAGGTCACTTAACCCATCAGAGTTAAACAGTTTTTTTCTGTTCGGAGCCCGTGGAACAGGCAAAACAACCTTTTTAGGACACTCTTTTCTCGCTCAAAAGCAGGACGTGCTGTGGATCGATCTTTTAAACCCCAAAGAAGGAGCAGAGTTTGCGAGAGACCCCAGCTCACTGCTCTCACGCCTTGAGATGCGCCCCAAGGGTAGCTGGGTTGTCATCGACGAAGTTCAAAAAGTGCCAGCCCTTCTCGACATCGTCCATTCTGCCATCGAAGATAAGGGCCTTCTCTTTGCCCTCACGGGGTCTAGCAGCCGCAAGCTGAAGCACGGTGGAGCCAACCTGCTGGCCGGCCGGGCCTTTGTCTATAACCTGTACCCCCTCACTCACAGGGAGCTCGGCGATGACTTCAAACTGAATGACGCCCTGAGCTGGGGCACCCTTCCTAAGTATTATCAATTTACGTCAGCACAAGATCGTATCGAATACCTTGACGCCTACGCCCTGACCTATCTGCGCGAGGAAGTCATCGCGGAACAACTGGTGCGCAAGCTCCAACCCTTTCGCCTGTTTCTCGAAGTGGCGGCCCAGGCCTCGGGGACAATCGTGAATTACTCTAAGATCGCCCGCGACATCGGAAGCGATCCGGTTTCCGTGAAGTCTTACTTCGAGATCCTGGAGGATACCTTACTCGGCTTCCATCTTTCACCGTTCCACGAATCCGTGAGAAAACGCCAGCGCCAGGCCCCGAAGTTTTATTTTTTTGACGTAGGCGTCAAGCGCGCCCTGGAGCGCACATTGGATCTGCCCGTGACGCCCCAGACATTTTCATATGGGGTTCATTTCGAACACTGGCTCATCACGGAGATCATTCGTCTTGCGAGTTACCAGCGCAAGCACTGGGCCTTCAGTTATCTGCAGACGAAAGACGGCGCGGAGATCGACCTTATCATCGATCGGCCGGGGATGCCAAAAGCCCTCATCGAAATCAAATCAGCGGAACGCATCGACCCCCAAGCCCCCGCCAAGCTTGCTCGGTTAGCTAAGGATTTTGATAAACAGCAATCATTCTGTTTGTCCCAGGACCCACACGAGAAGAGAATCGAAGGCGTTGACTGCCTTCACTGGAGCAAGGGCATTGAAGCGCTGGGGCTTTGAGTCTGGACGATTATCATGAACACCTTCCGCCGCAGCCTGCCCCTCATCTCCACATCCTTCATCAACAAGACGGGCACCATCGGCCTGAGCCTCGTGCCCATGATCCTCGTGGAACACCAGCTGAGCGCGGGCCACTCCTCCCTCATGATGACTTTCGTCAAAGCCAGTACGCTGGGGGGCACGCTCTTGGGCGGCCTGTGCTGCGACCGCCTGGGGATGAAACGCACATTACTCCTTTCCTTTCTGCTCGCCGCCCTGGGCATGGGGGCCATCCCAGCCTTTCGCTCCTTGAACCTCATCATCCTCGGCGCCTGCATCTGTGCCCTGGGGCAAGCCATGTACCCCGGCGTGTCGCGACTTTTGGTGTCCAGCAATAATGCGCGTCATCACCAACAAGAAGCCATCGGCTGGTTGCGCACCGCGAACAACGCGGGGATGATCGCGAGCTTCAGCCTGGGTTGGCTGCTCTCGAGCCTCGGCATCAGCGCTCTGATGATCGTGGATGCGGTGACCTCCCTGCTCGCAGTCCTCTTCAGCGCCCGCATGATTCCCACGGACGCCGCCCTTGAGGCTACCGAGCGCAAAGGCCAGCCGCGCCCCGGCCAAGGAGATGCGGATCTCGGCTCGTGGCGCCTCTTCATCATGAATGCCACCGCCATCGCCGCCTACACCTTCGTGGTGGAAATGGTGTTCACGGGCACCGCCGCCCGTTGCCGCCTGCTGTTCGGGGAAGAGGGCTTGGCGGTTTTCTCCAAAATGATGCTCATCAACGTGACTCTCTGCGCGACGCTCGCGATCCCCGCCGCGAAGACCATCAAAAACACGTCGCTCTCATTCCCCTTGGGCCTGGGCCTCGTGGGCTTGGGCCTCACGCTGCTCTTCGGCCTGCCGCCCAGTGCGGTGGGCATCTACGCCGGTGCCTTCTGCTACTCCCTGGGGGAAGTCATCTTTATGTCGCTTGCCACCTATTCACTGATTCAAGTCACGCCCGCCACACGCCGCCGAGGCACGGTGTACAGCTCCGCCATTTTCCTCCAGCAAGTGACGAAGATCGCGGGCGCCGCCCTGGTATTCCCCCTCATGGTCCACGGAAAAAATACACTGCCCGTGTGCATCGCAGTGGCTGTGGCTCTCCTCGCCTACGGCAGCTGGGTGGGCCTTCAGCTCACGAAGCACTTCAAAAAGGCGGGCATGTGAGCTCTAGCGCGCCCGCCTTACCGCTGATCCTCCTCCTCGCCCTGGGCTGGGCGTGTCGCCGCATGCCCGGGCTTCCGGGGCCTGTTGAAACCCGGCGCACCCTCAACGCCGTGGTGATCTCCGTACTGATGCCCGCGCTCATGTTCCAAGCGATGAGACGCACGGCCCTGGACGGTGCATTTGTGCTGGTGCCCCTGGTGGCCCTGGGCAGCTTGCTCCTCAGTTTCATCGCCGCCCTCGCCGTGTATGCCGCGTGGCAAAAGATCACGGGGCTTAAACTCCCAAAGCCAACGCTGGGTGCGCTGGTATTCTGCGCGGCATTTGGCAACATCACGTTTCTGGGGTTGCCGCTGCTCACAGCCTACTTCGGTGATGTGGCCCCGAAGATCGTGCTCCTTCACGATCCTTTTTGTTTAGGACCCCTGGTCTACGCCTGTGGCCCGGCGCTGGGGGCGTGGTTCGGCGACGGTGGCACCTCAGTGGTCCGGCGGCGCTGGGACCCCCTGCGCGCGGTGCTGCGCATGCCGCCGTTTTGGGCGGTGGGTGCGGGGCTGCTCGCTCAGATATGGCACTTACCGGTACCCGCGGCGGTGGACCACACCTTGGGACTCATGAGCCAGGCGGTCATCCCCCTCATTGTATTCTCCGTGGGCCTGGCCCTCGAACTGCCCGCCACCCGTCGGCATTGGGGTGGACTCGTCGTATTGGCGCCAGCGGCGGCGCTGAAGCTTTTTTTCACTCCTCTTGTCACCCTGGGGTTGCTCGGCTTCGCCCGCCACATCGCACCTCATGTACTCACAGCCACGGAGCATCACGCCGTGGCCCTGGAGGGGGCCATGCCCACCATGGTGGTCACCGCCATGATCGCCGAGACCGTGGGATTGGATCACCGCACCGCCGCACGCATGGTGGCGCTCACCACCGTACTGAGCGTGGTCACCGTGCCATGGTGGCATGGCGTCATCGCGCCTTGACGACGGGGCGGACAACGGCAATGCTGCCCCCATGCTCAATCTCGCCCGCAACGCCCTCGGTAAAGTCCTGCTCTTCGCTGACCGCGTCACTTCCCCCACGTCCCTCACCCGGGATCCCGCTGCCCAGGCCAAGGTGAATGCCGCCTGCCAGGACCTCGTGCTCTATGATTTGGAGGGCTGCCCCTTTTGCATCAAGGTGCGCCGCGAGATGAAACGCCTGGCCCTGCCCATTGCCCGCCGGGACATCGGAAAAAATGCGGTATTCAAGCAAGAGCTCATGGCCGGCGGCGGCACATACCAAGCGCCATGCCTGCGCATCACCGAGGGTGCGCGCACCAATGGCGGCGCCACTCGTTGGATGTATGAATCAGACGAAATCAACGCTTACTTGAAGAGTCGTTTCAGCCCTTGAATCATCCGCCGCCTTTTCTGCCTTCATGAATTCCCGCCCCGCCATCCATGCCACCACCGCCGCAGCGGAGATCAGAATCATGTTCAACGTGTTCACTAAACCCAGGGCAGAAGCGCCGAGGGGCAAAAGGATCAACGTGCCAACGAGCTTACTCACCCGGTACACGAACATATCGATGACGGATTTAGCTTTGGCCCGCACCAGGGGGTCCACGGGGATGTAGAGCACCTCTTTCGACGCCCGCTGCATGGAGTAATTGAGGCTCTTATCCAGAACACGCAACACGGCGGCGGACGCAGCGGATGCGGTCACGGCGGAGAAGGCAGCTCCCAACCAGTTGCCCAGAGGCAACACCAGCAGAGTGGCAGGCACGCCCCAACGGCTCATCACCGGGCCTGCCACCGCGGTGCTGAACACCAGGCTCAGCACGCTCACCGCCATGTAGATCTGCCCGAAAAAATGAGTGCGCTCGTCCATGCCTGGGATGAGGGCTTCCGCCACGGCGTTGGACTGAAAGTCGATGAGATTGCTCACCACCTGATTCAAGAGCACGAGGAGCGCGATGAGTCCCAGATAACGGCTTCCGGCGATGAAACGAAAGCCCTCCAACGCCCCTGTTGATGCGGGCTGGGCCTCCGGTTTGCCGCCACCCTGGGACTCGCCATCCTTGAGAAAAAAAGCGCCCGCCACCAAGGGCACGAGGCAAGCGATGCAAACATAAATGAGATTCCGCGTGCCGGTGTACTTCAAGATGACAAGCACCAGGGCACTGCCCACCACACCGCCGATGACGGACCCCGCAGTGATGAGGCCGTAACAACGCTTGGCTTGCGCTGTCGTGAAAGAATCGGCGGCGAGCCCCCAGACCTGCTCCACCATCATCACGGAGAAGACTTCACCCCAAACATAGAAGGCCCCTGAAAGCCAAGGACGAGGGCTCTCCATGCCGAGACGGATGCCGAGCAGAGTGAGGCCAAAGAATGCGGAGGTGATGAGAAGGACTTGGGGCTTGTTGAAATAGTCGAGGAGCTTTGAGTAGGCCATGACGAGAAGGCCCGTAACGATGGAACTCGCGATCCACACCTGGGGCAAACTGGCCGCGCCCAAATCAGAAACCACCAGGGCGCCGCGCACGGGCTTCACAATGGAATAACAAACGATGACGAGGAAAAGGCTCATGGCGAGAATGGCCACTTTCACAGCGAGCTGTTTGTCTTCATTCATGAGGGAACGGTATTGCGACACCATATTCCAGCGGGTTTACCACCTCCCCTGGCTGAGTGCGACTACCCGCGTCACGTCTGACCGGATCTTGAAAGAAGCTCAGCTTCAGAAGCTCAGATTCAACTCAAGTCCCCGGCGAAAGTTGCCGATAGGAATTATGTCATCGGTAATCTTTTACCGCCGAGGGGGAATCACCATGTTTCGCTGGCTCAAAGTCAAACTTTTCGCAACCTTAGCCATGGTTCACGTAGGCTTCCTCTTCTGGATGTGGGGCCTCTGGGGCGCCTACGATGCCGTCAAGGGCACCCCACAATGGATCAGCTTCTCACCCCATTTTTCATGGCTGCTCTTCAGCGGTTTCTTCGTCTACGGCGCCCTGGTGGGCGGCCTACTATGGGTATACGCACCTCTTGCGCCTTGGATGCGCCGGGCGCGGTCTTTCTCCCACTTTAAGACCTGGATTCTGGAGGAGCTGCCCACCATCTTGGGCGTGCTCACCAGCATGGCGGCCCTCTACCCTGTGCTCCTCGCTGCCTGGCAAGAGCTGAAGAAGGCCCATGACGGCGGCAAACTGGACTTCAAGCGCTTCTCCCGAGTGGCCCGGAAAGTGGCCGATGAGGCGGAATCCTCCTTTCAAGAGAGCGGCCCAGGCAAGAAAGTCGCTTAGATTCCAATAAGTTCCTCGGGCCAGGAAGCTCGCATCAGCGAGTCATCAAAGAGGCCCAAGGAGACCGCACGGGCTCCATCCGTGAGACCCGTCCTCCATACACCCGGCCCCGGAATCGCAAGATCCCGGGGCCGGCGCTATTTGTAAGAGGCGAGCGAGCAGAAGAATTCAGACATTATAGTTGACCAATGAAGTACAGATAAGGTATAACGCACAGCATTATATTCCCAAAATGGCTGGTGCCTATGCCTCTCCCGAAACAGATTGCATTGCTCCTCACGCTCTCCGTGCTTTCAACCGTCGCTCATGCCGAACAGAACGGCAGCGCCGCGGCGCTTGAAACCAGCGACGTGGATTACGGCGAGCTCTATGTGGTTCAGAAAAAAGAAGTCAGTCGCCATCGCTGGGTGACGGGCGTCGGCTATTCCTACGGTTTCTCCAACCCCTACTCCGGCCAGCACGGCGTCATGCTCTCGCTAGACCGCCGCATCGGCGAATTCTTCGCCGTGGGTCTCACACCGATCTATTACATGAACACGCAGAAGGACGTCGCCCGCGTGCTTTCAGCTGAGCTCAGCTCCCAGCGGATCAAGTCCATGGTGTACACACCGAAGTACGGCGCCTACGCCGTCGGCAAGTTCGCGCCGCTCTCCGGCCTCTTGAATTTATTGAACCAAAGCACCGTCAATTTCGAGCTCATGCTGGAGCTGGGCGCCGGCACGATGTGGTACGAACAAGAGACGGGCGCCCTGCCGAGCCTGCGCGCGGCCATCATGCCCCATGTGATGTTCAGCAACCGCATCGGCCTCTCCTTCGGACTGATCTCGTACTTTGACCGCTTCCGCGACGCATCGTGGCAGAACCGCCTGGATACGGCCGTCAACTTCGTCGCGGGGTTTTGAGCGTGCACCTTACCACCGCCCGCATCATCGCGTCCTTTGCTACCGCGCTGGCCGTGGGCGGCCTGACTCCTAGCTTCGCCGCGTTCAATGATGCCACCGCCCTTGAACGGGCCATCACGGCATCAGAAAAAGGCGACCTGTCGGTGGCGGATACGGAGTTCACTGACGTCTCTCCCAATGTGAGGGATTTTCGCATCGCCTTTCGCGAGTCGCAGAAAGTCCTCTACAAGAAGGCGGCCTGGGACCGGTTCTTCGGCGTGGCCACTTACTACCGCAAAAATCTCATGACCGGTTTCTTCGAGCCCGACGCTCTGGCGCTGGAAATCCTGGCCCTCATCAAGCACTGCCAGTTTGAAGCCGCCGAGAAGCTCATCGCAAGCGAACAAAGCCTCGTCGCGGAACTTCTGAAGTCTGGCACCGCTGTCGCCGCGCTGCGCTCTTTCCAGTCCCATCTCGATACTTTCTCTGAACTGCTGAGGCTGCAGCGCCAAATGCCAAAGGCCGTGAACACAACGGCGATGAAATCGAAAGTGAAAGCCTTTACTCAAAATCTTGAGTGGAACATCTCGGACGCCGCGCGGAATACGATCCTCACCAAGGCTGTAAAAAACATGCACGCCGTCAGGCTTTATGTGAAAGATGCCTGCCCCGGCACTCCCACGGCGGAGAAGCCATGAACACGGGGCTTAAATCGATGTTCATGTTCGCTGCCGTGATGGCATCGCTCTCACATCCTCTTTATGCCGCCCCAGCGACGGCATTGCTGAAAGGAATGAGGCTCCTCTCCGCCAAGAATACGAAAGAAGCGTGCGCGGCTCTTGAAGAGGCCTATCACGGCAAGAGCGCCAGCGCGGCGGACAAGCTTGCCGCCGCTAAAATCCTCGCGCTGCAATCCAACAAAGACCTCCTGCGCGGGAAGCGCCACAAATACGCGGAACACGCGCTGCAGGGCAGCGGCCACGAAATCAGCGGCGCCCACAGAGATGGGCTTTTGCGCGCCCTCGGCGACGGCTACTTCGACGAAATGAAGCTGGATGTCGCCGCCCGCTGGTACACCGAGCTCGCTGCAAGCCCCGATCTGGAGCAGGTGGACTACGCCGCTTACAAGCTCGGCTGGATCGATTTGAATACGAATCACCCCGCGGAAGCCTTTAGGCGTTTCCACCAGAGGCTCTCCGTGGCGGATGCGGCATCCCGCCCGTTGCACTCTTCCATGGTGCGGGATCTGGGGCGCACGTGGTCTGAGTCAGGGGCCCAGACCCCGGGCTCGCTGGAAATGGTCAACGGCCTGCAGCTCTCCTCCAGCGACAAGACCACCCTGGTGGAAGGCATCATCGCGGGCATGCGACGGTTGAAAGAAGAAAAAGACATCGCACGCCTGCGTGAAGTCATCATGCAGTCATCGGTGGCGGTTGCCGTGGTCAACGCGCTCCTCAGTCAAGGCATGGGCCGCGCCAGCACCGACTGCTCGCTGCTGGACTGGGTGGAGAGCTCACGACGGGTGGCTGATCTCGCGAAGGAACCCCTGACCCAGCGGCTGAATGCATGCGTGCTTGAGATCGAAAAAAGCCTGAAGAGCGAAGACTGGCGGAGACTCCCCAACGCGCTGCGGCTCGTACCCCTCTACCGCGAACTCAACCTGATCGGGCCCTCCCGCTGGGTGAAAGCCCTTCTTTTGAATCGCACCGGCATGACCCGGGAGTCACTGAATGAATACGCGGCGCTTCTCGCCGAGCAAAGCTCCTTCCCTGTTGACGGTGACGCCGCCCTGAACAACATCTGCGCTGAGCTCCAAGAACTCTTGAAGCACGTCGATCCAGATGAGGCAAGATTGCTCGTGGGCCCGCTGTCTCGGGCGCTGGGGCACGCGGCGGCGGACAACCGCCTGGGCCTGGACAAGGCGAATCCGCGCTACGCCGTGCTCCAAACCGCGCTGAACCACGAAGGGTTCCCAGGCGGTTTTCTCGAGGCCATTTCCAGTGAGGGCACTCTTTTCGTGAAGACACTGGTGCCCGCCCTCGTCATCGAAAAACTGCCTCCACAAGTGTTAGAGCGGAAATCAGAAGTGATCCTCGCGCGCCTCGCACCCGATGAGCTCTTCCGCGCGCGCCCAGACCGTGATGTTTGGGTGAAGCTCCTCCAGTCTCGCGTGGCCTTGCTCGTGAGAGAGGGCCACGGCGATGATGTCCTCGCGCTGCTGGAGAGCAAAGCGCCCCTGAATGCCGCTGGCGAACGCGGCGAAGATACCAAGGCGAAACTTCGGATCTGGACCCAATGGGTGGTCAAAGCGGATCCAACACGGCTTGACGAGAAAAGCGCAGCCGCGGCCCGCGCCGTTGTCGCCCTGCTCCTGCCCAACACAAATGAGTCCAGAGAAGCCATTTTCGCCCTTGCGCTGAAGTTTGGCATGCTGCCTGAGCTCTGGCGCTCCTGGGGCTCGCTCTCCCAGGCCCCATCCCTCATGACCGCGATATTGAAGCAAAGCGCGACGGCATGGTTGGACGGTGGACTCAAAGACGCGGACCTCATCCTTTCCAGTGCGGGACGCGGACTTCTGCATACCTGTCGCATGACAACGCTCACGGGCTCGGAGCTGGCTCTCGCCGTGAGAAGCATCGACAGCGAGATGATCCGTGCGATTCCCGACCTCGCGCTCATCGCAAGCCTTCAAAAGCAGGGGGAAGCCCTGAACTACGGCAAGTTACGCTTCAATAATCGACTGCCTCGTGAAATTGAATATCGCGTCAATCAGCTCAAGAAACAGGTGGACCGCATTCAAGCCCATTCCTGGTCTCACTCCCGCGTCGCCACCATGGCGCGCAGAGTTGTGGCAGCGTCCTGCGATGGCTTCATCGCTGACCTGAAAGGCCTGGAGAACCCAGATCTCATGGGACTCATCACCATGATTCAGGGGCTTCGTACCGATCTTTCAACCCTGCAAGGAGGTCTGTGATGAAATCTCCGCGCATTCACATCCTGGTACTCCTCAGCTTCATGGGCGCGTTCTCCGTCGGCGCCGCCGCGGGCGAAAAAAGAGTTCTCGACCTCGGTGAGATGGAAGTCGATGGGGAGCTTCGCCGCCCATCGTTGCAGTGGCTTGATTCAAGCAAGCGGGCGCAGACCCTGCTCCCTGAGCTCTATAAGACGATCTTCGCGGAGCTTGAGGCCGAACTCACACAGCCTCTCACCCGCGAAGAGTACGAGCATATTCAGAAGAGAATGGAGCTGAGCGATGTTGGTCCTTAAACATGGGTTTTCACATTTTTGGAACACTGTTTGTGGCCCTTACCGCCTCAAGGGCCCCCGCGTGGCGCGACTGCACCAAGCAAATGGCATGAAGACAGACACGAATATCGTGATTCACGAAGAGCACCTGGTGATGCCGGGGATCCGCGTGCAAGCCGCCCATGACCGCTGCCTCGTCACCCTTGCGTCAGGTCAAAGTGCCGCGATCTGGACCAATCTCGGTTGGCGCACCATACTTGATGGCAGCTACCTCGTTTCACCCGGGGACTCGACGCTGCGACTGGATTTTGGGTCCCTCATCAAGGTGCGTGACCCCTCCGCGAAGTGGCAGCTCCTGGAACTCAGTGACGCGCCCACGGCAGGGATCTCTTTCGCGCGGATCAGAAGCGCCGTGTGGGGCGCCGTCGCGCCCTTTTCAGCTTCAGTCAGCGTGCATATGCTCCTGTTCCTCCTTTGCACGCTTCTTTACAAGGTTGATTTCAATATCGCGGGATCTGCCGAAGTCGAGGTCACCCAGGAGCTCCACGACGTGATTTTTGCTCAATCACTGGCTGGCGGCGGCGGTGAATACTCAGGCTCCAGGTCCTGGGACCAACGCAGCGCCGAGGAAAAAGCGGAAGCCCAGGCCGCGCAAACCGCCAAGATCACATCCCGCCTATCCGGGCTCGCTGACCGCATCGCCAGCATCAAGCTCAGCGGCTTCAAGATCAAAGTCGGCCAGAACACCATGGGCGGCGACCTCAACGCCAAAATCAGCGCCCTGGGCGCCCACGCCGGCAAAGGCACCAGCCTTTCCGGCCAGATCCAACGCCTCGCATCCGACAACGGTGGCTCGCCCGCCGACAAGTCCATGAAATGGAATCTCGTCGGCGCGGCCGGCGTGAATCTGACCACTCAAGATCAAGGGCATATCGCCGAAATTTTGAATGGTTTAAGCGAAGACCTCCGCGACTGTTATGAGAAGGCACTGCTCATCGACGAAACCATGGCCGTCACGGCAAAGATCGAAATTGAAATCGGTGGCACCGGCCGTTTCATGCCCCCTCAGTACAATCTCATGGGCCAGTCCACCCCCGAGTCCGAGGAGAAACTGACGAGCTGCATCAGTGGCGTGTTCTCAAAGGTTCAGGTCGGCAAGAGTTTCGCGGGAATTATAGTTAAGAAGCAATTCATCTTCAGATGATCAGATAAAGAGAGAAGGAAAATAAAATGGTATCAGCATTATTTAAAATGTTCACGATGTTGGGCTCTGAGTGGGTGATGTGGCTTCTGCTCCTCCTCAGCATCATCAGCGTGGCATTCATCATAGACCGCCTCCGGGTACTCCGTAATCAAGAGCGCATCGGGGCCAGACTCTGGACGGACAAGATCGACGCTTTCCTGGCCCCCGGCGCGAACAAGGGCGGATTCGACGCTTCAGACGTCGCGGTGAACTACCCCTGCCTGGAAGGGCGCTTGGTGGACTTGATCAAATCCAAGAACGAAGACCGCGAGAGCATGGAGCTCCTGGTGCGGAGTTTCATCGGGCGGGAGAAGCTCGTGCTTGAGAAGAACCTGGCCTTTTTGGGCACGGTGGGTTCCAACGCGCCGTTCATCGGCCTCTTCGGCACGGTGCT
>CAYHWW010000036.1:22768-23703 GCA_964360145.1 uncultured Oligoflexia bacterium | reverse complement strand
TCGCATTTTTGTGGGCCGAGAGCTGCGGTTCCCACGCAAGCCGTTCCTGCACTGGCTGGTGAGTGAGCAGAGCAGCCCCCTTGCTGGCCACTCATGAGCACGATCTTTCGTATCCGCACGAACATCTACCGCCGCAAACTGAGGGGTGGCGAAGAAAGATGGATGGTGCGCTGGCGATCACCCGTCACCATGCGCTGGGTGGCGATCACGGGCGGCCGCACGAAGGATGAGGCCATGCTCGTCGAGGCGCGCATTCGACAGATTCTCGCCCGGGGTGAGGACCCTGACGTGCGCCCCATAAACCCGGTCAAAGGCATCACCGTGGGCACACTCATTGATCGCTTCTACGAGCATTCACGGTTTGAGCAAGGCACCCCACTCTGGCGCGAAGAGTCTCGCACTCGCCTTGAAAAATACGTGCGCCCCGCACTGGGGGACAAAGAGTTTAGCGGCTTGGTGCCCGAACACTTCTATAAGTTCTACCTGTCACTGAAAGCCCGTGGGCTGGGGCGGCCCACCATCTGCAAAACCCATACGCTCCTGGGCTTCTTGGGCGATCTATATATCGAGGCGCGCCCCGAGGCCAAGAACACCGCGCGCACACTGAAAGACTTCGGGCGCTACTTTCCAAAACGCGCCCCCTTGAGGGAGATCAACTTTCTCACCGAAACCGAGCTCGACGCGCTCTTTCAAAAGACACGGCAGTCTGCGTCGCCGCTATTATCACCGTTTCTCGAATTCCTTGCCTTCACGGGCCTGCGCCGTGGCGAGGCCTATGCGTTGACCTGGAACAACATCGATTTCAGTGGCGGCTTTGTGCGGGTGCGACAAAGTAAAAATGGCCAGGCGCGGAGCGTGCCGCTAGAACAGGGCGCCCTTGATGCCCTGGCCCGCCTCACAAAGGGCACTCCCTTTGTGTTTTGCCTGCCCGACGG
>CAYHWW010000036.1:0-22758 GCA_964360145.1 uncultured Oligoflexia bacterium | reverse complement strand
GAGGCCCCTGCCTTCATCTTTCAGAAAACCGCTGCGCACCGCTGCCAAGCGGGCCGGGATTACGAAGCGCATTGATCTGCACACATTTCGCCACAGCTACGGCAGCAATAAGATTCGCCAGGGTTTTGGACTGAAAAAAGTTTCGCTGCTCTTGGGGCACGCTGACATCAGCATGACCTCAAAGGTCTATGCCCACCTGCTCGACGGCGATCTGCGCGTGCGCGATGAACACCATGCTGTTCATCACAAAGAGAGCCGCGCACGCGCCACTGCAGTGACAATCAATGACGTCGAAAAGACCGTTCAGGATCTCTTGGTGGAGCTGGTGGGTCTTTCTGGCTTTACGCCGGAGCAACTGCGTGAAATCGCGGCAAATGCCGCGATTAGCCGTGAACAACAATGACTTCGAAGAAGAAAGACATTGCGACTCCCGTGCGACCGGAGTCTAATAAAAGTGACAATATGAACGTAACGCCCGCAACAACCGCCGAAGATTCGGTAGTTAGTTCGGAGGCTTACGAGCTCTTTAAAATGGTCGGGATGAGAGGATTCGAACCTCCGACCCCTTCGTCCCGAACGAAGTGCGCTACCAGGCTGCGCTACATCCCGACCTACAGGCAAAAAAAGCTATATCAATGCCCCCCCTCCCGGGCAAGGTATTCTCCCGTCAAGTTCTGCCCATGGCGCGCCGATCAGTGGGACCGGAGAATGAACACATGCTGAGCAGCCTGAAATATTACGTGCAGGAGCTGAACCGCTATCTGGAAAGCGAGCGCCATGAGCGCGTGCTGGACCGCGTGGCCCGCATTTTGGATTTGGACTTCTACGCATCCCGCTCTCAAAAAGCGCATCGCCTCTTAGCCAGCGCGGACCGCGCCCTCCGGGCCCGAGTCAAACGCACCTTGGTGTTTCAGCACGTTATTAGAGAAGTGCGTGCCCGCCGCTTGCGCGACCTGCTGAGCCGTGCGGTAACACTGCGCCAAGTGGTTCCGCGCCATCGCTCGCGCCGCCGCGGCAATCAGGATATCGCGGCTTAGTTCGAAGCGCCGCCCGTGCGCGGAGTGCCGAAAATGCGGCCGCCCCAACCGATCATTCCGCCAGATGCGGTGTCCGCGTTGCGACGGGCACGCTCCCGCTCTTCGCGAGCACGAATGGGCGCTTCAAAAGCCGCGATACCCTCTGCATACCAAGACCAGTGATCCTGATGCTCAAAGGAAATGAACTCCGGCGCGCCCAAGGCGCCATCTTCGTTCACCCGCTGGCCGCGGACCGTCGGCATCCCCCGCTCATCGCCTTCCACTGAAGTGAGTCGCAGAAGTACGCCGTTCACCGTCACTACGTCGCCGGTGCGGAAGATGAAAAGCCGGGTTGTGGCGCCATCATCGCCCTCAGGCGTAAGGGCACGAACGGCCAGTGCGCCCTCCACGACGAGGGGCATTCCCCTGTCACCGGAAACCCGGGCTCGATCATGGACCAACATGTGGTCCGCGCTGAAAAGGTGGAGCAGGAGCGGGGTGCGGGCCTTCAACACATGATTGGATTCCAAGACTAAAGAGAGATGGCCTTCCACGGAGCGTGCGATGCCGTAGGGAGAAAGAGGCAGGTAACTCACGCCACGGTAGAGAGGACCGTCCGCCAACTCCGTCGACAGCGCCGCGGAACCGATGGCATTCAAGGCTAAGGCGCGAAGGTCCGTACCCGCGGAGAACAGCGGAGTTTCGGCGCTGAGAATGTCCAAGGCCCGAACGATACCCGTGATGAGCCGTTGGTAGTGTTCCGCATGACGCTGAAGGGCGCTGAACTGAGACGGCAGGGGAGCGGGCCAACCCCGATCCCTCGATTGACGGGCCATGCGGGCCATTTTCCCATGCCAATAGGTGAACACACCGTGCTTCCGCAAAAGCTCCGCGCGGAAAGTGGCCTGGGCGCTTTCACTGAAAGCCCCACGCCCTGTCATACGACCAATATAGGTTTTGAGGCCGGTAGCTAGTTGATCCAGGCGAACAAAAGCATCCCTCACGGCGCTGTCTTTGGCTTCCTGCAAATCCAGACGCGTAGGCCTGTTGGTACGATGACTGTTTTTATAGTGAGCCATCTGCCGGTGGGCCACTGCGAACTGGTCCACCTCAAACAAGATCTTGTGGAGCGTGGGCTCGTGATTCACGAGGGCGTCTTTCACGTCGGTGGCGGCGCTGAAAACCTCTTGCAACCGACTGACGTAACGATCGAGAGCTGCGAGCCCCTGCAAAATCCAATTGCGATAGCCCGTGGGCGTAGGATTGCTGAACCCATCTCGCAGAGGAAAAAGATACTCCGTCTTGCGGCCATCGATGACTAACTTGACCTGAACCGCACCGGGGCCATCGCCTGCGACGAACGTAATGCGATCATCGGCAGTGGCACCCAACACAGTAGAGAGCCGACGGAACGCGGTGATTTGCTCTTCAGAGCGGGCCAGAATCTCGGTCAACGTCTCAATGCGGCTTTGGTTGGTCAGCGCGGCATTGGCGCCCGCATCCCGACCCATGCTGTGGATTTCACCGACGGCAGAGTCGGCCAGAAGACGCAGCTCTTGGAAGGGGGGCAAATCGCGAAAATCCCGTGGCTCACGACCTTCGAGATCCTCGCGGCAGGTGGCCGAGGCAGCGGAGGCAAAGACCAGCACCAACGCCAGAACGGCGCCCGAGCGAGCAATGCCCCGAGGGCCCGTCAAAGAATAAATGCTCATTCTGGCATCTCATCTTCCGGCCATCTTTGCCCGCTACTCAGTCGCAAAATCCTCAGCGTAGCCCTGCTACGCTTCCGGTTTGGCTCCTTCCGTGGCGGCCAAATCTGACCGAAATCTGAGCGCCAGAATGAGCATTTATTCATTGACGGACCCCTACATACCCAAGATGTGATACCCGGAATCAACATATACAGTTGACCCGCTCATACCACCGGCTCCGGCGCCGAGCAAGAAAGCCCCCGTCTCACCCACCTCTTCGAGGGTGACGTTGCGCCGAAGGGGGGACTTCTCTTCCGCAATCTTCATCATGGACTTGAAACCCTTGATGCCAGCGGCGGCCAACGTGCGCACGGGCCCCGCGGAGAGGGCGTTCACACGGATCCCCAAGGGGCCGAGATCGTTGGCTAAATAACGCACGGAGGCCTCGAGCGCAGCCTTGGCCACACCCATGACGTTGTAGCCCGCCACCACTTTTTCGGCACCATAGTACGAGAGAGTAAGCACGGCGCCCCCCTTCGACTTCTCAAATAAAGGCAATGCGGCCCGAGTCAGGCTCACCACGGAATAGGCACTCACCTCCAGAGCGAGGCTGAATCCTTCGCGGCTGGTGTCCACGAAGCGGCCCTCCAGGTCCTTGCGGTCCGCGAAAGCAACGGCGTGGAGTAGGGCATCGAGGCCCCCCCATTCTTGCTCCAAGCGGCCAAAGACCTCGGCCATTTGGGCCTCGTTGCGCACATCGAGGGGCATGATGATCTTGGAACCCACGGATTCCGCCAGAGGCCGCACCCGACGCTCCAGTGTCTCGCCCTGATAGGTAAAGGCCAGCTCCCAGCCCTGACGATGAAGAGCCTGGGCGATGCCCCAAGCAATGCTGTGATCATTGGCAACACCGACGATGAGTGCCCTTTTGCCTTGGGTCATGGTTCCCCCTACTGATTGCTGAACATCCCTGCCGTGAAGGTCATGAAATAAGCCATCAGCGCGTAAAACACAACGAGGGAGGCAGCCAGGAACCCGGCGTAGACGAACATGGGGCGATAAATGGGGATGTAATAAAAAAGCGACCGCGTCTGAGCGGCCACCTTGCGATCGCCGGCAACAAAGCGCTCCAAGACCGGTGTGAGCTCATCCAAAAGAACATCGATGGCCGCCCGCCCGATCTCAGGGCGTGCCAAGTGAGGGCTGCCCAGGTGACCGAAACCCCCACCCACGGTCTGGCCGCTGCTGGGGCGAATCTTCCAGAACTTATCCACGATGGCTGGTTTCAGGTCTTTGTATTGGGGCTTCACGAGATCGGGGCGCACCACCATCATGATGGAGGTCTCCATCATGCCGGCATGGTAGTCTGTGGCGATGGCCCCACGCTCTTCGTCAGTAAGGGGTGTGCCGAGAGCGCGCATTCTCTCTTCAAGATGGGGGATCATGCGCCCAGAGAGCACATTGGTGATGAAGCCACCCAGGGGGGCCAGCATGCGGGCCCCCCGCAAACGATAGCGCCAGGAAATTTTAGCGGCGGCCTCCTCAAGGGCGACGATGTGTCGGGGGCCACCATGGGCGCCCAGAACGACAAGATACTTGAAGCCGTCGGCGGCGAATTTGCTCGCCACTGCGTATACAAGTTCCCTCACTAAAATCTGTTTCACCTCGATGGAACCGAGGTACTTGAGGGTGTCAGAACCACACCACAGCGTGGGATGGAGCACCATGGACCAGTCTTTGTGGCTCGCCGCCAGGCGATCCGCCAAATGCTCACAAAAATACTGCGAAAGAATGGGGTCTACGCCATAGGGCAGATGGGGGCCGTGCTCCTCGATGGGGGCCACGGGCAGGAACACCACGGTGCGATCCCGGGGGAGCTGGGCTAATTCGACGTGATTGAGCTCTTCAAGCTTCAATGCCATGCATTTTCATTTTCTCCCGGACTTGGGCCGCGGTCACGCCAGAAATGAAGAATCGTTTGTGGCGGGAGGAGTCGCCCCGCAGCAACTCCACGGCGGACTTGGGCACCCCTGCCCACTTAGCAAAAAACCGGACGAGCTCCTCATTGGCCTCTCCCTCTACTGGGGGTGCGGCAACTCTCACTTTGATGGCGCCATCATGGAGCCCCACAAGCTCTGTCTTGCTGGCTCGGGGCAGGGCATAGACGACAAGGACGACGCCCCCCTCGCGATCACTCACCGCGCTCACGCCTTACGCTCGCCAAAAAGTCGGCGGCCCACGCGCACCCAGTGAGCACCCTCTTCAATGGCCACGGGGAAATCATCACTCATTCCCATGGAGAGCTGAGCCGCCGGGCCCAAGATGCGGGTCGCGAGCTCTTTGAGGGCGCGAAACGCGGGGCGCATCCGGTCGATGTCGGCATGGGGTGCCGGGATCGCCATAAGGCCCCGGAGCTGTACCTCCCGGGCAGCCCGCACGGCCTCAATGAAAACGGGCACATCAGGCGGCGTGAGACCAGACTTAGTGCCCTCGCCATTAATATTGACCTGCACAAAGACAGGCCAGGGCTTGCCCTCGGGACCCACGCGCCTCTGTACGGCTTTCAGCACGCTTTCAGAGTCCAGGGCGTGGAAAACATCGGCGCACTCAAGGGCCAGCTTCACCTTGTTTGATTGAAGGGGGCCAATGAGATGCCAACGAACGTCTTTGAGATGGGCAAGGCGCTGGCGTCGTGCGGCCAGTTCTTGCACGTAATTCTCGCCAAAATCCCGCAACCCAAGACCATAAGCCTCTTCTATGAGTTTGTCTGGCTGGGTCTTACTCACAGCTAAGAGCCTCACGGAGCCCCGCTCCCGGCTCACGAGCTTACAGGCGGTGGCGATGGCTGTCTCCACCTCGGCAAGGCGCTCTTTCAGCGAAAGCACGGAAATGCGTCCTTCAGCGTGGAGCGGCCGAAGGTCGTTTCGAAAGACTCCAATACCTCCGGAAGGGGCAGGCCAACCACGTTGGCATAGGACCCTTTATAGCCAGCAACAAAGGAGAGACCAATGCCCTGGGCCGCATATGCCCCGGCCTTGTCCATGGGCTCACCGGTGCTCACGTACCAACGCCAGAATGATGGAGACCTGCGGGCAAACTTCACTTTAGTGGAAACGACCTCATTGGCCATGACGATGCGGTGGCCCTTGCGGCCTAACCAGCAAAACGCCGTAAGCACTTCATGGGTCTTGCCATTGAGGGCCGCGAGCATGCGTAGAGCGTCTTGTGCGTCCTTGGGTTTTTCTAAAAGCCGTGAACCCATGACCACCGTGGTATCCGCGGCAAGGATGTACCAGGGCGTGGCCCCTTCCCCCAGGCCCTCACGCATCTGCACAGCGGCGGCCTTCTCCCGTGCCAAGCGCTTCACGTAGACACGGGGGCTCTCCCCACGGCGTCGCACCTCGGGCACATCGGGCTTGATGACGTCGATGGGCGCGCCCAGATCACGAAGCATCTGGATGCGCCGCGGCGATGATGAAGCGAGAATCAAACGCATAAGGACGGAATCTCACATGGAGACAGCGAAAGTCGAGAGGAAGCGGAACTGCTCGCGAAATTCCTTAAAGGAATGGCTCTTGCGGTAAAACACCATGGCTTCCGTCCGCACGCCGGGCTCCCAGCTGTAGAGCATGCCGCCACTATGGGCGAAGACCTCGCCCATGCCGAGGCCCGCGCCGGGCACGTTGGTCTTCACCTTGTAATCCTCCGCACGGTAGGACTTGGCGATGAACTGCATGAGTTTGGAGCGGTCCAGGGACCCGTAGAGATCCGTCACGGAGAAAGCGATGCGGTTCTCGTCGTGGACGAGCTTGAATTCAATCTCGTGCTCAGAATCCATATCAAGAGGCGTATTCCGTGGCGTATTGCCGTGCAGGGGCTTGCCCAGCGCATCGGCAGGGGCAGCGTAAATAGCGTTCATCAACAACTCATCGGCGGCATTGGCGATGAGGCCCGTGGCCCGAGAGTTCATGCCCCAGCGAATGAGGTATTCCTTCAGTGCCTCCACGATGTTGGCCTTCTCCGAGGACTTCTTGATCTTGGTGACCTGCTGCTTGGCGAGCGGCGAAAAATATTTCTCCACGGCGAAGGCGCTCTCCGCGCTGAAACGCTGGAAGAGGGCGCCCATGAAATCTTGGTCATCGGCGTTGTAGTTGCGTTGCAGATAACTTCCAAAAATCTGGCTGTTATGCAGATAGGTGAGTTGATGCAGTGGCTGGCTGCCCACGAAGAAATAATTATTGGGGTTCACCAGGGCGCTGTAGAGCCCCAGCTTGTCCGACACACAGTTTTCAAAGGCCGAATAGAGTTGAGCCGAAGAGGCATCGGCGATGACGATGGCCGCCGGGTCTCGGGCCAGATCGTCCACGCATTGCACCGGCGTATTGAAATGCTGAAAATCAAGCCCCGCCCGGGTGGCCACTTCCTCGAAATAGGCCCTGTCGGATTGTTGCTGCGATAGCAGCGCCATTCTCATAGCCACAGTGTATCATCGAGATTGGTTTTAGTAGATCGTCGAGAAAGGGCCAGATGCGAGGCGCGACGACGAGTGAGCGACCAAAGCGGGCTGCTGCCCGCTGCGTGGAGCCACGAGAAGGAGCAACGAAGCAGATGGCCCTTTATCGACGATCTACTGGCCACATCACCTCTTCTGCCCTGCGAGGAAGCCGAAGTACTCGTTCAAGTTGTCGTCAAAGGAAGCAGTACCCTGGCATTTTGGACATGAAAGATCGGGTACTTTGAAGGCCAGCTTTTTCAGATCCGCCACACGATATAGGCCCAGCAGCTCTTTTTTGCAGTCCCGACAAACGTAGGGGACGTAGAGGGATTCCACGGTGCCACCGCAGGCAAAGTTGGAGATCATGTTCATGAGCTCCACCACAGCGGTGGAACACTCCACAAAGCGCACGGCCACGCCCTTTTGGTAAACGTTCTGGAAGAACTTCATCCAGGCTTTCACGCCCATGGAGTTGATGCGTGCCACTTCCTTGCAGTTCACTTCCATGCGATTGCTCGACGGCATGCCGATAAGCGTCATAAAATCCACGCTTTCTTCGATGCTCCCCGCGAGCTTCACTGAAAAGATATCGCCTTTTTGTTGCTTGGTGACGTGGACCACGGACCCCTCGACCCTGTTGCCTCAGATTCTATCACTGATCCTTGTCGGAATTGAAGTATTTGAAATCCTTGCTTGTTTAGAATCCCAGGTGTTACTCTCCCTGAGCCATGTCCCCATCGGCGCATGCCAAGCTTTACCAAAAGAATCGGATTTACGGCAACCCCCACAAGCGTCGCATCGCAGTCGACATGCTTGAGCGCTATACGGGCAGTTCGCTGAAGGATTTCCGTAAACAAATTATTTTGACAAACTTCCATTATTACATCGAACGCTTCAAAGTCATGCCCGGCACGATGTACTGCAAGGGCTCGGCCTGGGACTGCTGCCACAACGCCGATGTTGACGTCAGCATTGTCAATTTCTCCATCGGCAGCCCCAACGCGGCGCTCTGCATCGAGCTCCTGAGCGTCGTGGAGCCCACGGCGGTGCTCTTTCTCGGCATGTGCGGCGGCCTCCACCGCTCATTGAAAAAAGGCGATTTCATCATCCCAACGGCGGCCATCAGGGACGAGGGGGCTTCGATCCACTTCTTTCCGTCCCAAGTCCCCGCGTTGCCAACCTTCAAGATTCAGAAATTCGTGAGTCAAATCATCATCGAAAAAGACATGGATTACCGCACGGGCGTTGTACACACCACGGACTACCGCTTCTGGGAGTTCGACGCCTCGTTCAAAGACACTCTCTACAGCGAACGGGCCCTCGCCGTCGAGATGGAGACCGCAACGCTGTTCATAGGCGGCTTCGCATCAAAAGTGCCCATCGGAGCGCTTTTGCTGGTGAGCGACCTGCCCCTCAAGCGCGGGGGCATCAAGACCAAGCGCTCCGCGGGCAAAGTTTTCAGGGAATATACGGATCTTCATCTCGACATTGGCATCAAATCCATGAGCGAGATTAAGGATCGGGGCGAGCACATCCGCCATTACAAATGGTGATAGGGATAGAGACATGCTGAAGAAAATTATCGACTGGTTCTCCAACGATCTGGCCATTGACCTCGGAACCGCGAATACGTTGGTCTATGCCAAAGACCGCGGCATCATCATCAACGAGCCTTCCGTGGTGGCCGTGCACAAAAACGCCCGAGGCCAAACCAAGGTTCTGGCCGTGGGCCGTGAAGCGAAAGAGATGCTGGGCCGCACCCCGGGCAGCATCGTGGCCATCCGCCCCATGAAAGACGGTGTCATCGCCGACTTCGAAGTGACCCAGTCCATGCTGAAGTACTTCATCAACAAGTCCAACGAACGGCACACCTTCATCCGACCGCGCATCATCATCTGTATCCCGTTCGGCATCACCCAGGTTGAGAAGCGCGCAGTGAAAGAGTCCGCCCAATCCGCCGGCGCCCGGGAAGTTTACCTCATCGAAGAGCCCATGGCCGCCGCCATCGGCGCGGGGCTGCCCATCACCGAGCCCTCAGGCAACATGATCGTGGACATCGGCGGCGGCACCACCGAAGTGGCCGTCATCTCTTTGGGCGGCATCGTGTACTCGAAGTCCGTGCGAATGGCCGGCGATAAATTCGACGAAGCCATCGTCAATTACATCAAGCGCAAATACTCGCTCCTCATTGGTGAGCGCACCGCCGAGCAAATCAAGCTTGCCATCGGCAACGCCTATCCCTTCGAAGAAGAAAAAACCTACGAAGTGAAGGGCCGCGACCTCATCGCCGGCGCACCGAAGACCATCGAGGTGAATAGTGAAGAGATTCGCGACGCCCTCGCTGACCCCGTAGCCGCCATCATCGACACCATCAAGACCGCCCTTGAGCGCACACCGCCCGAGCTGGCCGCCGACATCGTGGACAATGGCATCATTCTGGCCGGCGGCGGCGCACTGCTGGCGAACCTTGATATCCTCATCAAAGAAAAAACTGGCCTGCCCGTGGCGTTGGCGGAAGATCCGCTGACCTGCGTGGTGCGCGGCTCAGGCAAAGTGCTCCAAGACATGGACCTCCTGCGCCAAGTCACCATCATGTGAGGTCACCGTGGCCGACGAGACTCCCAAAAAAGATTCGCCTTTTGAGGAGATCCGGGACGCCACGATTATCAAGGACGTCTACAATTCCTGTTTTAAACAGGGCCTGCCCATCCATTTCTGGCTGAAAGACAAGAAAGTCACTTTTGAAACCATCGTCAGCGGGTTCAACCGGGAGCGCGTCTTCGTTGATCTGCCCCGCAGCGTGGATCTTGCTGAATTCGATGCGTCCTTCTCCGCCCAAAGCGGTCCTCCAGAACATCTCCTCTTTGGTACCGTGATCATCCAGAAGACTAAGTTCTTCTTGAGACTTCTCGTGGCGGAGCGCGAAGAACGCACGGTAAAATGCTACATACCCACGTTGGTATTCAAGCTCCAGCGTCGCACGACGCTGCGCCTCAAGCTTTCCTTCGTGAATAAAGTCTTCTGCACTTTCGACGATCTGAAAACGCCAGGCAAAGTCGCGCAGTACCGCATGATGGACGTGAGCGTCGGTGGCGCATCGCTGCAGGCGAGGGCAGAGGATGAGGGTATGTTCCCCCTCGGCCTGCGTTTGAATCACATCGAGTTTCGGTTGCCCACTGGCATGGTGAGTTGCAATGCCGAGGTTCGCCACACCATGCAAGCCCGCGACGAGAGCCGCGCCCCCATCGCCAAGATCGGCGTGCAATTCCACGATCTTCCCGACGACGCATTGAAGGCCCTGCAGGATTACGAGGAGCAGGAGAGCCGCCTCCTTTTTTCGTCTTTGACTTGAAATGAAAACCGTCCAGAACGCTACGGTGAGCCGAAGCGGATGCCCACGGAACCGCCGATAAACCACACTGGTCCCCCATCCAGCGACGCCACTCCTGGAGCAGGATTCACGTCGAACCAATCGCCGCGACCTTCGGCCCGCAGGAACAGCGCTCGGTCTTGGAGGTAGCCCACGTACAGGCCCAGGGATCCGGCAAAGGTATGCAGCGCACCCCCCGCGTAGCGGTCGGTGGCGCCCACCATGGTGTCGTAGGACAGGCCCAGTTCGACGGAAGATAGATGGGACGAATTGCCGATGTGCATGAGCAAGGTCATGGTGCCATCAGCGCCGAAACTCGCACCGCCCGAGGGGAAGGCCAGGCCATCGCGGTCGTATGCCACGGCACCACCACCACCCACGCGGACGCGGGCGGAAGACATAACGGGAAGCCTGTGACGACGGGAGCCCATGCCCCCCACATGCACCAAGGATGCGGCCAACTGGGGAGACATGCTGACATAGGAACGTGAGACATCCACGCCACGGTCAGCAGCGCTTGCCACCTGAGCCACAGTGAACTGGCCCAGGACCGTGGCGGAGATGACCTGCAGACCCAGATAAACCCGTTGCTCATGGTCCCGGTAAAGTTGCCAGCCCTGGATGGTCACGGGATAGAATTCGATGCGACCCATGATGCGCAACACGGGGTGGCCCGACAAAAGCGTCAGCTCGTAACGCTCACGCCCCGTAACCCGATGGACCGTGGTGGTGGCCTCGTCGTCGCTCATGTGGCCGGGGGTCGCCAGACGTAGGGCGCCGCCCATTCCCACGACCTCACCAGACTCAGTACCACCGAGGACGCCACTCACTTCGCCCTCAACCTGGGCAGGGGCGGACACCGTCAGGGCTAGCGCAAACAAGGCTCCATACAAGGCACCCACAGCGATCAGGATTCCAACAGGCTATTCACCCGAGCCAAAGACTCAAAGGTCCCCGCGTCGCTCCACCAACCATGGAACTTGCCGTAGGTGAGCTCATTTTCAGAGATGTAATGGTTGTTTACGTCGGTGATCTCAAGCTCGCCCCGTGCCGATGGCTTCAGGGTCTTTGCATATTTGAAGACCTTTGCGTCATAGAAATAGATGCCCGTTACCGCCCAATTGCTCTTGGGTTTCTTCGGCTTTTCTTCGATGCCGACCACACGGTCGCCCCTGAGCTCCGCCACGCCGAAGCGCTGGGGATCATGCACTTCTTTGAGCAGGATGCGGGCGCCATGTCCTTGCTTGATGAACGCGGCCACGTCTTCTTTCAGCGAATCTTCGAAAATATTGTCACCGAGGATGACCACGCACTGATCCTCGCCCACAAAATGCTCAGCCAAACCCAAGGCCTGGGCGATGCCACCCGCCTCATCCTGCACCCGATAGGTGAAGCGACAGCCGAAATCCTTGCCACTGCCCAGCAAGCCCACCACGTCGCCCATGTGTTCCACGCCAGTGACGATGAGGATGTCCTTGATGCCTGCTTCCGTCATTTTCTCGACGGGGTAGAAAATCATGGGCTTCTTGCCCACGGGAAGGAGGTGCTTATTGGTGACCTTGGTCAGGGGAAAAAGACGGCTGCCCGTGCCGCCGGCGAGGATGATGCCCTTCATTGTGAACCACTCCGTTGTTTTTGTTGTACATCGCGCCACCACTTTTCGTTCTCGGCGTACCATTGAATGGTGCGCTTTAATCCCTCTTCGAATCGAACCGAGGGGCGCCACCCCAGCTCGCGTTCCGCCTTGCTACAGTCAATGGAATAGCGAAAATCGTGGCCCTTGCGATCATCCACATACTTGATGAGGGTGTCGGGCTTACCCATGAGTTTCAAGATGGATTTGACCACCTCGATGTTGCGCACCTCGCTGTGACCGCCAAAATTGTAGACCTCGCCCTTTTTCCCTTTCGTGGCCGCGGCCCATACGCCCGCACAGTGGTCTTCCACATAAATCCAGTCCCGCACCTGACGGCCGTCTCCGTAAACGGGGAGAGGCTTGCCCTCAGTAGCGTTGGTAATCATGAGGGGAATGAGCTTCTCGGGAAAGTGATAGGGCCCGTAGTTATTGGAACAGCGAGTGGTGACCACATCGAGGCCGTGGGTGTGCACGTAGGCTCGGGCCATCATATCGCTTCCTGCTTTTGAGGCAGAGTAGGGGCTATTGGGGGCCAGCGGTGTTTCTTCGGTGAAGGAACCGGTTTCCCCCAGGGCGCCATAAACCTCATCGGTGGAAACATGGACAAAGCGCTTCACGTTAGCCTGGCGAGCGGCCTCAAGAAGGGTATAGGTCCCCCGCACATTGGTTTCGATGAACTCAACCGCGCTGTGAATGCTGCGATCAACGTGGCTCTCAGCGGCAAAATGGATGACCATGTCCACGCCAGCCATCACCTCAGCCACCACCTTGGGGTCACAGATATCGCCGCGAACAAAGCTGTAGCGTCCCATGTGCTTGGCCTGCACATCCACCAGATTGCCCAGATTGCCCGCGTAAGTGAGCTTATCGAGATTCGTGATGGTAACCATGGGGTCGGCGTCCAAAACGCAGCGAATAAAGTTGGAACCTATGAACCCGGCACCGCCGGTGACAAGTAAGCGCATCATGGAAAAGCACCCCCCCTTCGCGAGGATTACCTCGTTTTTTAGACGCTCTGGCGGTAAAACACCAGCATGAAGAAACTCCCGTGGGTAAACCCGGCGAGCTGGTTGAGCGGCCTCACCATACTGGACTTCTCCTCTCTCTTGCCTTGTCCGTTTGCTGCCGACTTATTGGCTGTTTTGGGGGCTCGCGTCATTAAAATCGAAAGCCCCAGTCGGCCCGACCCCGCCCGCGCCTTCGGTACAGGCCTTGCCTATCACGAAGTCAACCACCGCAAAGAGCTGGTCTGGCTGGACCTCAAGGTGGACGCTGACCGGCAGAAGCTTTATCAACTTGTGGAAAAAGCCGACGCTGGCATCGAGGGTTATCGCCCCGAAGTGAAGCAGCGCCTCGGTATCGACTTTAAAACCCTTCAAAAATATAATCCCAAGTTTGTTCTCTGCTCTGCTTCCGGCTTTCACGCCGACGGCCCCCGGAGCCATCGCGCCGGCCACGACCTGAACTTCGTGGCATTGAGCGGAATTCTCGATCTCACCCGGGGCAGTGACGGCAAGCCCGTCATCCCCGGCGTGCCCCTGGGCGACATCGCCGTGGCCTATACCGCGGCTCTGCGGTTGCTTGCCGCCGTGTTCGCTGCTCGCCAAACAGGCAAGGGCGACCACGTGCAAGTCACCATTGAGGAAGCCCTCATCGATATCCAACGCCCCTTTTTGAAAGAACAGATCTCTGAGTTGAAGGCCGGTCACGGCGTCACCGCGGGCAGCACTCTGGCCACGGGTCAGTTTCCCTGCTACGCCCTCTATCACCTGGAGGGAGGCACCCTTGCCGTAGGCGCCCTGGAAGAAAAATTCTGGCAGGCCTTCTGCGGCGTAATCGAACGGCAGGATCTGATTCCGCAGCAGTTCGCCACCGGCCCCCAGAGAGACCGCACGCAGGCTGAAGTCTTGAAAGCTCTTTCAAGACGCCCCTTTGCCGCCTGGGCCGAGGCCTTTGCCCGCATTGACTGCTGCGTGGAGCCCGTCCTTACCGTAGCCGATGCCAGCCGCGGCATCGAAGGGGGTCTTTGAACCGTGGCCTACAACCCGAAGGATTTCTACTTCAAGAAAGCAAAGAAAGAAAATTACGCCGCGCGATCCGTATTCAAGCTTGAGGAAATGGATGCCCGCTATCGTGTCCTGAAGGCGGGCCAGAGAGTCCTCGACCTCGGCTGCGCGCCGGGCAGCTGGGCCCAGTTCGCTTCCAAGCGCATCGGAAACAACGGCAAGCTCGTGGGCATCGATCTGCAAAGGGTGAAGTTCTCTTTGCCTAATGCCGTATTCATCGAGGGGGACGCCTTCAGTGAGGGGGTGCTGGATCATGCTCTGGCAGAAGTAGACGGCACCTTTGATTTAGTTTTAAGCGATATGGCGCCCAAGACCACGGGCATCCGGGTCCAAGACCAAGAGCGCTCCCTGGAGCTTTGTCGCAAAGCTCTCGGTGTGTGCCGAGATTATTTGAGGCCCGGCGGGAGATTCGTCGTGAAGATCTTCCAGAGCGGCGACACCCCGGAGTTTTTGAAAGAGATGAAGGAAGTCTTCGAGCGCGTGGAAATCGCCCGCCCCAAAAGCGTGCGCAATCAAAGTTTCGAGATCTATATTTTGGGTCTGCGGAAAAGATGAGCAGCCGCTCTCTCCACGTGTTCACAAATCTAGCCATTTCCATGGATGGCAAGATCTCCACCGCCCAACGAGAACTCTTCGCCCTGGGCACACCCCACGATCGTCGCATGATGGATGTGCATCGTCGGCGGGCCCACGCCGTGCTCTGGGGGGCGGCAACCCTGCGCTGCTTTAAAGGGGCTGCCACGCTGCGCAGCCTGAGGGGGAATGGCCAACACCCCATCAACGTGATCCTCACTTCCAACCCGGACTTCAACCCGCGGTGGCCGTTTTTCAAGCAAAGGCACATGACCCGCATCCTCCTTGTGCCTCGCACCGTTCCGGCGGCACGCCTCAAGCCCTTCATGAAAAGCTGCGAGATCCTACGCTACCGCTCGCTCGCTACTTTTCCCGAGGAGCTCATCGCCCATCTCGAACGGCGGGGCTGTGAAAGCCTCCTACTCGAGGGGGGCGGTGGCACCATCTTCCCTTTCGTAAAGAAGGATCTCGTCGATGAGTGGAACGTCACGGTGACCCCAAAGATCGTAGGCGGAGCCGATGCGCCCACCATGGTGGACGGTGAGGGGTTCCGGGCCCGGGACATCAAGCGCTATCGCTTGAAGAAATGTCTCAAACGCGGTGATGAGCTGTACTTGCAGTATTTACGGCGTTGAAGCTCTTCACAACTCTTTATGATTATAAAGATCCGTAGCGCCCGCCAGCTCATCGAGAAGCTTCACAAAGGATTGAAATACTTTTTTCAAGCGCGCATCACCGAACTGAATGTGCGCACCGACGTGGACCAGTCCCTGCTCACCAGACCCGATGTGGGCCACGCGAAAATTCATGGGAAGGTAAAGCCCCGGGTTGATGAAGAAGTGGCACTCATGGATGGAGTTCATGGGGTATTCGCCGGCGCTCTCGATCTCGAAGGCGAAGCCGTTCTCACTAATGTCCCGGAGGTGGAATTTTCCCCAGCCCCGTTCCTTCAGGCAGAGGAACACGTGGAACGTGTCGAGCACGCCACGGCGCTGGTGAGAGCGACGCTCCTGGCGGGCATTGCCGACGGCCTTCTTATCCCACTTCTTGATGGATGATCGGGGTGGAGTCTTTTTCTTCACTTTTTTAGCCTTGGGACTCATTTCGCCAGCTCCTGCTTCAATGCCGCGACGTCCGTCGCGAGTTTCCGCTGCATCTCCTGAAGCAGGTCAGGCGCCATGGAGCCGGGCTTCTCCACGGAGGCGGCCACTTGGGCGTGGTACGTCCACCATGCCATGAGAAGAGCGGTGGTTTTTTCATACAGAGGGCCCAGAAGGTACTCTTTTTCGAGTTGCTCTTTGGGCTTATCCACGAGACCTCGGAGCTGGCCAGCCAACTTCACCATCCGCCCCTCATGCTGTTTCCACAATGCCATGCGCTGACCAGCGTTCCGCACGGCGCTGAGCGTTGTGGCCTTCGAGCTGTCCTCGACGATATTGCTTTCGATGGCTGAGATGACTTGTTGCAGCTCACTCACCTCGGTGGAGCGACGCCCCACGAGTTTGGCATTAAACTCGGCGAGTTTTTGCTGGTAGAGGGCATCTTTCTTCCCGCCCAAGAAATACGTCTCGATTTGGAATATCTTTTTTCCGGGGGGGGTCAGCGATGACGCCTTCTTGGCAGGCAATGACGCGATGAACTGCGCGGCCTCGGGGGACTGTTTGTCCGCTTCGTAAATGAGCAGCATGTAATCGCCCCGCGGCACTGGCTTGCCAGCGTCCGCATATACAACCGCAGTCTTGCTGTAATGATTGAGGACCTCAGCGAACAACGTCTTGGAGAATGACGTGGCGTTGAGCAAAGTGCCCGCCTTTCCCCGCAGCTCCATGGTGAGAAGCACACCGTCGGGCATATTGGTAACCACATGGAAGATGGGATTGATCTCATCGCCCACGGCAACGGCGGTGCCGATGGCAACCCCCTGCTCCAAGGATGTCCGCGCCGTCTGCCGCAGCTCTTTCATCTTTTCAAGGGGGACATTCTCGATGTTCGTGATGGGAGAGGCCCATTCCTGGATGAATTCCGGCATATGATCTTGGAAGACATCGACCACGGGGGCCATCAACCTGGGCAGCTTGCTCCCCGCGTTGATGGCTCCATCAAAAATCGCGTCAATGGGCAGCGGGGGTAGGGGCATGCTCACACCCGGGATCATACCTTTGCTCAATGCCTGATACAGGGCGAGGGGGATTACGACGAAGACCAGAGCGAGAAAGAGACGGCTCTTCCAGAATTTGAGGGTCGGTACACTCATCCCCTTTGTTGAGAGGCCCAACGAAAATACTTTTTTCTTGCCCGTGGCCTTAGCCAAGTCAGGGTTGAGGATTCCGCCTTTGATTTCTTTCGTGAGTTCGGGAATCTGCTCCAGCGGCACAAAAGAGGACCATCCCTCTTTCCACACCGTATCCTTGAGACTCGCTTCCTCCTCGTTGACTTTGCGAATGAGAGTTTTCAAGGAGTGGGGGCCGCTGAACACGCGCTTGGAATTGAGACAGAACACTGCGTCACTGGCCTTGATATCGCCCACGGACACCTTAGGGCCGCTCTCCACGACGAACACAGGCTCGCCATGTCCCTCCCCACCCGGGGTCCCGCCGAATTCCGGCAGGTCAGACAGCATCAGCCAATCCTCAAGGCCTTCGCGCCACACATAGCTCGTGGTACGAGCCTCCCCTTTTTTGAGGATCTTCTGAATCTCTTCTATCGAATATGGGCCTTCATGGTGATCAACCACATAAAGGAACCACTGTTTCTCTTCCATAGGCCTCTCTACATTCTGTATGATGACAGGGTGTTATGGCGAAAAAACTGAGTGAGTTACGGACTGGACATGCCGCACCGAGGCAAAAAAAACCGGGCAACCCCGGCGGAGTGGTGCTCATCGGAGCCCCCGACGATCGTGGTGTATTCAACGTGGGCGGTCGCATCGGGGCCGCCACGGGCCCCCTGGCCGCTCGCACGGCCCTGGACAAGCTCATGCTGGGCCCCCTGGACAAGGGTGAGGACATCTCAACATGCGGATTTTTAGAGGAAGCCCACCGGCGCTTGCGGGCTGCAACCACGGGTGCACTCAAGTCCGGCCAAACCCCCATCGTCATTGGGGGCGGCCATGACTACGGGTATCCTCACATCGGGGGGATGGCTGACGCCTTCGGGGTCAGCAAAATCGGGCTCATCAACATCGATGCCCATCTCGACGTGCGGGAAACCACTGGCGGGGTCATCACCAGCGGCTCTCCCTATTTCCTCGCCTTGGAAGAGGGCTGCCTTCAAGGGCCCCATTTCGTGGAGTTCGGCATCCAGCCCCACTGCAACAAGGCGGACCGCTTCGCCTACCTCAAAAGCCGTAAGGCGAGGGTGCTCATGCTCGGAGATGCTCGCGGCGGCGCGGGGGGCATCATCAACTCCTTCCGTCGTGAACTGAAAAAACTATTGGCGAAAAAACTCAAAGTAGCGGTGAGCGTGGATCTCGATGCGGTTGCAAACGCCTACGCCCCCGGGGTCTCCGCGCCCCAGGCCGATGGCCTGACGCCTGCGGAGCTTTTTGCCATCATGGAAGAATGCGGCACAAGCGCTGGCGTCGTGAGCCTGGGATTTTTTGAGCTGGCGCCACCCCTTGACCGGGACGACATGACGGCAAGGCTCTGCGCCACGGCCATTCATCGTTTCGTATGCGCGATCCCTAACCGGCCCGCTTCAAAACGTCGTTGAAGCGATTGGCGCTGGCCTCAAGCCGCACGAGGGCATCCTGTTCGTGGCTTTCCAGCTTTGCGGCAAGCCGTTTGCACTTGAGGGACTGCTGGTTGATTTCCTGCAAAAGCCCATGGAACATGCGCTGGGTCTCTGCCGTGCGCAGAGATTCCAGGGAACCATTCACTGCAAGCAGATGGATGTGATCCACGCATTCCGCGATGCCGCGGGAAAGGGCGCCGCCGGACTGCTCTCGATCGGTTTTCAGTTCCGCCATGGCCGCCTGTATTTCCTTCAGGCAGAGGCCCATCTCGTCAGCAACCATCCTCATTGCGCCCACACGTGCGACAATATCGGTTTTATTCATCACAATATCGCCCTGGGCGCGGGTCCAGAACCAGCCGAACGCAAGGAAGAGCATCACAACGCAAAGGCCCACCTTGAGCGCGCCCTCTTTCCAGAATCCAACTTCATCTTTCACGTAGGAAGAAACAGTAAAGGCCGCGGCATTGCGGGTCGGCAGGAGAAAGAAGCTGCGGTTCCAGCCCTTTTCTTCGTCAGAGGCGCTGTAGCCCCGGGGCTTGTTCTGAACACGCTCTAAGAGATGAAGCGCATCCGGCGAGGACTGGGCGTTCCGCACGAGAATTCCAATTCTCAGAGAGGAAAACTCTTTGCGTACGTCATGGAGGCCCAGCCACCAGGGAGACGCTTCAGGGGTCCGAGGGGCAACGGCCCTCTCGCTATTCAGGGCTGAGACCATGTTCTGGATTTGCATGCCTTCCTGGGCAGTACCCAGTAGTTTGCGATGGCGCTCCACGGCCCGCTCATAAGCCAGGAAAACTTTGGCGTGTTGCAGGCGAGCGGAGCCACGCACCTGGTTCGTAGCCAGGATCTGCACCATCGCCGTTGTTGAATAACCAGCGAGCAACGCGAAGAAGCTCAACATCACGAACCGCTTGGGGTTCACGAAGCGGCTAATCGCGGCATTGATGCTGGCTGCAAAGCCCATGGGTACTAATCCTCAATGGGTTTTTCGGAGTCTTTTGGACTGCTATGAACAGTCATTTCTTGCCTATGCATTTTCCGCCCATGGAGAAGGAACCCCCTGCGTCCGAAGTGACCTGTACTGGGAGACGACAATGAACGACAACGGCACGAACGAGAACGGTCAGGTCATCAGCTTCCGCCAAGCCAGGGATGCAAAGCTGGAAGAGAAGCGCAGGAAATACGAGCGCGTCCTCTTCACAAATATCTTGGGAGCGTATTTCGTCATGGAAGGCTCCGGCCAGCTGAGCGCCGTGGAGCTCATTGACATCAGTGCTGATGGTTTGAGCTTCCAGCTGCCATTGGACTCCAAAAACCTGCGTGGCCTGAAAAGCGGTGAGGAAATGTCTTTTCGCCTCTACTTCACCAAGGACAGCTACATTGCCGTTGATGTGCACATTGTCCACGAACGTCAATGCATCGAAAACGGCGGCAGCTATGTCCGCTACGGTTGCTCGGTCATCCAGGGAAGCAGCAGTTATCAAGCTTATAAAGCATTTGTGGAATTCATGGCGCGCTTTGCCGAAGCCGCCCGCAGCGATGACGGCGGCCTGAAGCTTTCATACTTCTAATACCGCGCTGAACGACCTATGGTAGATCAACCCCTATGGAAGTTCTGATCGAATTCCTGCTCTATCAACCTTGGTGGGCCATCTACGCCGTGGTCTTTGGCGTTCTCGTGGCCTGCGGCATCGGCTTTCCCGTGCCGGAAGACATCATCCTCTTCACCATGGGGTATTTCGCCTACAACGGTCTTGCCGATCTGAATTACGGCATCGTGGTTTGCATCTTCGGTGTGCTCATCGGCGACTCCATTATTTACTTCCTGGGCTACTACGTGGGTCGCAAACTCACCCAAAAGCAGCCCTTCTCCCGATTCCTCACGGAAGCCCGCATGAGTCGAGCCCAGGGCATGTTCCATCGCTGGGGCAATCGCGTCATTTTGGCCGCACGCTTCATGCCCGGCCTCAGAGCGCCCACCTACTTCTCGGCAGGTACGCTGAAACTGCCCTATCGCGTATTCTTAGGTTATGATTTTCTGGCCTCGTTGGTGTCGGTACCAGCCCTGGTTTACGTCATGTACCGTTTCGGTGGCCATGTGGATGCCGTCATTAAGAGAGCTCATCAGGTGCAGGGAGGGATCGCGGCCCTCATTGCGCTGCTAGTGCTGGGCTTCGTCGCCAAACAATTCTTACTTAAGAAGAAGCGCGCTTAAGCCAACGCCTCAGAATCCAGGCGTTGAGGCGAAAGAACTCTACCCAGGCCCGGGGGGGGCGGCCCGAGAGCACCATGCGGCCCGCGACGATGAGGGACAATGCCACGTAAACTGCCGTGATCCACTCTCTTGTGTGAGGGACGAAAAATTGCAGCGCCCAAAGACCGAAAAGCGCTATGGCCTCGAACCAGCGAAATTTCAGGTCAGCCAAGAAAAGCACTCCGAGCAAGGATTGGGCCACGGTGAGGGATATCTCCGTATGCTGGAAATGATCGAACTCAATGACCGCGGGTGCCCCTAAGCTCATGGAATAGACAATGGGTACGAAGCCCGCGAGAAGGGTCCACTGATTGACGCTGGAAGACACCATGTTAAATACAGCCATGGGCACCTTGGATGCCCGCCGCGCCCAACCAAAGGCCGTGACCTTCTCCGGAAATTCCGACGCAAAGGGGGCAATCCATTGGATGAACACGAATTCGCTCATACCCATGGCCATGGCCGCCCCCTTCAATCCCTCTACAAAGGGATGAACGGCAAGGAGGAGAACGCCTCCGCCTATTATGAAAAAAATCATCATCCAAAAACGCTGGGCGGATAAACCCAGGGCCGCCACCCTGCGGGGTATGCCCTCCAGATCCTCTTCCGCTTCGTCCAGCTCTGCGGCCTGGTGCCTTAAGTAGAGGCGCTGGTAGTTGAGGTAAGCCAAGTAGAGCAAATACATCGCGCAAAGCACGATGCCATCCCAAAGGGTCATGCGATCCCTGCGGGAAATAATAAAAAAGTGAATCAACGGAAATACGAGGAACGTCGCTTCCACGGCGAAGGTCCGGGGCATCTGCACGTAACGGGGCTTGGGGCCGCGGCGCGTACTGAAGAAATGAATGAAAAACACCACCGGCCATCCCAACCCTACAAATAGCCTCAGGCTACCTGTAAGATTGGCCAACATCAGATGGGTGTTCCCTGACCAGGAAATGAAGGCCTCCACACCGAACTCAGGCAATGTCTGGAGAAGAGCCAAAATGGCCAGTGCCAGGCCTGCGGAAATATGGAGAGCCGCGATCTCAGCCGCCCAGCCAATCATGATGGACGACGCCATGATGGCGGGAAACGTCCAAATGAGGGATTGCATTTCAAATGCCCTTTGTTATGCCGTGATTAATGGTCTCGTGGTGTAATGGATAACACGCTAGCCTCCGAAGCTGGAGATTCAAGTTCGATTCTTGACGAGACCACCATGACGCCAAAGTTCTTGCTCATCTCAATACTCATGCTCCTCTCCTGGAGCGCCCCGGCACAGGACGCCCCGGAACCCAATGCGGGGGGGGCAGCCCCCGTTGCTGAGTCATCGGAAAGAGGCGGGGAAAGGATGCCCTTACGCCTCTGGCTTGGGGGGGGACCTCTATTGCTGACGGCGATGGAACGCAACTTCGGAGCCCACCTCATGGGGGGCATGGAAATCCCGGTGGACAACACCAAGCACATCGCCGTGGGTGTCTTTCTCTCGAAACCCATCTCTGGCGAAAAAATTGACGGCCGTTTCGCGAGCGGGATCCATCGACTATATATTTTCCCCTATGCCAACTTCTACGCCGTGCCCGAACATCTCTGGTTCAAGCTGGGCCTGGGGCTTGGCTACCTGAGCAGCGACCACTCGGACATGGCGGCGAAGCTCAAGCCCGCCTACGCCCTGGGGGGCGGCTATCGTCATAAAATCGGCGGCGGTTTCGACCTGGGTGGCGAGGTCCTTTTCGAGCACTCCGGCCAGGCCAAAAAATCCATGGCATTCCTCGTGGATGACATCTCCTGCGCCCTGGGCGACTGCGACGCCACAGGCACCATTCCTAGGGCGAATACCTGGTCGCTTAACCTGCTACTAGGCTACTCCTTCTAACGTAGGCCGGTAGGCTCGGTCTTTTGCCGCCTGGCTTCGTTGCTCCTTCTCGTGGCTCCACGCG
>CAYHWW010000035.1:0-24147 GCA_964360145.1 uncultured Oligoflexia bacterium | reverse complement strand
TCGAAAACCGCTCTTTCTCGGAGAAGACCGCAAGACCTATCTCACGATTCTCTCACTCACTGATCCAGGCGTGGTGACCTACCTTACGGGCAATCGTGATCCTGATAAAACAGAGCTGGGGTTCCGCCTGGAAGGCATGATCCACGCGAGGCTCGATCATTGGCTGAAAAACCTGCCGCTGAAAGGGGAGCTGGGCTACTCCAAGCCCTTCACCATCGACGTCAACGGCAGAATCAAATACCAAGCAGGGGAGATTGATTTTCTACTGCGCATCGGCAAGCGTGCGATCCCCATGGAAGCGAAACTCACTGATGAGATCAGCAACATCGACACCACGGCCATCACCACATTTTTGCAGAAGCATAAGACGATCCCCTTCGGCATCGTTTTTTACGGCGGCGCCCCCGCGGTGGACCGCGCCAGACGCCTGCTCTTTTGGCCCTATTGGTTGGTCTAAGAGTAATAGTATCAAATGATACTATCATACGATACTATCACCCTATGCGCCCCCCATTCTCAGTGACACCCTCTGTGCTCACACTAGTCTCGGAAATCAGCCTTTTCCTAGGTCGCCTTGAAGGCCTGCGCGCCCCCACCCCCCAACCCCAGCTGCGGCGGCAGAACCGCATCAAGACCATCCAAGGCAGCCTCGCCATCGAGGGCAACACCCTGGGCCTGGACCAGGTCACCGCCATCCTGGATAAAAAACGCATAGCCGGCCCCCGCAAGGACATCACGGAAGTGGAAAATGCCCTGCGACTTTATGAGGCAACGGCCACATTCAAAGCCCATTCCCTCAAGGACTTCCTCAAAGCCCATGGCATCCTGATGAAGAATCTGGCAGCTGACGCAGGCAAGTTCCGGGCAGGCGCCGTGGGGGTGCTGAAGGGCTCAAAAGTTGCCCATGTGGCGCCGTCGGCGAAACGGGTGCCAGCCCTCATGGAGGATCTCTTCCGCTTCCTGAAAAATGACGATGAAATCCCCGCCCTCATCAAGGCCTGCGTGGTGCACTACGAGATCGAATTCATCCACCCCTTCTCCGACGGCAATGGCCGCATGGGCCGCTTCTGGCAATCAGTGGCGCTGGCCCGGTACCACCCGCTCTTTGAGTACATCCCCGTGGAGTCCCTCATCAAGGAACGGCAGCCTCATTACTACCGCGTGCTCGGCGAATGCGACAAAAAGGGCGACTGCACGGCCTTCCTGGAATTCATGCTGGAAGCCCTGCGGGACGCCCTGGGCGCCTACATCGACGAGCTGAAGCCCGAACCTGAAACCTCCGCATCCCGACTGCGGGTCGCGAGGGAGCATTTCGAAGGACGTGAGTTCACTCGCAAAGACTACCTGGCCTTCTTCAAAACCATATCCACGGCGACGGCAAGCCGGGATCTGGTGGGTGGCGTGGCGGACGGCGCCCTGAGGAAATCCGGCGCCCGGGCTTTGACGCGGTATCGCTTTCATGAGTAGGGCGGCTGACGTCGCGAAGACAAAGCAACTTCCGCTAAACGGAAGTCATGCGCCCTGAGAATTTCTCAGAGCCTCTAACTTCCGTTTAGCGGAAGTTGCGGGGAGAGGCGGAGCCCGGGGCGGCAGCATTTACCCACTGGCGTGCACTGCCCCTCATACGCCACTGATTTCAAACCGTTAGTACCCATTGGAGGAGAAGGTTGGCTCTGCGCGTCCCTTTGATTCTCGTCGTGCTTTGGGCTGTTTCCTCACCGGAAAATGCCCGTGGTGGAAACACGTCCTTTGGGCTCGCAGAACCTACGCGTTGGCGTACACATCGCGCCGACGTCGAGAGTGCATTCATATTCCCCAACGAACATCATCCGGAAGCCGCCATTCCAATCTGGGACCAGGCCAACGACGGCATCTACGTATCTGTAGGCACTGAGCGCGGCTTTATCGGTGCTGGATACACAAGGGCCAGTCATCTCGTTCTCGCCGACAGCGACGCGAACGTCGTCTTATTCAATCGCCTTAACGCCGCCCTCCTCGCAGCCGCCCCCTCTCGGCAAGAGTACCTGCGCCTGCGCACTTCAGCGCCTCTGACTGAAGTCAGCCGCGTGCTGGCAAGCTCACCTTACGCCACCAGTACGGAACACGCACTCTTCACAGCACCTCAGACTCTTCCCCTATTTTTTGGTCTCTTGCGAAGAACAGAAGAACCGTACAATTTCGTCGACTACCACCGCGGCACCGATGATCTCGTCGCACTCAGCATTGGCGGCAGCAGGGTCTCGTATCTGTTCAATGACGGCAACTTCGAGCATCTACAGTCACTAGCCCGCCGCCACCGCATCCGCTCAGTACAAACAAACCTCGCCAATGGCGCGGATGTTGCCCTGCTGCGATCCCTCATCGATCAGTTGCAGTCGACGGACCACACCGCGCTTGGCGTAGTCGACCTCAGCAACGCCTGGTGGCACTATATGATCAATTGGCAGCGCACTCAAAGCGCCGTGGATACGCTGGGTGAGATCAGTGGGGATGATACCCTCTTTCTTTTCACTGAGCGCACCAACAATAACCGGGATTGGATCTACTCCGCCCTCAGCGGGGATTCCGTGCGTCATGGCGGAGAAGACGGCACACGACAGTTCTTGGCCCTGATCAGGCGGTTAGACGAGTTGGGCGAAGTTGAAACTCTCAACGGCACCATTGACGGCGTTCCGGCGGCATTAGCTGCGCAAATCAGAACGCGCATGCCAAGATCAGGTTCGCGCTTCCCTTCTGAGCGCCTCTTCGCCAGCCATGTTCCCGGCCGCGATGTGTTAGGCTTCGAACGCGACGGTTGGCCTGCTGACGGCCGCACGGCCCTCCCCTGCACACCCACGCCACGAACCTACCGAAGCATCATCAAGGCTCTATTTAAGCGATAAGCACGTACTGTGCACGCGCCCAAAACCTCGATAAATCAAGCACCTAAAAAACAGCTCATCTTCCTGACCAAACCTACCGACACGTCAGTGAAGGGGATTTGCCATGAAGGGGACCGCTTTAAGTATCAGTGCCAGACTCTTAATCGCCGCCGCATTGCTTCCCGCCGCAATTCCAGCCTTTGCCCAGGAGTGCATCACGAAAAGCATCACTGGTGGCCAAGTGTGGCGCGCCATCGAGCAGCTGCGGAATCCTGAGTTTCGCGAATTTGCCGCATTGGCCCAGATTGATCTCAGTGCGCTGGAGCGATTCAGCGGTGATCACACTCCCACTGACGAGGAAGTACGGCAGTTGCTCCGACCAGGAGGGCCGCTATCCTATCGCCGTGTCCTGCGGTTCCGTCGCTTGATTGTCGACCAGTGGCAGGCCCGAGAAGGACGCGTGCGCTCCCTGTCGGAAACATTGGCCCTGGCACGCACTTTCCCCATCTTTAATGCCATGGACGACGTGCCCCCCTGCCGTCGGGAGCGCATCTCTTTTGCATCGCGGGCGCCGCGAGAAGAGGGGGCAGGCACTGGCGAGACCCACAGCACCGCTGTCACTCGCCCCGCCGTACCCGCGGCGGTGGAAGCAAAGCCCGACGCGCCTCCCTCCGCTAGCGATGTGTGCCGCCTCACCAATGGGCAACACCTCCGCGAGGGATCGCTGAGGCTAGCCAGCGCCACGGCCCTCGGCAGCCTGCGCAACCTGCGCCGGAGCATCGAGGGAGCCAACGAACGCCTCTTGAATCGGACGCATATCAGCGGATCACCTGTGTTTTTACGTGAGCCAAATTCTGACCAACCATTTGCCCATCTCAGAGATATCCACGGGATTCAGATCGAAGCCCTCCGCAGCAACCGCAGGGCCTTCCTCGCCACCCGGGACAAATACCGCGCCCTGCAACGCAGTGTGAGCGCCTATGCGTGCTCCGCGGTAGATGGCAGCCCCACGCAGCACCCCAGCGAGCGCGATCGGCGCATCTGCCTCTCAGCCCTAATTAATGGCCGCCAACCCCAGGCCGAACATACTTTTCATCGCCTAGAAGGAGATGACGAGGTGCCCTCCTCCGTTGTGAGCGCTTCCGCCGCGGGCCACCCTGAGCGTGCCGTACGCAAGGGCGAGCTCCCTCTGCTCTATCGCAGCTGGGTAACGCAAGTGGCCTACATGGATACCATGGTGCGCATGGATCACCTGGACACGGTCACGAACCAGTTAGATGAAACCGATGGTCATTTTTCAAGCAACAGCATGACTCGCGGCGAGTACGAAGGGGCGCTGAATACTCTCAACACCCTGCAAAACTCTACCTGCGCTGGCGCCAGAACCAGTGGCAGCTACGCGGCATCTTACCGCACCCCGGCAGGCGCATTCGACCCCCTCGTGGCTGAGCAGGCCACAAACTGCAGGGAGGCCGTGGGCCAGCTGATCACGAAGCTCCGTGAAGCCTATAATTCCAGCAGCTGCGTCGGCGGTGCCGCCGCTGAAGCCAGCGAAGGCGAAGGCGCCAGCGCCCAGTAAGGTTCAGGTGGGCTCCACCGCTTGCCACTTCACGTCACTGACGTTCAAACGGAAATTGGCGAGCCTTGCCATGACGAAGAAGTAATCACTGAGGCGATTGAGAAAGACCACGGCCCCCTCAGGGAGCCAAGGGCCCAGCTCGTCCCGCAAGCAGAGACGCTCCGCCCGGCGACATACGGTGCGGGCGAGATGGAGTCGCGCCGCGGCTTCCGAGCCCCCGGGCAAGATGAAGTTTTTGAGAGCAGGTAGTTCAGCGGTGGCTACGTCCATGCGCTTTTCCATCCATTGGGCATGGGCGTCGGTCAACGGGCGCAGCTTGAATTGGGCTCGATCCGCCGGGGCACAGGCTAAAAGGCTGCCGAGGTCAAACAACCAATGCTGCACAGTGGCCAAGTCCCCATCGATGAGAGCGAGGCGCTTGTCCTGGCAGCAAGTCTCCCGAGCCAACCCCACCACGGTGTTGAGCTCATCCACGGTGCCATAGGCCTCAATGGCCGCGGCGGATTTAGACACCCGTTGGCCCCCCACAAGACCAGTTTCACCCTTATCGCCCGTTTTCGTGTAGATGCGCGCCATGACCGCATGCTATTCCCCCGCCATGAAATCCGCAACCATCTCAAACCCGGGCATGTTCCAGGCTGACGACCGCCAGAAGCTGCGGGGCCAGAAGGCCATTGACGAAAATCAGCTGGAGCGCTTCCCCAACCGCACCACCGGGCGCCGCTACGTCATCGAGTTCACGACGCCAGAATTCACCTGCCTCTGCCCCAAGACCGGCTTCCCGGATTTCGCGACGATCTACATCCGCTACGTGCCCCACCGCTGGTGCGTGGAGCTCAAGAGCTTGAAGCTCTACATCAATTCATTTCGGGACAAGCACGTCTTCCACGAGGACGTGACCAATCACATTTTGGACGAGCTGAAAAAACTCATGGCCCCCCACTGGATTGAAGTGGTGAGCGATTTCAACGTGCGCGGCAATATCAAGACTGTCATCCGCGCTGAAGAAGGCAAAAAAGGCTATCGCCCGCCGGTGCCCGTGCCCTCCACGCCCTTCATGGGCAGGCCCTAAGGCTCCAAGCCCCAGACGCAAACGCGGGCGCGATGGATGCCAATCAACCAACCGGGCAACTTCGTCACGCGCTTGGCGTCGGCGGGATCCGCGAGAACCAGCAGGGGGCGCGTACCGCTTCGATCGATCTTGACTCCGGGGGCCACCACCCGACCCTGCTCCATGGCCGTGATGAAATCAAGCCGCAGCTCCGGGGTGCTGTTCAGAATGCGGAGCATGAGGGGCAGCGGCATTTCCGCAGCGACGAGGTCGGCCATGCCGGTGCCCACCAGCTGGCGCCGGAGGTAGGCCCGGCCCCGGGCGGTTTCCGTGTCGTCGTCGGCCACGGGGTTCAGGATGTGGGCGTCGTAGCGGCGCCCGCCCCAATCCCGGGGGTCAGACGGCAAAGCGCTGACTATGACCGAGGGCCCACGCGATGCCGGCGCAGGGATGGTGACCGCCGTGGCGGCAGCGACCGAGCCGGGGCGGAACGGCGCCCGCAGCCAGGGCATGCCCGTGCGCGGGTGCATGATGCTTTCAAAGTCACGGCTATGCTGCGCGGGCCTGAGAAAGTCCCCCAGGACCTGGGGCGCCTCGCCATTGAGCACGGATTGGTACTCTTTGCCGGTGCGAGAGAAGACTTCCTTAGCGCCGTCCGCGTCAAGAATCTCACGATTGCTTACCCCCGGAGCGGGATTCAGGAACACGTCGCCCCAGCCATCCAGGGAGTGTGTGGAAAAACTGTAGTGGATGACGTGCTGCCTAAGAGTGGCGTATCCGCTAAGGGTCGAAACCAAGACCCAGACACCATCCCCATGGGCGAGGAGCTGCGCGGGTGGTGCGTCGAGGTCGTTAGTCCAGAGCGGCATACCACTACTACTAATACCGAACTGCCTCGTGCCCCTGGGGGATGTCACGGTGTGGGGATCACGAAAATCCACGGACTCCAAAATCTTCGCGCTGCCCCCCGTACTCACCCGGAGAAGATGGGTTTTGGTGATGACGGCAAGTTCGGCTGCAGCGGGGTCCAGGGGCTGCAAAGCCCGGATCTTGTCGTAGGTCTGGATGTCGATGAGCCCGGCGGGTATCAGCTCTTGGGAAGCGAAGGATGGCACGGCGACCCGCTGGATCTCGTTATCTGCCCGAGAAAGAAGAACATTGCCCTGGCCCGCGGGGCCCAGGGCGCCCACATAGCCCAACACCGGCCTCAGAGTCACGGCGCTGCTGATGGGGTTCTGGGTGGCATGAAGGAGCTGGCCGAACGCAGTGCGTACCACAGCGTGGATCTGACGATGGATCACGCCTTGGATATCCTGCTCGATCTCCACTGTTTCGGCCTGCCTCGCCGTGCTCGCATACACGGTGGACGCCGCACTGGCTGCCATGAGGTACGGCTCACGGGCGCCCAGAGTGACGACTGCGGCAGCATTCACGATGCTGGCTTCCGCGACCCAGTGGGTGGTGGCAACCCCCGCCGTGCGGGGCTCGTCGACCTGGACCTTGATGGTATAGTTATTATTTACATCGACGCTGCCCCAAGCGGAGACCCGCAGGGTACCCGCCGGCATGCTGGTGGGTGCGGCAAGGGCAAGCAGGGGCGCGACAAGGGCGATGATCGCCAATGAATTCCGATGGAGGCCGTGAAGCATGGCCCCCATTAACATATTTTATTTACGAACTCGACTGTTTCAGCTGGGCTTGGACCTGCCGCCAAACTTCTTTCACATCCAGGGGTTGGAAGCCGGGCTGGGCGAACCCCTCCCGGCAGAGGCGGTACACCGCGCGGTTGAAGGGCGCATTGACGCCGTACCGATCCGCGAGCTTGATGAAATAACCATTGAGGCTCTCCAGCTCGGAATCCTTGCCCCCGCGCTGGAGGATGTCTTGGGCCATGCTGGACATGACCATTTTTTTCACATTTTTATCGAAAGCCCGCTTGGTGAGGCAGCGAGGCAGCTTAGCCGCCGCCCTCATGAGCAGCCAGCTCGGCATGCCCCCCAGGCGCACCTCGTGGTAACCCGCGGCCCGCAGGATGCCCACGCCTTCAGCGGTGAGGTTGGTGAGGAGCTTTTGGAAAAGGGCGTCGTCGGAAAGGGGCCGGATCTTGTGGCCGATGAGAGTGGTGAGAGAGTTAGCGAGGTTCACCACCATCTTGGAATGGGCGGCATCGGTGAGCTCTTCGGTAACCACGGTCTCCACACCACGGCTCATGAGGTCAGCGAGCTCCTCCAGCTCGGCGTTCCAGCTATTGTCCGGCGTGCCCATGACCAGGGGGCCCTTTTTCTGGAAGCCCACCACCCCCGGCGCATCGATCCAGGCGTTGTAGGCCACGATGCCGTAGGCCGTGCGCTTGAAATACTGGGGCAGGACCTTCTGGTTATCGACGCCATTTTGGAAACCCACGACGAGGATGTCATCGCCCCAGGCGCTTTTGATCACGGGGCACACTTTGTCCAAGCTGTAGGTCTTAGTACAGAGAAGCACCACGTCGGGCCGAGGGATGGATTTCAAATCCCCGGTGGCTTGCACCTTCACGTGCTCCCGCTGCGCCGGCGTGTCAGAGCAGTAAAGGGTTAAACCCTTATCATTGAGGGCCTGAGCCACGGCGGGTAGATCCACGAGCCAGGTCTTGGGGTGATGGGGCGTGAGCCAACCGCCGATGGTGGCCCCCACGGCGCCAGCGCCAAACACGACGATGCGGGGACCCTGGGGCAGCGCGCTCATGGGTGGGGCAGGTCGAAGGCTGCGTTCATGCTCTTCGAATAGCGGAACTGGAAAGGGTGCTCCTCAATGTCCAGGTCCCGAAGAACGCGGGCGCTGGGAGTATCACCAATGGTGAGATACTTGCGGTCCGGGGCGTTGCCCTTTTTGAAGAGCTGGCCCATGTACTTATTGATGGTGAAGTCGGACTTGAAGCTGGTGCGGCTCAGAAGCCAGCGCTGATCGAGCCGGGATACGACATCAGCGCCCACATCGAAATGGGCTGGAGCCCCCGCAGTGGGCACCCTCAACTCAAAGTACGGCGTGCCGTCATCCTCAAAGCAGGTCGTGACGCAATCGCCGCCCTCCCTGCGCACGTCGATGTCCTGGGTGACCTTGGGCAGGCCCCAGATCTTGTTGCCCCGAATCTGGTTCTCTTTGGACGTCACGGGCATGTGGAACACGTAGTAGCCAAAGCCCGGGTACTTGCTACCGGCGAGCATGGGCAGCACGGGCAGGTCCACCGGTGCGTCAAAGAGCACGGGGATCATCATGGACACTTCGTTGTAGGGGAGAACCCCCATGACATTTTTATATTCATAACAAGAAAAGGCCACCAGCGCCCGGCCCTTGGTCATGCGCACGGGTTTCAAGCGTGGGTCGGGCAACACCTTGCGGGCCTTTTCGTAATCGCACATGAAGATGCCGATGGCGCAGGTGACGTCGCTGTAGAACGTGGGAAATTTGTAATTCTTGCTGACGGCATCAGTGAGCTTCAATGGTTGAGGAGCGTGACGCAAGACAAAGCGGGAAAAGAAAGGGTCGGTGAACTGATCACCATTCTCGATCATGGTGGCTTTGACGTCATGGGAGGCTTTCATCACTTGAACCTCAACAGAATTTTCAGGATGTACAGCGGGCCCACCAACAAGTGGATCAGGTTCTTGAAAAATGAGGGACTCTGCCGCTCATAAAAGGCGTGGCCCACGAACTGAAGCACCCAGCCGATGACGAAGAGGGCCACGTTGGCGAAAAGAGGCAGGCTCGCACCCACGTAGTAAAGACCCGCCATGGTCATGGCCATGGCCATGCCTAAAAGGGGATACCCATAAATGTAGAGCGCGCTCAGCACCAGATAGGCCACCAGCGCCGCGGTGATGGGGAAAAAAACAGTGCCAGGATGCAAGACCACCAGCTGCAACATACCCAGGGACGACATCATGATCAGCGGAATGCCCAACATGTGGGTCATGCGGTTGCCCGCCGTGCGGTGGGCTTTCTCGTAGTCCCTGAACCATTGGGCAAGCTTCGGATGGATGCGCATGGGCTGAAGACTAGTCTGCGAAAACTAAAAGTGGAAGCCGAATCCCGCCGCCAACGTGATGCCACTCAGGTCAATGACGCGAGGCTTCCATTCCCCCGCGATCTTGAACACGTTGCCGCCGCCATTGCCATTTTCCGTTCCCAAGGCTTCTGTTTTCAAGTGGCGATAACCCACCTCGCCATAAAGCGAGAACATGCGCCCCAGGGGACGAGCCACGCCGACGCGCACCATGGTGGTGAAGGGATTTGACCTGATAATCGTGCGGTTGGGCGGAGGGATGCTGAGCGCCTCAGCGGCGAATGACGTATTGATGGCAAGCCCCGCAAAAATACCTACGCTGATCTGCACCGGAAAATCCTTGATGAAGGTAAAGTCCAGGCCCGCCATGAGGGGGTAACTGCGCACACCTAAGTTGTAAACGATCTGCGTACTCACCTCTCGGGCCACCACGTCTTTCAAAAGCACTTCTTGCCGCAGGATGACCGTGAACCGGTTGCTGAAGCGCCAGCCGAGCTCGCCACCAGCCATCCAACCACCGTTGAGTTCGCTGAAGGCGAAGACATCATTCAAGTCGCCGGGCTTGAATAGATCGAGGCCGCCCAGAGCGCGGACAAAAAACCTCCGGTCCCTCTCCGGCTCCGGCCCCCCCTTGTCGCTGCTCTCCTCTTCCTCTGCGGCAGGCTTCAAGGAGAGATGCTTGGCGTTGATCCACCCATATTGACCGTTCCGGGCCCGCACCTTGTAGAAGCTGCCGTTCACAGGGAAACTGGACACCCGAAGCTCGTCGCCAGCCTGCATGTAATCAATGATTTTGCCTTTATCCGCGGGCTCCTGCCGTACGGGGGCATTGTCCTTCTCCACAGTGGTGTCCTGGGCGGCACGCGCCGACGGCGCGACCATCAATGAGAGCGCGGCGAGGGCGGAAATATAAATAATTCTCATTTAAGGTCATCCACCAAGGAGAGGGGATCGATCTTGATGCCATGGAGCTGGGCTCCCCAATGGAGGTGAGGACCACTCACCCGCCCCGTGGCCCCGCTCATGCCGAGCCTGGCGCCCTTCTTCACCTGTGCGCCCTGCTTTACTTTGATTTTGGACATGTGGGCGTAAATCGTGAAGAAGCCAAAGCCATGGTCCAAGATCACAGTCCAACCCGTGAAGAACAAATCCCGGGCCAGGGCCACGCGGCCAGAGATGGGCGCGAGGATGGGCGTACCCACCTTGGCCCGCAGATCCGTGCCGTAATGAGCGCTCTGCTTGATGCCGTTGTAAACCCGCTTGGTGCCATACTTCGAAGTGATTTCTGACGTGATGGGCATGGTCACCGGCGGATCCCAAAAATGTTGTTTGGCGCTTGCGGCATAAGCGGCGCCGATGAGGGCCCGCTCCCGCTTGATGCGAGGCAGGTCTTTTTTCAGCGGCTCCACCTTGCGAGGCTGCACCGTGAGCACCTCAGACGGGAATACGCCAGCCACGACCTCCATGGACTTGGACTGCTGGCTCTCTTCACCGTCAATACTTTTGGCACGCACATCGAGGGGGTTGGCTCCCACTTTGTAATCGACTTCCACGCCGATGAGAGCCGTGAACGCGCCCTCTTTGTCGGGGAAGAAAACCACGTCCCGCCCCATGAAACGTCCGGTGACAGCGGCGAGCTTCCTCTCTTCTTTGGGCTTCACCGTGGCGGAAAAGAAACGCCCTTCCGTGATCTTGTCCGTGGAGGTGGAAAGCTCAATCTCCGCGCTGGACGCGGCAACGGGCAGCAGCGCCAAAATGACGCTGAAGACAATGTTAAAGGATTTGAGCGGGTACTTTTCCGTCATGGAAAATGAGGCTCACTTGGCTCCCCGCACGGGCATCCTGCGCTGACTTCAAGAGTGCGGAATTCTTGGAGTCTTCCACTAAAGTATACCCTCGTCCCAAGACTTTTAAAGGGGAAAGGGCCTCCAGGCCCGCGGCCAGAGCAGCAGTTTGGCTATGACGCTCGGCGGCAACGCGCACTACGGCCCGCGTCATGCGATTTTCAGCTTCATCGAGGCGCTGGCGCAGGGGCGGAAAGAGATTGGCCAAGCCATGGGTGAGACGAAGCTCTAGCTCTTCGAGTCTCTGGGCAGAACGGGCCACGCGCTCCGCGGGGCTTACGAGACGGGCTTCAAGGGCAAGAAGCTGGCCCTTTTCGGATGTGACGCGGTGAGCAGCCGCCGTACGCAGGCGGCGCTCGAAGTGAGATAAGGCATCACAGAGCTCAAGGCGGCTCTTGGAAACCAGCTCGGCGGCGGCGGATGGAGTGGGGGCTCGCAGGTCCGCTGCGAAATCGCAGAGAGTGAAATCGATCTCATGGCCCACGGCGGAGATGACGGGAATGCGGCTTGCGGCCACGGCCCGCACCACCGCTTCGTTATTGAAGCACCACAGATCCTCAATGCTGCCGCCCCCCCGGGCCACGATGATCACGTCGCCGAGACCGTGGCGGTTGGCGGTCTCGAGGGCCGCGACAACCTGTGGGGGCGCCTCGTCGCCTTGCACGAGGCAGGGCATGATCATGAGGTTGATGCCCGCGTTGCGGCGGCCCAAAACATTGAGCATGTCTTGCAGCGCCGCCCCCGTGGGGGATGTGATGAGCACCACCCGCGTGGGGTGGGTGGGAATGGGTTTCTTGCGAGCAGGGTCAAAAAGCCCTTCGGCCTGGAGCTTTTGCTTCAGCTGCTCGAAAGCCACCGTGAGGGCGCCTGCCCCCAGGGGCTCAATGCTATCGATGAGGAGCTGATAACTGCCACGGGGGGCGTAAACTGAAATGCGGCCGCGGGCCATGACTTCCATGCCGTCTTTGAGGGGTGTCGCACGGGAGCGTGAGCCGCCGCTCTTGAACATGGCGCAGGAGAGCATGGCGCCTTCGTCTTTGAGACTGAAGTAGAGGTGGCCACTGGCCGCCGGGCGGTAGTTAGAGATTTCGCCGCGAACCCACACGGTGCCCACGCGCTTTTCCAGCAGGTTTTTGATGCCAAGCGTGAGCTGAGTGATGGTGTAGGCCTGGGGCTGAGCCGTGTCCGCAGGGGTGGTGTCGCTTACGGATGCGGGAGATTCCCCGGAACTCAGAGAATACTGAGTTCCCGTTGTAGGTTCCGGACGCAGCGAGGTTTTCTTTTTCACATCAGGCCTTTTGCCCAATAGCGGCAGCTCTTCTTGCATGAGCGCACCGTAGCGTAGGGATTTCGTTAGTACAACCACGCCTGCTGAGGCTTTAGGGCGCGTCTGCGGTGTTGAGGTCAATGATCGCCTGAATCAGCATGTACGCATTTGCGAGAGCTATTGCTGAGACGACTAGACCAAGCACTACAAAAAAAGTCCTGTCGTCGCGCCCGCCATAGCGTCCTGTCCGATCTGTCGCTGTATAGAACAATATGGTCGCCAAACAGATACACATAGCGAAGCTAAACGCGCCAAAAACAACAGCAGCAACAGACATGGAATTTGGAAAGCCAATCAGAAACAGTGTTGCCAATTGGCAACAAACAGCCTAAGATCATGAAATGAAAGCTTTTTTCAAGAGATCTCTTCAGCTTTCGGACGTCCTCAACCGAAAAAGCGCCTTTCTCTTCGGCGCCCGAGGCACCGGAAAGACGACTCTCATCCAATCTCAGCTTCCCGAAGCGCGAGTATACGATCTTCTGGAGGAGAAAACCTATCTCAAGCTCCTCCAAGACTCGTCGATCTTAGATCAGGAAAACCAGGACAAGCGCCTCATCGTCATCGACGAAATCCAGAAACTTCCCAAGTTGCTGGACGAGGTTCAACGATTGATTGTGAAGAAGAACTATCGTTTTCTTTTGACGGGATCCAGCGCGAGAAAATTGAAGAGCGCTGGCGTCAATTTGCTTGGGGGTCGAGCCCTGGAGCTTCATCTTTTCCCTCTGATCTGGAATGAAATCCCAGGGTTTCAGCTTGAGCGATTTTTAAACCACGGCGGCCTACCCGAAGTTTACCAGTCAGAAAAACCTGAGGATGACCTGAAAAGCTATTTGGGATTCTACTTGCGAGAAGAGGTCTCCAGGGAAGCCTTTGTTCGTCGAATCGAGCACTTCACAAAGTTTCTTGATCTGATCGCCATTCAAAACGGAGAAGAGCTGCACTTCAGCAACCTCGCCAGCGATACCGGATTCAAAGCCAGAACGATCGAGAACTACATTGAGGTCCTGGAAGACACTTTGCTTGGATTTCGTTTGCCTCCATTCGAGAAAACAAGAAAGAGAAAGCCGATTACTCGCTCAAAATTTTATCTTTTTGACCTTGGCGTCACGCGGCTACTGTCCAAACAGAGCGAAATGCGCAATGGCAGCATCGCCTTTGGAAAGGCTTTTGAGCACTTTTTGATACTCGAGATCCGGGCCGCCCTTAGATATCAACGCCGAGATATTCCCCTCGCGTATTGGCGCACCAAAAATGGATATGAAGTTGATGTGATCATCGGGGATGAAACGGCCCTGGAGATCAAAGCGACCTCACAACCGACTGATCGCCACTTGCGTGGCCTCAGGGCTCTTCGAGAGGAAGGCGTTCTGAAACGTTATCGTTTAATTTGCCAGGTGGAGCACCCGCGCATGATCGATGGCATAGAGATCTTGCCATGGGAACATTACCTAAGGGAGCTTTGGGATGGACACTAAGGGGGCCAACGTCACCGCACGCAGCGGCTAGCGTGCTCAATGGACTGCCGTATTCTCGGCGTGTGCAGCAGGCATCGAAGCACGTCGGCTTTCAGCGGATGCGCTTCATCGCGGATGCCCCCGCACATGAGCTGACCGCGCAGGACATCTGGCGTTTGCTCCGCGGCGTAAATTAATTCAGCAACCTCAGCATGGGCTTCTTCGAGATGGGAGCGCGGACATGCCTCCGGGCATGTGCGCGTCGGCGGGAAACGGCTCAACACCGCGGTGCTACCCAAAGACAAAAGACAAGCGGCTGAACGGGGGGAAAGCCCCTGGCGCTGGAATAGCCCGCGGTAGAAATCCTCGATATCCAGGTCCGTGGTGCATTCTCTTCGCAGGCGATCGAACATCGGGTGGAATTCATACTCCCCCGACGGGAACGCGGGCATTTGGCGCCTCACGCTGGCACCCTGATAATAAAATGAGCAGGCGTGGGCCATCTCATGGACCAGGGTGGAGCGCCAATGGGGCTCCTCAAAAAACGAGGGACTCAGTAGGATCATAGTCTCCATGTGAGCCGAAATAGGCGTATGAGGATCGGAGAGAGGACCTCGGAAGAAATACCAGAGCCCCGAATCCATGCCTCTGACACCAGCTGAAGCTCTGTTGCTGTAGCATTTCTCTCGCCGGGAGCCTTCCAACTCGGAACAAAAACTAACGCCGATATCCCCGAAATACGCCCTGCAATCATGGTCATCAACGGCGCAACACCCCTCACGAGCCCTCTGGATGAACCCACGCACCGTCTCTTTCTTGGATTGGCGCTCCGCACTGGTCATCACGTCGGTTTGAACCACGGCAGAAACCGTCCCCCGACTCTCAGCGCGATCAGTGCAGTGATCTAAACCACGGGTCCGATTGCTGTGTTGTTCCAGCAAAACCTCCATGCTCGCGGTAGGTGCCGCAAACGCCTGCCTGCGCATCGTCACCAAACTGCAATAGGGCAGCCACCCGCCCGTGCGCGGGGCCATGCCGCCCCAGACCGGGGCCAGCGCCGGGGGCGGCACCTCACTGAAAAGGTCAGTGCATGAAACCCCGGTGCTGTAATCTCCCTCACTGGCCTCTGGTCGTCTCAGATAATCCCGCGCCGCCCCCGCCAAGGGATTGGCCGTATCCTCACAAACCAGACCCCCAGGATCCGGCGCACCCATGAGCCTTGGATGCCGCAGGAAAAAATCAATGACAGGGTCATGTAAATCAATATCCGTGCGCAAAGAGTGATGCTGAGCCCATGACCGCTCCGCGGTGAGCACCGCCAAAAGCAGTAGTGCGGCGCGCATCGGCATGGCGGCCCTACTCCTGATCCGCTTCAGCTTTTTTTACGCCGCCATCCACGGGGGCGAGCTTCAACGCCTGCAGGACCTGGAAGCTCTTCATGTAGTTCAGGGCCTGGCGCACTTGATAGTCATCTTTGGCCACAAAGGGCTTGGGCTCTTCGTCCTTCTCACGCACTCGCGCACGATCGCCTTCGCTCTCTACCTCTTCCTTGCCGATCATGTGCAGCTCATCGGAGGAGAACTCCTTGGACTCCTCCTCCCCGTCTTGCTTACCGGCGGTGATGTGGCGCCGCAGGTCTTTCTCGTGGCGTTGCTCTGTCTTGCGCGTCGCTTTATCAAGCACGGTTTGATCCAGGTCATCGAGCTCCACGTCAGGCACGATGCCCTTGGCCTGGATGCTGCGCCCGCTGGGCGTGTAGTAGCGCGCCACCGTGAGCTTCAAGCCCATCTCCGGGTTGATCTCAACCACCGTCTGCACGGAACCCTTGCCGAAAGTGGGCTGGCCCATGATCACGGCGCGGTGGTGATCTTGCAACGCGCCCGCCACGATCTCAGCGGCTGACGCGCTGGCGCCGTTCACCAGAACAGCCATGGGCATGTTGGCGCGCGCGATGCCGCCGCCGATGGCTTTTCTCACCTCGATGGAGTCCTTGGTGCGCCCCCGAGTGGACACGATGACGCCGTCCTCGATGAACAAGCTCGCGATCTCCACGGCTTGGTCGAGCAAACCACCGGGGTTGTTGCGAAGGTCGTAAATCAAACCCTTGATGGGGCCGTTTTTCTTCTCGAAATTTTCCAAGGCTTTCCGGGAATCCTTCGCGGACTGCTCATTGAAGCTCGCCAGCCGCAAATACATGTAGCCCGGCTCCAAAGTCTCTGACTTCACCGCTTGAATTTTCACGTCCGCACGCTTCAGCACGAAGTCCCGGGGCTTCTCAAACCCCTCGCGCCAAATTCCCAAGCGCAGCTCGGTGCCCCTTTTGCCCCGCATCTTGGTGACAGCCTCGGTGATGCTCATGCCTTTGGTGCCTTCGTTGTTGATCTTCACGATGCGGTCGCCGGGCTTGATGCCCGCTTTGAAGGCGGGAGTGTCGTCGATGGGCGTCACAATGGTGAGCACGCCGTTCTTCATGCCGAGCTCGATGCCCAACCCGCCGTATTTCCCGGCGGTATCCGTCTTCATGTCTTTGTACATGTCTTCGGTAAGCAGGTTGGAGTGGGGATCCAGCGTCTCCAACATGCCTTTTATGGCGCCCTGGACCAGGCTCTTGCTCTTCGTCTCTTCAACATAATTTTGCTCGATGAAGTAGATGACCTTATTGAAGAGGGCCAGGTTCTCGTAGCGTTCCGCATTGGGGGGCGCCGTGGGGGCCGCAGGGGTCGTGGTGGCGCCGCCCTCGGCAAATGCCAGCGCGGCGAAAATAACGGTCATGAGTTTCATGGCACCCCTCCTTGAGCGGACACGATCAATGATTCATGGGTAGCACTCGTCCTTGCCGCCATGCCCTCCAGCCATTGGGCTGGGTTCACCGCGATGTTGCGGCTCCTCAACTCGAAGTACACGGGAGCGCCATCAGGTGAAGCGCGCCCCAGGGCTTGCCCCTGGGCGATGTCCTGGCCTTCTTTCACCCGGCTCTCACCGAGATGGCCATAAATAGAAAACATTTGCCCTTGATGCTCCACGATGACCATCTGGCCGTAGTGCTTGAGCTCGCCGGCGTAGGCCACGCGGCCCTTGGCCACGGCCTTCACCTCGGTGCCCGCCTCGGCGCCGATGGAGATGCCCTTCTGGAAGGTGAGCAACGACGTCTTCGCATCGTAAGAACGCCCATATTGGCTGACGATGGGCCCCTTCACAGGCAGGGGGAGTCGGCCCCGCAGGCTGTCAGCCCACAGCGGCGTCGTCGCCTCCACGGCCTCCATGGGCGTGAGCCTGCGCTTCAAGTCACGTTCACCTTCGCGGAGCTCCTTCAAGCGCGCAAACCGCGCGAACCCTTCACGGTCGCTGCCCTTGCGGCGGGCAGCCACGTCCCGTTGGAGCTTTTCATTGGCCACGAGCACCGCTTCTTTTTCCCGCAGCTCCTGCACGGAAAACTCCATGGCGTCCCGCTCTTGGGTCATCTCCCGCTCGAGCGCAAGCACTTGGTCATGGTCCGTGCGCAGCGCCACCAGCTCTTGGGATCCCATCAAGGCCTGACGGGCGAGGAAATGGGACTTCTCCACTTCGGTCGCGGCGGATCCGAGCCACAGCGCATCGAGGGAAGGATTAGCGTCCGTATCCCCACGCTCCTCGAGGGCCATGGCAAGTTTTTTGAATCGCTCGCCCGTGGCACGGCGCTTCTTGATCATGGTCTGCTCCAGCTCGGCCTTGCGGCCGCCGATGGAGGCAATGCGAACGGTGAGCTCCTTCACCCGCGCCTCCGTGAGCCGAATCTCTTCCCGCTGAAGGCTGATGAGCTTACGCAGGCGTGCCACCTGCTGCGTGGCACCACGGGTGTCGCCCTTCAAAATCTCGTTCTCCACGGCGGTGATCTGATCACCAACACGCTCCAGCTTCTGCGCCGTGGGGCTGGGGGGCAAGGCCGCCCACGCCCCATGGACCGACAGCAACAGCAACAGCGCTAGTCCGAAGCCAAAGTGGCCGCCCATATGCTCCCCAGAACCCCTAAAATGACGCCGGCCCCCGCCAACATCAAAGCCAATGGCAACAATTGATAGTGCTGGGCGCCATATCCCAAGGCACGGGCGGCATCATTCATGCGCGCTTCGAAAACACCGCCCAGAGCCAGGAGCCCAAAGGCTGCGAGAAGCCCCGCGGCCAAACCCTCCACGGCGCCCTCCACCGCGAAGGGGAGGACCATGAAGACCCGCGTTGCGCCAAGGCTTGTGAGAGTGCGCTTCATCTGCTGGGCGAGCTGAGAGCTCAGCTTGAAGTGGTTGATGAACACCGAGGCCAAAGCCGCCACGGCGGCGCCCACCATGAGAAGGACGATGAAGCGCAAGGAGCCCAATGCCTTCAGCACGCCAGCGAGCCGGTTGGTTGAGGTCTCGACAGACTCCACGCTCTTCACATGGCCGATGTGGGCACGGGCACTGATCTCGTCACGGGCGGCGACGTGCACTTTTACGTAGCGGGGCACCGCCTCGAGATCGGCGGCGGCCATTTCGTCTTTAGCGGCGGGAAACAAAGTGGAAAAGCGTTTCATGAACTCTTCCCGGCTCACGAGCTTCGCGGAAGAAACACCAGGGGCCTTGCGAATGGCGGACACAGCCACCGTGGCCTGCTCTTCGCTGGCTTCCGGCACGATGAAAGCGGTGAGGGTCCGTGAATTCTCAATTTCGTGGATGCCGCCGGACACGCCCTGCATGAGGACCACAAGGAGGCCCGTCATGAACAGAAGCCCCGCAACACTGGCCACAACCATGGCCCGGGCCAGTTTCTTCCGGCCCAGATGGGCCAACGCCAGTTTCATCGCTAGAAGATGCATACGCCGTCCTCTACCACGAGTTTACCGGATTTTAGGATGCAGGATCTGCGACGCACGCGTCTTACGATTTCGCGATCGTGGGTGGCCAAAACCACCGTGGTTCCACGGAGGTGGAGCTTCTGGAACAAGTCCATGAGACTCCAGGTGTGGTCCCGGTCGAGGGCCCCCGTGGGCTCATCGGCGATTAATAAGGTAGGTTGGCGCACCAAGGCACGGGCCGCGCCCACGCGACTCTTTTCCCCGCCGGAGAGACCACTCACCGCTTTGGAGATCATGGACATCAACCCCACGGCGTTGATCGCTTCATCGATGGCCCTGCGCCATGCGCCGCGGCCCTTCAGCTGTTCGTGGAGCTCAGCGCCCGCTGTTTCAAGGGAAAGCGCGACGTTGTCTCGCACGGAGGCCTCTTCTATGAGGCGCAAATCCTGGAAGATGACGCCCACGCGACGGCGGAGGCGAGCCAGTTCGTCTTCCCCCGCCCGGGCAAGGTCGGTCCCCAGCACTTCCACATGGCCGCGAGTGGGGCGCTCCTCCCCACAGAGCATCTTGAGCAAAGTGGTCTTGCCTGCACCACTGTCGCCGATGACATAAACGAATTCGCCCCGTTGGATACGTAAGTTCACGTTTTCCAACACAGGAGAACCAAAATTTTTATACACGCCGGTAAGCGCGATCATCCTTGATCACCCTGGGCTCAAGTCTAACAGCGCGGGCGACGATGAACAACGGTGGGCAAGACTTGCCCCTTGCCGCGGAGCGACCCATACTAGGGAGGTGAAACTCACCAATACCCCCGCCGCTAAAAACGGGGGCCTCTTTGTCGGTTATGTCCTTGCCTGCTGGGCCACCCGCCTGGTGTTCATCACCATGGCGGCCTATTTCCTCATCAGCACCACATCCCCCGTCCAAGATATGGGGGACGTCGTGCGCGCCAACGGGGTGCAAACCTTCGGTCTGGCCGCCATGCTCTACATCACGGCGTTGCAGTTTCTCTACCCGTTGACCTCCACCACCTGGCGTGACGTGCTGCCCCGTCAGGATCTACGAACCTATTTTCCCACGGGCATGGCCACCGGAGCCGTGCTCTCCGCGGCCATGTTGGTGGGCGCCACCCTGGGCGGCTATTACAGCATCCTGGGCTTCTATACCAAGATCGACGAGTTGGTGGTGGCCCTCGTGGCCAACCTCTTCTTTCTCAGCTGTCTCTTTGCGCTCTGCGTTGTCGAAGAATACGTGCTGCGGGGGCGCATCGAGCCCTACCTCCAGGGGCTTTTGTCCCGGGAACGAGTGCCCGTCCACCTGCGCAAACCCGCCGCCGCCGTCGGCGTCATGGTTCTCTTCGTGCTGCTCAAAAACCTACAGTTTGATCTGGAGCCTTTGGAAGCCTTGAATATGATGCTGCTCAGCTTCTGCCTCTCCCGGGCCAAAGCCGACACGGGCTCCCATCTTGCCTCCGCCGGCTTCGCTGCGGGGCTTTTCGCATTCAGTCATTCTCTCTGTAGCCTGCCTCTTTTCGGCCAGGACGTGGCAGGCATGGTGCTTGTGCGCGCAACCGAGGAAAAAGGTCTGGGCACTTTGCTCGCGGGCGGCCCCCAGGGCCCGGAAAATGGACTCTTGCTCACACTGCTTTTGGGGCTTTTCGTATTCCAGAAGAAGTTTAAACTGAAGGACGCTATGAAAACCATACTTGCCGCATCGTTTCTCACGTTTCTCTCCGTCACTGCCTCCGCGGCCCCCGGTGCCAGCACCGTGACCGCCAGCAACCTCAACACCCTGGACCTCGTGCTCCAGGCAGGGTTCATGGCAAAGCTCGTGCTCCTCTCCCTCTTCATCGCCTCTGTATTCTCCTGGACCATCATCGTCACCAAATCCGCCACGCTGAAAGCAGCAACGAAGACGAACCAGGCCTTCCTCAAGATCTTCTGGCAAGGCCAGGACCTGGAGGAAATCTACATCAAGAGCGAACAATTCAATCGGGCGCCCGTCAGCCATGTGTTCAAAGCGGGTTACAAAGAATTGAAGAAACTCACGCAAACCCAGGGCAAACCCGGCGTGCTTCTTCAAACAGCAAGTCTTGAAAACGTGAACCGCTCTCTCAACAGAGCCATGGTGCAGGAGCTCACCCAGCTGGAATCCCGCGTCGGCTTCCTTGCCACCATCGCTGCCTGTGCCCCTTTCGTGGGTCTCTTCGGCACGGTGTGGGGCATCATGAACTCCTTCCAGGGCATCGGTGCCACGGGCAACGCCAACCTCGCCGTAGTGGCCCCCGGTATCTCGGAAGCCCTCATTGCCACGGCGGCGGGCCTCGGTGCCGCCATCCCCGCGGTCATTGCCTACAACCACTTCAACCAGAAGATCCGCAATCTGGGTTCCAATATGGATGCCTTTTCCTTGGATTTTTTGAACCTGGTGCAACGCAACCTCCTGAAGGGCAGCGAATGAGGCTGAGGGAGCTGAAAGGCCAACACGGCAGCCAAGGTGCCCTTGCGGAGATCAACGTCACGCCCCTCGTGGACGTGATGCTGGTACTCCTCATCGTGTTCATGATCTCAGCGCCCCTCATGCAGCAGGGCGTGCAGGTAGATCTGCCCAAAGCCCAAGGCCAGGCGCTGGACACCCAAGACGAGCAAATGGTGCTCGTCATCCATGCGGATAAGCGCATCACCATCAATGAAAACACCATCAGTGCCCTGGGGCTGACAAAAAAGCTCGCCGCCATTTTTGAGACGAAGCAGAACAAAGAGATTTTCATCCAGGCGGACCAGGCCGTGAACTATGGCTTTGTGGCCCAGGTCATGGCCGCGGTGAAGCGCGCCGGCATCACCAAGGTGGGCCTCGTCACCGACGGTGAAAAGGCCCCTGACAGCACGATGTGAGGATTTCTTGGCGACCATGACCCACCCCCCACGCTTCTCCCCCCCTCCCCTCTCGCCTTCAGCCAAGGCGCGCATGGGCGTAGTGGGCGGCACCGCTGAGGATCAGCTCTTCAGCAAGGCGCTGCGGGGCTCCTTCATCGCCCACTTCCTGCTGCTCATGGCGACGCTGGTGGGCAGCATCGTCATGCCGGGCAAGCCGAAGCAGTACGTGCCCAGCGTGCGGGTGGACCTGGTGGGGCTGCCCGACATCAAGAAGGCCGACCTCGCCAAAACATCCCCCGCGGAGATGGAGCGATTGAAGCAAAAGCTTGAAGAAATCGATCGCGGCGAACGCGCCGCCCTGAAAGAAAAAGCAAAGAAGGCCGATCCGGACCAGATGGTGTTGAAGAAAAAAGAAAAAGATGACGGGAAAACCCGCAAAAAAGACCTCTCTGACGCCATCCGTCGCATGCGGGCCGTGCAGGCCATTGAAGAGGAAGTCAGCAAAGCCGCCGCCCCGGCCAAAGGCAACATCTTAAGTAAAGGTTCCGCCCTCGCCGGCGAACAAAACATGGATACCGACACCTATATCGGTGAGTTGCTGAACCGCATCCAGGAGCACTGGAACTTGCCGCTCTGGCTCAAGCTCAAGAGGCCGCCCCTCGTTGCCAAAGTGGTGCTCTACATTGACTCCCGCGGGGACATCGCACGGGTGGTGTTTTCCCAACGTTCAGGCAACGACCAGTTTGATTCCTACGTCATGAAGGCCATCGAACAATCGGCACCATTTCCCCCTCCGACATCTGGAATCAAATCTGACGGTGTTTTGCTAGGTTTCCCTTTATAATTTGGCTGACCCCATCGCAAACCAGGAGACGCTTCGTGTTCAAATCACTCCTCACCGCCACATCATTGCTCTTCGCCCCGGTGGCCAACGCCGGCCAGATTTACATCCCCATCGGGGAAGCCCAAGTGAAGAAGAGCGTGCTGGCCATCTCCTACGTCAAAACGACTCACACCGGAGAAGGTGAAGTCCGTGACGCACGCGCCATCCATGGCGTGCTGAACCGGGACTTCGCTTTCACGGCCCTCTTCAACATCCAAGACCCCGCCGCCTTCATCGAGCCACAAACCGCGGGCATCACCCTGGACAGTTTCAAGCTCTCCGACTGGACCACCATCGGCACGGAATTCCTCTTCAAGACCCAGCTGTCACGGGATGGAGACGTGAACGCCCTCGACGTGCGCCTCTATGACGTGCTGGGCGGAAAGCAAATTCTGGGTAAGCGCTTCACGGCGAAGATTCATGAAACCACTCTCTTGGCCCACACCGCCGCCAATGCCGTGATGGAAGCCCTCACGGGGCGGCCCGGCATGTTCACGGCGAGGCTCACCTTTGTGTGCAATAAAACAGGAAACAAAGAGATCTGGATCGCGGACTTCGATGGGCAAAACCCGCAACAGCTCACCCACCATCGCGGGCTTTCTTTCGCGCCGGCATGGGCCCCGGATGGCAAACACCTCGCCTATTCGGTGTTCACCAAGAACGGGCGCAACATCAAAAACATCGATCTCTACGAATATGACTTCGCCACGGGGAAAGCCACGTTGCTCTCCAACCGCCAGGGCACCAATTCCGGCGCGTCCTACTCACCGGATGGCAGCAAAGTCGCTCTCACCATGAGCTTCCTGGGCAACCAAGAAATTTTCTTGATGGAGCGCGGGAGCAAGTCAGTGACCAAGATCACCAAGTCCTTTGGTTTCGACGTGGACCCCACATGGAGCCCCGATGGCAAACACATCGCCTTCGTCTCATCACGAGCCGGGCTGCCCATGGTCTACCTGATGAATGCGGATGGGACCGGGGTCAAGCGCCTCACCTTCGCCGGGAAGTTCAACGCCACGCCGAGCTTTTCACCCGAGGGCAAAAAGATCGCCTTCGCCGGTTGGACCGAAGGCCACTTCGACGTATTCACCATGGGCGCTGACGGCTCGGGGCTCGAGCGCCTGACAAAAGACGAGGGGAGCAACGAAGACACCACCTACTCGCCGGACGGTAACTTCATCGCCTTCTCCAGCACTCGCACGGGACAGAAGAACATCTACGCCATCTCTGAGGACGGTAAAACCACTCACCGGCTTACATACAGCCTTGGCAACTGCGAAGCCCCCAAATGGACTCGGTAGGCTCGGTCTTTTGTCGGCTAGCTTCGTTGTCGTCGTCGCCCGCTCCACGCGGCGCACATGAGTGCGCCTTGGTCGCCGGGCTCCTCCTCCGCCTCGCTAGCCGACAAAATACCTTCGCC
>CAYHWW010000034.1:0-24169 GCA_964360145.1 uncultured Oligoflexia bacterium | reverse complement strand
AATCTGACCAAAATCTGAGCGCCAGATGTTATATTTATTCATGCGCGACCCCTTACCATCGGGCAGACCGGTTGAATGCTAACTCCGTCCCCTACCGCGTGAAGAGCCGGGGGTCGTAGGGCCGCGCATCGAAATGGAAATGATCCCGATGCCCCTCGTTGTAGTTGGGCGTGAGGACGGTGCTGAATCGACCAGCCCCTGCCACGGAGCAGGCCAGCCCCCGCAGGAAATGTGCGAGCGCATGCGCATGCGCCGAGCTGCCTTCACCCTCGCTGCATGTGCGAACATCGGCCGTGCGCTGGAAATCCTGGGACACAGTGAGGCGCCGACCATCGGCCCGCTCAACCCAGCTGACGTCCAGGGCGAAACCACGGGTATGAAAACTCTCATGGGGGTGATCACGGTGAGCGGAAAGCATGCCCGCACGCACGACGCCGAGGGCGGCCCAGACGCGGGCGAGTTCCACGATGCGGCGGGCGAATGCGCAAGCGACGAGCAGAGGGGGGCCGCCGTTCACATCAACGAATGCGATGTCGGCCACCGGAGAAAGCAAAATCACGGGGGTGGGCACGTGCTCCATGAAGTGGGAGCGTTGCTGACGCACATAGCGCTGCTGGGAGGGCAGCAAACGCCCCGCATCCGCCTCACTCAATTCCTGGCGCAAATCAATGAAGGAGGCGCCATCCGCGGCCAAGTGCGCAAGGCAAGCTTCTGCATCCTCAGGTTGGAGAACATCTTCCGGGGCAGCCACACGCCACTGCGCGCCCCTCGTGCGCTGGCGGCGGGCGGGCAGTTCCGCCACTTCAGCTAGAAGACGGGCCAGCGCTTGGTTGCGCTGGGGGTCCACCCCCTGAATAGCTTCCACCGTCGGATAGACGGGCTCCCGCGGCGCGGCGGGGATGGGCAGAGTGCCCCCGTGGTTGTAGGCCTTGGCGTGGGGAGTCACCAACAGGAACAGAGCGCTGAGCATCACAACGGACTGCAAACTCATACTCCGAACTCACGAGGATCATCGCCGACGGGCGCGGCCCAGGGCCCGTGTTCGGGGATCTGAAGGTCCTCGGGGGCGGCGCTGTATGCGGCATCCTCTTCCGGCGTCAGGTGGTCCCCGTCCACGAAGGTCAAACGTTCGTAGGGCGGTGGTGCATGGACGACTTCAGCTTCACGCAAAAAGCGCGTGCCCCGCTCCGGGATGCTGCGTTTTTCCCGAGGTCTCTCCGCTGTACCGACGTTCAGCACCCGCTTGTACTCATCCCAAAGAGGGTACGGGTGGGACAAAGAAACATCGGTGAATCGAGCCACAACGTCAACGCCGATGCGGCCCGTGGTTCTCAGTAAATCATGGAGCTCCAATATGTCTTTTTGGCGCAAGCGCATGCAACCGCTGCTTGCGAAGCCCCGCTGGAGGAACGTCACATCCGTGCCCGACACCGTATTCACATGGAACGCGATGTTCTGCACGCCGCCACGGCTATTCACGATGGAAATAAAGGGGAGATTGCGGAATAAACCTGGCCTGGATTCTTCCGAAAAATAGCTCCCAAAACGAATGGATGCGGAAGCGTAGGTGGGCGTCACCACCACGGTGCGACCGCCACTGCCTTCGGTGACGCCTTCATCCAGCATGCCCACGGCCAAGGGGTAGACCTTCAATAAGCCGCTCGCCTCGCCCCGAAGCACTGCCATGCGATGGTAGAGAGAGGCGGTGAGGTGCAGTCGTTCTCGGGAAAGGTCATAGACCTGCTGCAAAGCAACGGAATCCACGCTGATGCCGCCACGGGCATCGCGACCTAGGATCACCTCTAACTTGCGGAGCTTCACTGCCGTGAGCACCCCGACGCTCACATTGACCATGTAGGCGATACGCCCGTCTCTCAACACCTGGGGCGGCTCGGGGATCTCCACGCCGTAAACTTCTCTTCCACGCCAAGCACCAGTGACTCCGCCTCGACTGAAGTGTTTGCCGGGGGCATAGAGTGCTGTGCGCTGGGTGATGTCGGAGAGAATCGCCTCGGCATCAGGCCACTGCCCTGGCGCGTGGTCCGCGACATCGCGCAGATCCACGCCGAGGGAGATACCTTGCGGCACCGTGGCCTGAGCGGCGTAGGAGGAGAACAGTAATGCCAACAATGCAAAGGCGCGCATGACGGGTGGCATTTTATATTGGTTGATTTATTATGTCAACTAATCTGTGACCTGGAGATATCCCGTTTTTTATCAAGACGTTACAGATCAGGTACTTTTTAACGACCCCTCTGAAAAAGGGGCTGATAGAATCTGCACTGGATGCATATTCACTCATACTATCTAGTAATTTACATCTAGTGCGGATTCTGACAGAATCATACAGATGCCCCATCTCCGTGTCCGTCATCTTCTAGAACCATTCGAAAAACTCATCAAGCATGCGCGAATTGTAGGGGTTCTTGGGCACCGGCAAGTCGGAAAAACGACCTTTCTGCAGGGGGTCGCAAAAGAGTACGTCACCCTTGATGACGAGGACTCCTTGAATGCGGCTTTGGCGTCCCCTAAACAGTTTGTGTCGAAGATGAAGGCTCACCGATCAGGTATCGACGAGTGCCAGCTCGTTCCGGGGCTTTTTCCGGCGCTAAAGGTCAGAATCGGTACTAGCTCGATTCCCGGACGGTTTATCTTGAGCGGGTCTGTGCGCTTTACTAGTCGGCGGGCAATTCGAGAATCGCTGACCGGTCGAATTTCAAATCTAGAGCTTCATCCCTTCGTGCTGACAGAGATTGAAGGCGAGACCAACAGCTCATTTATTTTTGAGGCGCTCCGAACTACGAATATAGAGGCACTGGTCAGCAGGGCTGATCAAACGCGCTCCGAAAATAGACGCAGATCCAAGGCGATCCAGAAATACCTAGAGCATGGCGGCCTGCCCGGTCTCTTCAATATCCGAGAACAGTCGACAAGAAAAAACCTACTCCGTGATCTTACCGAGACCATCTTGGATCGTGACCTTCGGTTGGTCTATCGGACGAGTCTGCCCTATCAACGCATCCATGAGTACTGCTCCGTTTTGGCTGCATCCCCGTTACAAATCGTCCGCCCCGGAACCATCCGTAGGGCTATGCGGATTATGGAATCTACCCAGCAACATCTGCTTCATGCTCTCGAATCGGTGTTTTTGATTCGAAGAATCCGTGTTGAGGGCGACTACAAAGGGGATCTGTTTTGGTTTGAAGACCAGACTGAACGATCCCATTTTGCGTCCACAGCGGAGCCAGACGACGCGGATTGGATCTCTCTCATTTACCGAAATGCACGTGCGCAGTTTAGCTACCGGCTAGGCGAGCATGCCGATTATTTTCACTTCAAGACCCGTGGGGGAGCGCAAGTGCCGCTCGCGATCCGCACTCAACAGGGCGTCTTAGGCATTATCGGTGTTCGCTCACGTGCCGATATTGATCTTTCGCTCAAGCGATCGGCCGAGAGCTTTTTGAAACGTTATAATCACTCGAAAGTGATTTTTATCACGCGCGAAGGCAAGGAATCCGACGTGATCAATGACCGAATGGGTGTTTTTCCAGCGCAAGCAGCTTTGTTCTAATCAATTACTGAGCAATCCTACCGTGAGGACATACGTTCAGGTACTTAGATTCGTTCTGGCTACTTTGCCAGAGCGGTCAGGCACCCGCTGATATCGAATAATTCCAGCATGTGTTCAGCGGCCTGCCCGGTGATGAGGGGGCTGGGTATTTCATTGCCTGCCAGTTCATCACCGTAAAAAGCAAGAGCGGGGTCCGGGGTCATCATCACATGGGTGGGCACCGCACTGCCGTCTCGCCCCAGGGGGTCGCCATTGAATGAATAGACATGAACGAAATCGGGAACACCTGGCGCCGTCACGAGAAGGGTGTGATCCATGCCCGGAATGGGGGCTGCGTTGTAAAATGGCCGCCTTCCCCGGGCGAATAGCACGGCGGCTTTTCGTGTGTTGTTGATGGTTTTTTGAAAGCCCGCCCTCAAGGGAGCGGCGCCGAGGCTGTTGTAGAGCAGGAGCTCAAAACCGCTGTCAGTTTCCACCAGGAAAATGGCCCGTCCATAGCCCGTCTGCGCGGTTTCACCGGGGGCCCGGGCCGCCCAAAGCAGGCGACTCGCGCCTTCCGCTGGGGTGACGAAGGGGCTTGCTGTGATGAGCGCCAACAGTAGACCCATGAGCATGAAGGCCTGGATACTATAAATTATTATGATTTACAATTGGATTTGAGGTCAGGGTTCTGACCCGGTCATACGGCGCTGTGGGTGAAGTGACAGCCCAAACCGCCCGCCAGCGGCATTGATCTCAACATCGTCCCAGCCCTCGAGCAGGGGACCGACACGGGGGTCCACGCCCATGGCCCGACGCGTGGGCGCATCTCGATTGAGATTGATAAACTCATAGGTTCTCGCCAGCAGACCCACCGCATACTCCACGCTGCTTGAGGAATGCCCTTGCCCACGGAGTTTTTGAGCGAGGTATGCGTTGGTGTACCAGTGATAGAACTTCCAGTTCGAAGTCGTGAACTGCTCGGGGTAAAAGAAGTGGTAAACCAGGGAGTGATCATCAGAACCATTGAGGGCCGAGCGGTTGTCGAGCTCTGTGATCATAAAATAGCTCATGATACCAGAATGAATGGCGTCGATTTGATCCGGCGACAGCCGCCCTCGATTGGCCAGGGCGGCGCCCACGCCCTCCAGGGGCCACAAGCGCAACGACGCCAATGTGGCCAGCACACGAACAACGCGACGTTGGTCGCCACCGGACAGCCGCATCAAGGCATGCCAGCCGCCATGGCGCTCCGCCAGCTGGGCGGGGTTTCCCTTAACCGTGAGCAGATAGTGATAAAAGCGTCGCATGAGGAGCACGCTCTCGGGGTCATTCAGAGTGTCGACCCCGTCTTGCGCGAAGATGATCGGGGTCCCTTGACGACGATCCAGCGCCCGTGACAGCCCCGTCAGAACCCTTCGTTTTTCGGGCTCCAACACATGCGCCGCCGCGCCCAGAGCGGAGAGGATGCCGCCGTCATCCGCCGGCGAATCAAGAAAATCCCTCTCGTGATGCTCGGAGTCCGCATCCTCGCTGAGCACCAGCAAGGACAACGCCGTATTGACGCTGTAAAGCTCATAAAACCGCTCATAGAGGCCGATGCCATCAGCCACCTCCCGGCCCAGCAGATCGAGAGTCCCGTTCCAGAACATCCACTCCAAGGTGAGACCGGCATTCAAAAGCCCACCGTCGTTCCACGAGCAGCGGCGAGCCTGGCTCGCCAATGCAGGCACCAGCCTGCCGAGACCACCCCTGCCCAGGGTGGACAGGAGCTGAGTCCAGAGCACATGGGCCTCGTCATCGGCCTTGGGCTGGCAAAACGACAGCCCATTTGCGAGGGGAAACCCCGTGGGCGCTTGCCGGGCTTGTGCCTCCAGCGCCGCGAGGAGTTCTGTTTGCCTACTCTGGAATTGAGCTCGGAATGCCGCCGCGTCCAAAGCATGGGCCTTTTTCGGAGTGCCCGCCACGCCCCCTGAGATCAGCATGAGAACTAAAGCGATTCTATTAATTTTCAAGGGCGAACCCCGTTTGAAAAACCATGTCATGATCAAACGCGGCGATGGAATCAATGGGATGCCATTCGCCCGTGATGTCCATGAGTATGAGTCTCAACCTGGGGCCGGGGTTGACTGCCGTGCGGTAAGTGATCAAGCCGGTGGCGGGATTCGTCCGTGGGATGCGCCGCACCGGCGGCTCGGCGGTGACATCAAGGTAAAGGCCTACCCCACCCCGCAGGGCAAGGCTGTGCCCATAACCCACCTCTGCATCGGCACCGAGAACCGCCAGAATGCCGCGATAAGAAGCCTCCGCGAAGGTCCTGAGTTGGAGGCGATCCAGCATCGTGAACTGCTGATCCAAGCGCACGACCACCACGGCCCCGCCGCCATGCCCCTCAACGAGGGCTCCAAAATTTTGATGGAACCATTGGTACACGAGGGTGCCGCCCACACGTAAAAGAGTCCAGTCGCGGGACCCTGTATCGCCTAAAATACGGAACGGCAACGCGACGCCAGCGATCCTCGCGCCAAAGGGCACGCCTTGGCGCAATGAGCGCTCAACGCCAGCAAGTTGCAAATAAGCGAGGTCAAGGAGCTGAAGCCTTGCTTGATCCAGTTCCATGCCGCCAAAGGGGCGCAGCGCGCTTCCCACAGTCAATTCAAACCGACCCCATTGGCTGCCATAGACCGCGCCGCCATCCGCCCCCGTCTGCCAAGACGCACGCCCCGCCGTGGACAAACCGTATCGGGTCGCGACGCCCTCATGAAGCGCGTCTTGGGCAACCCCGTTGAGCGGCGTGAGCAACGCGAATAAAAATAATAAATAAATATTATTTGATGTCGAAAGCCTATATCGCGACATGGGGGGTGAATGTCGCCCTGAGCTCGATCTGCCCCTGGTTGCTGATGCGGGCCGCCGTGCGCGAGGCACGGATCAGGGCGCCATCTCTCGTCACCAGCTCAATGCGAGAGACGCCTCTGAGATCCTGCAACCGATACCCAGACGGGAGATCCACGGCGATATGTGACTCTGTATTTTGCAGAGCCACCACACCAGATGTCGCCATGACTCTGGCACCGCGGCTATTGATGAACGTCACGTTGACCGTGGCCTGGCGGTCAGGGGCTGAGGCCCCACGGATCGTGGCTTGCACAAGGGCTTGGCGCTGAGGTTGTTCCGCATGAGCCGCGTATTGCGGAGAGTTATGGAGGTCACTGGCCCGATTCCATCCCGGGGCACGCCAAGCATTCCAGCCGTTGCTCCTCCATGGTTCAGCGAAGGTGTTCGTGGCGCTGGCGACGAAAAGAGCAAGGATGGCGAAAAAGTATTTTGAGGACATCGAGACGTTCCTTTTGTGGGGTGGGGATGACGTCGCAATTACATAAATAATCTAATTTTGTCAACTTTGAGGTTTCTCATTGAGGTTTCACGGAAGGCAACCGATGTTGCCTTCCCAGTAGTCATTGGGGGCCAATGAGCCACCGTAAGGCAACATTGGTTGCCTTGCGGTTCGCGCAACACTACCGCACCCGCTGTGGGGTGGTGCCGCGAGCTTCTTCTCTGTTTTCTTCAGCAGGTTCTGCCTCCGCGGGCGCTTCAACCCGTACCCTTTTTGCTGAGGTCAGGAGCCAGGGACAGGACAGGCGGGCGTAAAGCTGGGGCAGGCTCTCACTCCCCCGGCCCTCCAGCGCCTGGGCACGGACCGCGGCCAGCGCGGCTCGTCGGGCCGCAGTGGCCCGCCAGGCCTTGAAGCGGGACCAATACCATTGGGCGGAAACGAACCGCAGGAGGCCTCCATCTGACCCGTCCTGCAAGACATCAAGGTGGGAGAAAAAACCAATCAAAGCCGTTAGGAGCGTCGTTCCGATGATGATCCGATTGGCGGGTGAAGAGGTGTCCACGCACGATAATAAGATCGCCAGCGGTAAAGCACCCCCGACTACCGCACCATAGGCGGCTGCATCGGCCACACGATGCCAGTTGCTGGGATACCTCCAGCCCAGCGCCGCGCCATAGGCCGCATCCAAGAGCAGAGCGGTTTCCAGCTCCCGGCGCAACTCCTCCACAACCTCTACCTGGGGGCGGGCACTGACGCGGTAAGAGGCCTCGTCGCTGGCTCGCAGTTCCACCGTCAGGCGCTCCACGGAGGCCACGGCGGCTGCCATGCGGATCTGAGCCCCCTCAAAATCGCTGGTCCTGAGTTCGGCAAAGCGCTCCGTGAGCCGCGCCTCCAGGGCTTCCATCATGTGAGCCTCCACCAGGGGGCGCACTTCGTTCATGATGGCCTGCACGGGGGCTGGCGCGGAGGAGCTGGGGCCAGCATGGGCGATGGCGGCCCAGAACATAAGGGAGATGAAGCAAGTCATGGGCGGCACCCCTAGCATGGGATGCCGCTATAAAACAAAATTCATTTAATTGAGCCTCAGCTCCATGGAAGGCAACCGATGTTGCCTTCCCAGTAGTCATTGGGGGCCAATGAGCCACCGGAAGGCAACATCGGTTGCCTTACTAAGGAGGCCATGAGTTCGCGCAACACTACCGCACCCGGGTCAGCTCGACTTTGCCCTGGGGTAACGCCAAGACCAGGGCCACTGCGTCAGCCCATACCGGCGATGTGTACTTGAGCAGGTAATACCGAGCCCAGGTGTTCTTCACGGGGAAAAGCGCCCGCAGCGGCTGGTCCGCGTTATCCAGCTCTTTGATCTGTTGAGGCACCGGGCTCACGCTCCAGCCCAAGGACTTGCTGGACAGGTCCGCCTTATCCGTATCGCTGGTGAAGAGCGCCACGAGGAGCGGTCGCTCCCCCGGCGCGGCAAGCACTTTCTCAATCTCTTGAATGGCGCGGCTCTCGGGAAAAGCCCGGGAGTGTTCATTCCAGGCAGCGCGCAACCCCTCCAGATCATCCCGCGTGGGCTCATAGAGAGCCGCCCAGAAGAGGGGCTCGGCCTGCACGGATACACTCTTATCCACCACTTTTTTCTGCTGATCTTCCGTGAATGCTTTCAGCGGCGCATCTTTTCTTGAGGTGCTGCACCCCACGGCAAGCATCACCACCATTGCGGATGTAGCTAGAACACTCTTTCTCATTGCGGCCCCTCTCGATAATCTTGCACCTGCCCGATGGTGGCCAGCGCCGTGAGCTCCACTCCAGCCTTGGCCAGAGCCTCCCTACCCCCCTCGCAGCGGTCAAGCAGCGCGAGGAGCTTCGTCACCACGAACCCCTCTGCCCGGGCCTTCTCAATGGCCTTCAACGAAGAGCCCCCGGTGGTGACCACGTCTTCAACGAGGAGCAGCGAGGCGCCGCTCTTCAGAAGCTCCCGGCCCTCGATCCATTGGGACGTGCCGTGTTTCTTCGGCTCTTTGCGGATGATGAAGGCCGGCAGCTCTACCCCCTTGCCCCAGGCGGCGAGACTCAAGGCGGTGGCCAGCGGGTCCGCGCCCAGGGTGGGCCCGCCCACGCCGCCGAAGGCCCGGGGGTCGAGGAGCTGCCACGCGATGTCGCCGATGAGGGCCGCGCCACGGGGGTGCAGCGCCACATTTTTGCAATCCACATAGAAGGCGCTCTCTTTGCCGGAAGTGAGCGTGAACTTGCCCTCTTTGTAGGAGAGCTTCCGCAGCAGCCCCACCAATTCTTTTTGCTGTAAGGACGCGCCCAGGCTCATGAGGGCACCCACTCCAGGATGTGGGTGAAGACCTTGGCCCGTTCGAGCTCATTGAGAGACTCGTGGTAGAAGCCGGGATACTCCCTCAGGGTCTTCGCTCGATCCTTGAGGTTGCGGAAAAATTCGAGGGATTCCCGCGCATCCACAAGCTTATCCTCCAGGGGCACAATGAAGAGGCTCGGGCAGGGCAGAGGCCGCGTGTCGACTTTGGCGGCGGCGATGGCCGCGAGCAACCCAAAATACAGCTGGGATGTGATCTTGGAATGCACCAGCCGGTCATTGACATAGGCCTCCACCACCGCGGGATCGTGGGAGATGTGAGAAGGATTGATCTCGTTGTGGAGTTGCACCTTGGGCAAGGTATGGAGGAGCACACGGCCTAGTTTTTCTTTCCAGGCAGGCACCGCCAGCGCCACGCCCAGGAAGGGCGCGGAAATCACCGCCCCCGCCAAGGTCGGCCTGCGGGTCTGGAGCCAACGCAGGGTGAGAAGCCCCCCCATGCTATGGCCCAGGACATGCCAGCGCACGACGTCGCCCGGGCCCAAACGCTGCTGGCTCGCGTCGAAGCAGGCTTGGATGTCATTCAACAAGGTATCGACACTGGGGGCATAACCACGAATGCCCGTGCTGCGGCCATGGCCCCTGAGATCAAATGCAAACACGTCAGTGAATTTGGCTGAGAGAGCGCTGGGCACGTGGGCATAGCGACTGGAGTGCTCCCCCATGCCGTGGATGATGAAGAGCGCCCGCCCGGTGGCCTCGACGCCCGCGGCGGGCTCAGCCCGCCAATGCTGGACGAAAAGCGCGTTGCCGTCCGCGGTGGTCACCGTAAAAGTGTCCGGCGCGGTTGCGAGCGTGGAAGTCGAGACAGCCATGCCCGTTGTGCTCATCTCAAACCCCCGCCTTGATATAGCTCGTTATGGCCCGGCGGGCGTCTTCCGACAGCTTCGTGAAGCGGAATGAAAACCCCCGGCCGTCTTCGAGGACGCGGACGATTTCACCTTCGGCCACAAAGCCTTTCACGGTCTTTGCATCGGACGGGCTCACGTTGAGGCGCAGAGTGGTGCCAACGGCGCCGGGCACGCGGTCCGTGAGCACTTGCATGCCTCCGATGGAGATGTCGCGGCACACAGCCACCACCACTTCTTCGTTGTTGTGCACGAAAAGGCGGGCCACCAGCGGCCTCCGCGGTGAACCCCGGCGCTCGGACGGCGTTGGGGCACTCAGTGCCTTGGTTTTTGTTTTGGTCTGTGATTTGGCACTCAGTGCCTTTGCTGGGGCACTCAGTGCCAAATCTTTTTTCTGAGGCAGCGGCGGCGGCGCCGGCGTCACGGGCAACTGAGGCCTCAGCGATGATGCAAGCTCGGGCACATCCTTCATGCTTTTCCAGGATGCCCAGCCCGCCTTCCATACGAAGGATTCACCGCCGAGGTTCTGGGCATCCAGGGCATGCATGAGCTCACCCTGGGAAAAGGGCCCGTGCTGGGAATCACCGGTGTGCAGAAACCATGTGCGCTCCTCCACCGTCGCCGATGCGGCACTTTCCTCAAGCTTGCGCTTGCGTTCCGTCATCTTGGTTTTGATTTTGCTCAAGAATGCCTTATCAGGCTTGGCGGGCACCATTTTGCGAAACTCCTCCACTTCGGAAACGGTGCGCCAATCATCCCATCCCTCACACCAAGCGTAGTGGAGAAAGCTGCATTGCCCCTGGGCGAGACGATCGTAAAGCTCTTGGGTGGTCAGCGGCCCCACAGCCTTGCCACTCAACGCGAGAAAGAACCGTGGCTGTGAGTTATCGAAGAGGAGCGCCGAGGTGTTTTCCATGGCGTGATCATGTCGGAAAAGCTGCAATTCGCCAAGTGGTTCGCGGGCACTCGCGAACTCAGGGAACGACGATGCCGCGGTCGGCGTCCCACATGATGCGGAGCCCTGCGTCAAACTGAAAGAAGGTGCGATCGAAGCGCTCCGGTGCCGTCGCCGGTTGCTGCGTATCCGCCATCTCGTAAGAGATCTGGGATGTGGCGTAGGGGCCGATGTCAAAAGAGCCCACGGCGAAACGAGTGAAGATGTCCGCGGTGGTACGAGAGGCATGGGCCCCCTCGCCGCTCACAAGCAAAAGCGACGATAGATCGACGACGATGGTCTCACAGGACATGCGTGCTTCCGCCCCCGTGAGAAAATGGGCAACGTCATTACCCTGGGTTTGCTGATAACCGATGGAGGCCCCGGCCCTCAGACCCACACGGATCACGCAGGCCCCGTCGGCCAACCCGGCGTACCTGGGATTGCAAATGTCCGTGGGAGGGGAACCCGCGGGACGCTCGTGGCAAGGGACGCGCTCCGTGCCGCCCACGCGAAATATACCATCGATGCCCACCGCGGGCATCCAGCCGAAACGGCTGCGGGTCAGGGCAGAACTGGTGGCCCGTGCTTCAATGTCGAGGGGTGCGAAGGCCAGCCAAAGAGCATCGGTGGATTCCAGGGGCACGCGAATGCGCACCAAGGGGGCGTCGATGGCGAAGTACTGCAAACCTGCTTCGCCCACCGCCACCGTGGCGCGGGCGCGAAGAGTGAGGAGAGGAGTGTCCAAGGCCGTCCAATCAAAGGCCACGGCGGCACCGGCCCACTCGTTATCCGTGCCTGGGCCTGAGCCCACCGCACCGGAGCCGGAATAGCCAAGGCGCACACCCCAGGTGTACGGCACAACGAGCTGGCTGCGGTTGCCGCCCGAAGAGAACGTACCGGGGTCACCGCCCTGAGCACCGGGAATACCTGTTCCGGTGTAGGCGCCTCCTTCAAGCTGAAGCGCGGGGAGGCCCCAGAAATGGGGCGCATGGCGGGGGCGCCCCCGCGGCGTCTGGGCCTGAGCCCCATCGCTGACGAAGAGAACAGCCAAGAGGGCCAGAATGGCAACTACGGTAAGGTCTGAGGCGCGGGAGTGAGACATGGTGGGGGTCATACACTGAGTCCACGCTGAAATCCAGGGGCGTGCCCGTCCGAAATCTCAAATATTATTTGTTTATGACTTAATGAAGTGGTACTGGCTGACGCCAATCAACCTCAGACCAAAGGCGTTTATGATGCGCGTTTACATTCTCGCTACCGTCCTTTTCTTGACTGTTCTTCCAGGTTCTGTCTCCCATGCGGGCCAGGATGTCTCCGCGGAAGGCACTGGACTCATCACTCTGACGATGAGGGTCGACAGCTCCTGCGCCCACCTGATGGAACGGAATACCGCACAGACCCAGGAAGCTGACCAGGTTCGTTACCGGGTTTTGGCAAAGCTTGGCGAGACGACCACGACGCTCTCGGCCACGGCCCGCGTGGGCAATCACCTCTATTCCGCTGATTCTGCCACCATCGCAGCGATCCCAGCCTTGAAAGGCCTCGTGGGCACCAAACCCCTCACCAATGCCGCCGCACCTGGAAGCTCCACCGCGCTTCTGTCCCATGACGCACGGAGTGGCGCGATATCCATCGTCATTACGACGGTACTGAACTTCAACTCACAGATCGATCAGTTGGCCGCGCAAATGGGCATAGATCGTCAAGCAGCTCTTTTGTCCATCAATAAAATGCTCGAAGCTTCGGGCAGCAAAATCGGCGGAGACGGCCTGATGACTGATGATCATAGCATGCCATTGGGTATCGCTGAAGGCAGCTGGAAGGCCTACCTGAGGGGCGAGCGCACGGTTTTTGAGATGCCAGCCGCCGAGATGGCGCCGTTCATCGCGAAAGAACAAGCCGCCAACAATAGTGCCATCACCGGGATGTTTCAGATGCTTGGCACGCTGGTACAAAGCATGGGCGTGCCGTTGTCGATCAACGTCGCAAGTGCGCCTGGTACCGCTGCCGCAAAACCACATCAATTTATAGCGGAAGGGATGATGCTCGACAGCCCCCTCCGTCTGATTTCGTCCAATGGCGAGATCACGATGACGGGCCCACTTGATTTTATCGAATTCGTTGTTGATCAAGTCCGTACCACCGCGCCCGGCGGTGTGACCTCTCAGACCCTGGGCGTGGCAGCGCCCACGCCCTCTGGCCAAGAAGAGAATTGAACTGGACCATGCCCAGACCCATGACCCATCTGCTGCTCGCCGCGGCTGTCTTACTGCTTCAACTTGCGCCCTTCGCCGCCCAGGCCGACATCCTTGCGGGGCGGCCCCAGCAGCAGCGCCATACAGAGACCACCACGGTTGTCGAGGAAGAAGAACCCGCGCTGCGCCCCCAGCCCCTTCCGGCACCAGCAGAATTCTGCGCCAAGTACCTCTCCGCGCCCCGTACTCTGAGTGACCTCAAGAAATCCACTCTTACTGCTTTGCCACCCGCCACCCATCGCGTGATCAGGCAGCTCATCGAGGGGCACTACTTGGAAAATTGGTCCACCGTGAATCTGGGCCAACCCCTCGATATTTCTGATGCCGTCGTGACAAAGGCCATGTCCTCCCCCAGCGGTGCCCCCATGGTGAACATCGATCGCGTGACCTACGCGCTGGAATTCGCGAACCCCTCCTCCCGAGGCGGCTACCGCGATGCGGTACTCAGCGCCGTTGCGGCGGCTGCCGCACTTCAGCCTCAGCGCTCCCAGACCATGGCAGGCTGGTGGCGGCAGACGAGCACTGGGACTCGAGCCACGCTCTTGGCGGCGGCCGTCGCTGTCTCAGGGGCAGGAGCCTACGTTGTGACCCATTTCGATCAGCCAGCGGCTGGTGTTGCGGCAGCGGCCAATCCACACACTGCCGTGGCCCCCGGCCCCGTACGCCCAGCGGTCAGAGAGTTTGCGCAGTACCTCTACAATCACTCTACTGAATTTCGCGAATTCGACAGGGACATAGCCCTTAACCTTGGCACTGCTGCCGCTGAATATGACCTGTTCCCTGGCTCCCTTACGGGCGATGAACAAGTGTATCTTCACAGATTACTCCGCGAAATCATGGGCAATGACAACTATGCGGCGTTCATAAGTTCGAGCCAGGCTTCATACTACTCGAGAATGGCTCCCCGAAACATCACCTCACTGGATCAGTTGCGGCCCCTTCTGCAGTTGCGTGAGGAGCTACTCCTCACGTGGTCTGCTGATAGTGCTGTTATTCAGGATTTCGAGCGCTCCTGGCTCCTTAGAGCAACCGAACGGGTGGATGGCAATCAGAGCAATGTTTACGCAAGGCTAGAGTTGATTGTGCAGATCCTGGAACTTCCCGGTTTCGGTGGCGACCACGCACTCCGAACGCTAACCATGCTTTCTCAAGAGGGCGTGCCGTTATCCTATCTGACCAGCCTATCGCCACAGATCCTCGACCATCTTTCGCCCGCGGAAACTTCAGATTATATTCGAGACCACGCCAGCTGGGTGAGCCCTGGTGTGCACGTCATGGGCGCATTGGCTCGTCTTGCAAAAGCTGGTCTGCCCCTTCCCTCGGGATTTGACCTCTCAATATACGCGCATGAAGCACCCAGTCTTTCCATGGTTTACCTTGATGGACCTTCGGGAGGTGGCGTTGCTGCTACGAGCTATGATCGCGCGGCAATGCACTCGTTTTTAGAAGAGTACGATGACGTTCGGCTCGCATATGGCAATCAAGTCGAAACCCTCTTTCTTCATGCGCTACTGGATCTGGATCTTCCGAGCGCCGTTATCACCACCGACGTCATGCCCCGACTCTTGGCCATGGATCCCACATTCCGCCTCATGAATTTGATTCATTTTATGCGCATCAGGGGCCTCAGCCCTGCTGATGCCTGGTCGCTGGTGGAAGGCCTTTCATCCAGCGAAATGATCGATGCTGACATGGCCACCTACATCTCCAGACACTACAACCAGATGACGTTCCGCGAAATGACTACGACGCTGTCCCATATCTCAAATCCCGCCATTTCCGAAGCACAGGCGCTATCCTATTTCCGCGCTCAAGGCGGCGCTCTCACCACAGCCCAGCTCCGCGGCCTCCTGCGCCACGTCTATTCCGAGGGGGGCCGCTCTGAGATCCAGCGCCTCATCGATGGCCGCAGGCCCTAAACTGAAACTTTCACAGCAACAACAGAGATTCAGCGCAGATAAATATTTATTGTTTTTAAGTAAAGCAACAAGGTAAACACGCTCCTCCATGACACGCGCCCTAGTGCTCTCCCTCCTCCTTCTGAATGCCTGCGCCAGCGCTGCTCCCGGCATCACCATTGCGCCCGGCACGGTGGGCATCGAGGAGCTGGAAACCCCCGTTGCTAGCGCGGAAACCATGGCGGACATCAGACGCTCCATGGTGGTGGAAGCCCTGATCCGGGGCACCTCCGCCCACCACGGGCTGCTTGCGCGAACCACGGAGCGCGGCGGCGATGAGGGCTGCCTTGGCACCACGGGCATGGCAAGCGAACGCCTCCAAGCCCTGGTGGAGCACCAGAGGGCGCTCCTTGCCTCCCCCGATTTACTCGGCTGGATCCAGGGCGCCCCCTCTTCCTTTAGCCCCGTGCCGCACTTGAACCCGCTCTTCGAATCAGGCCCCCGGGAAACCGCCACCAGCCCCGTGGCCCGTCTCACGGCCCAGCTGCGTGCCGCCGCACCTGCCTCCGTGGCCACCACTGCGTTGCGCTCCGTAGCCCACCTCCATCAAATCGCCCTTGAACTCAACCGCGATGGTGATCTCCTGCAGGATACTTTCGCATTCCTCACCGCCCTCCAACTCCCCGTGGACCTCACCCAACTCGCGGTGGACTCCTCCGGCGCCGCTCTTGCTGCAATGGCGGGGCGCTTGGCGGAGACGCCTACCTGCCCCTCACCCTTCGATGTCTCGCGGCCTGCCTGGCGCATCACCCTGCAGAAGATTTTGAACTGGGGCCTCAAACACCGCCACGTGAGGGACACCGCCGTGGTGGCCCGCGAGCTCCTCGCCACCCCTGAGGCGCAAGCCCTCGCCCCCCATCTCCAGGCTCTGCCCGCCCAACGCGTGGTCATCATCGGCCACTCCTTCACCATGCCCCAACACTGGTCATCGGCGTCTGCCTTCGCCCCCATCGCCGTGGAAATGATGCGCACGCTGAACCCCCGGGTTTCCTTCACCCGCCTCTCCCAGGGGGGCCTTTCCGCCACCGCCGCCCAGGCGCGCTTTTTCGAGGAAGCTCGCGCCCTCGCGCCCCAGCGGGTCTACCTCGCCGTCACTACTCTCACGGACGCCGACATCACAGCGATGACCGCCATGATCCGAGGCTTTCGCGCCGTCGGTGCGGAGACCTCCGTCTTTGATGCCGTGGACATCCACGACCCCTACGATCACAATGCAGCGGCCGCCACCCGCGCCGTGGCCGCGGCCCGGGCCGCCGGCGCCTCTATTGTCGCCGTGCAAGAGGCCTTCACAGCATTCACGAGTAACCTCCCGCGCCGCTACCTCTCGCTGGATGGCGTGCACATGACAGAGCCCTACCACCGCTTCATGGCCCTGCGCCTTCTCTCACACCTGGTGGGCGGCGAAGTGGAAAGCCCTTCCGTGGAAGGCGGCCGCATTGCCCTCACCTTTGACGATGCCCCCATGCCCGACGGCGCCGTACTGACGGGCGTTGAGCGCAGCGAACGCCTCATCACGGCGCTGCGGGAGGCCGGCGTGTCCCAGGCGATCTTCTTTACTAACAGCGCCAACATCCCTACGGCTTCCGGTGCCATGCGCCTTGGCGCTTACGCGGCGGCGGGCCATCTCATCGGCAACCACACCCATAGCCACCTCAATGCGGCGGAGGTGGCCGTGGCTGACTTCGTTGCGAACGTCACCACCGCCCACATCGCCCTCAATTCCTTGCCGGGCTTCACCCCCTTCTTTCGCTACCCCTATTCTCGTGAAGGGGCGGATGCCGCAGCCCAAGCTCAGATCCGCGGGGCCGTCGCTGCCCTGGGCTATAAAGAGGGCTACTTCACCGCGGACGCCGCGGATTGGTACTGGGATTCTCTGCTGCAAAACGCCGCACGTGCTGGCCATGCCGACCTGCAAGAGGCCATCGTGGACCTCTACGTGAAGGCCACCTGGGATTGCATCAAGCACTACGCGCTCCTCGCACGCCAAGTGCTCGGCCGCGACCCCGCCCATGTCATCGTCATGCACGAGACTGACCTCAACGCACTGGCGCTCCCTGCTTTGGCGCGCCTCCTGAAATCCCATCAGTGGCGCTTCATCACCGCCAGCGAGGCCTATGCCGACCCTGTGGCCGCGCTGGTACCCCGCGGACTCCGCACCCAGGACCGCATCCGCGGATTGGCGGAAGATTTAGGAGTGAGCGGTGCGCTTTCCGCGGAACTCACGGACACGGGTCGCATCGATGACCTCATGGTAAGTTATGGCCACGCGCAGCCTTAGGGTTCATGCAACAATAACCATCGTTCTTCTCCTAACGAAGCTCGCCGTGGCAGCGGAACTCCATGTGGCGCCCTCAGGCTCTGACGCTGACGCGGATGGAAGCATTTTCCATCCTTACCGCACCATCACCGTGGCAGCGGCCGCGGCCCGCCCCGGCGACACGGTTTTCGTCCACGACGGTGTCTATGCCATGGCACGGGTTAGCATCAGCGCCCAGGGCACTGCCCACAGCCCCATCACCATCCGCGCCTTTCCCGGAGAAACCCCCATTCTCGACGGCACCGGTGCTGGCCCCCGGGCCGCGGTGGAGGCCGAAGATAAATCCGCCATCACCTCGGTCATCGACCTGCGCCACGCCCGCAACATCATCGTGGAAGGCCTCACCGTGCGCGGTTCCGAGGGCTATGGCATCAGCACCTGGGAATCCGTGGATATCCTCGTGCGCCACTGCCATGTGTCCCGCACCTGGAGCCGGGCCCTGGGGGGCACCGGCGCTCATCTCACCTTTGAGTACAACCACGTCACCGACGCCGTGCTCATGAATGAGAACGAACGCATCTTGGATGAACGAGATCACGGCATCATGGACTACTGGTCGGCGGCGGCGGCGACCTGGTATCGCGAGGGCGGCATTCTCTCCCGAGACGTGACCTTTCGAGGCAATACCATTGAGAACTCCTGGGGCGAAGGCATCGACGCCCTCCACGTGGATGGCGCGGTCATCAGCGGAAACACCGTGCGGAACACCTACTCCGTTCTCGTGTACGTCGACCACTCCCGCAACGTCACCATCGAGGGCAACCGCCTCTCGGCGCCGGATCCCCGCTTTATCCGTCGCGACACCCACGAGCGCCCCTGCGGCGTGCAGATCGCAGCGGAAAGCTATGCGGGCACCGAACCCATCGCCGTGGAAAATATCGTCGTTCGCGAGAACCTCATCACCGACGCGGTGACCGGCGTGAACTTCTGGCGGGACCCTGCCAACACGAGCCGCACCAACCGCTACAGCCACGTCACAATCACAGGCAATACGCTGGCCCGCATCGATATCCTGCCCGTGGGGTTTTCCGCCATTCATGACCCCGAAGGAGCGGCCACGAACATCTGCCGAGATAACATCATCCACGAGAGCCTCCTCACTGAAGGCAGCGGCCCCATTTCGCTGCGCCTGGAGAACCCTGAGCTCTGGCTCGTGGAAAACAACATCATCGTCCCCCAACCCTGAGTCCTCCATGGGCGCCAGGCCTTATGCGTCGTTTATCTACTTCCGTAAATCACTATTTCTGTATACGGCTGGAACCGACTCCGTTATAACCGGTGCACGAAAGTAAACATTTTCCAGTTATTATCCCGATCACAATTGCCACGAGGAGTCCCGGTGAAAAAAACCCTGTTCCTTTCCCCATTCTTTTTTCTGATCGCTCTCGTTGTCAGTGGTTGCGAACCCGTTGCTGTCGATCCCGTTGACGTCGGTAGATGCTACACGGATGGCGATTTTTCGGGAACTGCCTTGGATAAATCAGATGTCCGCGCTTTATGCAGGGACTGGGCGACCGTTCTCGCATCTAACTGCATTCCGATAGAGGGGCTCCTCCCAAACCCCACGGAAGTGGAACTTGCGGAGTTTTGTTTTGACGAAGTGGACGCTGGCATCGATGCCAGCAAAGCGGGTAAGTCTTTCCGTTTGGATCATGCCTGTAACTTCACTGAAACGCCCGAGTACGATGCTTGCGTACGCGGTGGTGGCGTTGCCCTCATCGGGCTCGGTGATCCCCAAAACGCGCTTCTGAAGGCCAACCTTGAAGCCTCGATCAGGGCTTCGAGCCATGCCTCCAGCTCAGTTGAGCATATGTTCATCAGCTACCAAGGCACACGCATCAATCTGCCCGCGCTACTCGGCCATTGAGTCATCCTTCGTTCATTAAAGTGCCCATTTTTTAGACAGGCGTAAGGGCCCTGAGCGAAGCCGTCATTCTTATGTAAATGAAATCAGTTACTTACCCATGGCACAGGTGTTGCTCCTCTAACACTTGAGGATAAAGCCATGCCCAAAGCAGCACTCCGTAATCTCCTGATCCTGACAAGCTTCGCCACGGCCATCGTCGGCTGCGGCAAAGAGGAATTCGTTGGTCAGCAGTACGACCAAAGCGTCTCCGCTGTGGGTCACCTGTCGGTGGCCGCCAAGGTGGACGTGCTCTTCGTCGTGGACAACACGCCCTCCTTCAACTTCCCCGCCGCCGAACTGCAAGGCGCCATGCCCGGCTTTGTGAGCACGCTCACCAACCAAGGCTGGAACTACCATGTGGCCGCCATCCCCATGGCCCTCTCCAGCTCTTCTTCAAGCTACGTTTACACCGCCCCCTCCATCGGCTCCGTGCTGGTGGACCCTTCCCGCAACACCGCCACCACCCGTTCCGGCTCCATCAATGAAGATTTCGTCCCCGCCCCCTACGCCATCACCAGCTCCGGCTCGCTGCAAACCGTATTCAGCATCAATCAATACGTGGGCGGCACCGAGCAGGCTTTCCGCAGCATCCGCGATGCGCTCCAAAGTGAACGCGCTAACTTCGTTCGTGACGATGCCATGCTCGCCGTGGTCGTCATCACCAACGGCCAAGATAACTCCGGCAACACCCCAGCACAGTGGGCGGAATACATCCGCGTTGCCGCCGGCAAAACCGACCTGCGCTCCATTCAAGTGTTCCCCATCATATCAAACCGCTTAGTCAGCGACCGTAGCTGTCTCGGCGCCAATGCCACTTACGGCAGCCGCTACGCCGATCTCGCCTATGCCTTCGGCACGCCGAACCCCTGGATGTTCAATGTGTGCCAAGCGACGAGCGGCAGCATGAGCACCATGCTCCAGGCCCTCGCGAGCCAGCTCTCCGCACGCAAAGTGGATTTCGTCCGCACCGCCATCGCCCTCAACCGCGCACCACGCGTCATCCAATGGGTAAAGAAAAACGGCGTGGAACTCCCCCGGGACAACGACGTCAATGGCTGGACCTACGAAGACCTCGGCTCTCCCCGACAAGTCTGCGAAGTCACCATCCCCTACGACGAGCTCTGCACCAACACCCAGTTCGTCATCCGCCTCCACGGCAGCGCCACCGCCCTGGGCGACGATGTTCTCGACTATCGCGCTGATTTCTAAGGGTCTGTTAAACAATAACTGCCCTAAGGGCCTACAATGACGCGCCCGAGGGCCGTGGCCATGCGCAGGGCAAGGGCCTTAGCTTCATTGAAGGGAGCGCGACTCGTCGCTCGAACCTCGGGCTCGCCCGTTGGGCTGCAAGCACTGAGAAAGGGGTGGCGGTGTGCGACAGTGCCATTACTAAGAGTATATGAATCTACTCTGCCGCTAGATATTTCGTTCTGTAAGTAGTCCAAGAGCAACCCGCCGAACTCTCGACTGATGGAGATACCGCAGGGGCCGGGAAGAGGGCCCGAGTTTTCCGGAGCAAGATGTTTATAAATGGTGGGAAACGCCCCTTCCATAGAAACCTTGCGTGTTACGATGTGACGAAAAAGTCGCAGATCAACACGATCATAAACATGATTATCACCGCCTCTACTGGAGATTTCGCTCAGAATATTCAGCATGCGTGTTGGGGAGACCTCAAATAATGCCTCGGCAGCAGGGACGGGTTCGACGATTTCTTCAGGGTGCCCCGCGGCCCCAGGCTGCACAGGGGGCAATGTCGACAGGGCATCGCCTATGTTGACCTCAATGGTGTAGGATTCCCTCTCTGAGGCCGTGTGGAACCGACGGGTCGGGGGCGTTACCCGAATATTGCTCGGATCATGAAGATAGGCCGTCAGGCCACTGAGCATACGCTGACTTTCTGCCGGTGAGAAATCACCAGAGTTCATCATGCTGGAGAGTATAGCATCATAAAAGTAGCTGTTCGGATCGCCGGCACGGCTACGCTCGACCAGCCGATTTGTGAGGGTGAAGTAGAGTTCGGGGTCGTTGTCGAAGAAGCGACGCACCCCACGATAAAGCTCGCGAACCACCTGCCCTTCGGGGGTGTTCCAACAAACACGTCTCTCCTCAATGCTTGTGGCCACGCCACACGTGCTACTCAAGAGAGCAATGTATGAATGCACTGCCATCACATTGTTGCTGGTGAGCAGGCGTCGAGGGTCAGCGAAGATATCATGTACGGCCTGAGGCATCCGTGAGTAGAGCAAACGCATCATTCGCTGCAAAAATACAAGCCTCAGAGCGTTTGTGGCCGCACGGGCGGAGTCATCCCACCCCTGGCATTCAGTGCAACGCGCAAAGGCCGCGGCAGCTTCAGTGCGCAGAGCCACCCGTGCCCGCCCCAGTCCGGGCTCGCCAGGGTCGTTTCTGCGCATGCCTTGCTCCCACGATGCCAGAAGAGTCGCCCGCTCGGCATCCGTACAGTGGCCCTCTTCGACGATGTGGGTTGCGACGACGCGTCTCCCCTCAAGGTAACCCAAAAATTTCCGACGACAGGCATCGGAGACGTGGTTGTCATGCCACATAAGACCTGAGGCAAAGTTCTCGCTATCCGATGGTCTGTAAGAGGGCACAACCCGTTCTTCACCTACAGTGCGGGACTCGGGGGCAGCGCCTTCCTCATTGCCTCTGATGACAGGCGCAGGGACCGTGGCCCAAGTGGGAACCGGTGTGTCCGGCGCAAAGGCAGTGGAGGCACGGGGTAAGCCATCGGCCAAACCGATCCAAGGATCCGTGCTATTGGCTGCATGGGCTGACAGCCCCGCACCAGCATCGGGCCCCGTGATGAAGAGCTGAGCGAAGGTCTGTGGGGGCGCCACCTCGTGGGGAAGCGCGAGATAGTTGCCGAGAAGCAGTGCCGCGGGCTTGTAGATGTCGCCGTCAATGGGGGAGATGGGAGCGCCGCTCACGAGATTCACCATGGTGCGCATCCCCGCATTGAAGAGCACGGGCCGCAGATGGTCCGAGTAATTGACGAAGGCCAGTTCGTAGCCCGGTGGCAGGAGCCGCCGTGAGGCCGGCAACCGTGCGTTCAGCGCTGCAAAGACCGCCAGGATATAGCGCGTCTGCCCCGTGCAGTTGGCTCCATAGCCACCCATGGCCGCTTCCATGTTGGCGCCACCCGTGTAGAAAAGTGAAAGACCATCAGCATTGATTGCCTGAATCACGCTTTGCACCCTCTGCCACGGGTCGCTCTGCCTACGCACGAGGCCCTCGTAACGAGCGAGATTTCTGTGAAAGCGACGCAAAAGCGCAGTGCGTTGAGATTGATCCATGGGCGTCACATTGGAGGCGATCTCCGCATCAAGGACGCGCTCGGCGTAGTCCCTGGGGAGCACGCCGCTGGTGCCGCTGGCACGCAAGCCTTGCAGCAGGCGATCCCGCGCAAGGACTGGGCTGATATGCATGGGATGACGCGCATCAGGGCGCGACGGTGGCGCGTCAGGGAAGGCCTCGACAACGGGGGTAGCGGGCGGCGCGTAGGGGGCCAGCGTCACGGCGGCAAGGGTCGATGGTGCACTGACGGGGATGGGAGCGCGGGGTCGTGCGAGGATGGCATCCATACGCTCACGGCGTCGTCGGGCAACGGGCGTGTCCGCGACCGCGGGATCCGCCGTGGCCTCGCCGTTTTCTTCGCGACAATTGGCACCACTGTCACCGCCTTCGCTGGCGCTCGCAGCATCGGGGCCGCAGCGCTCCACTCGGGAGGGGCGACGCGGAGGTTCCGCAGCGACGGGTATGGGGGCAATGGCAGTTGAGCTTTCATGATCGTCAACAGCCCCCCGCGGCAGGGCTATGAAAATGCTTGTACCCGAAGCAGAAAGCGCAAGAGCTGCCGTGGCGGCCAGCGTGTCGCCAGCAAGCACTACGCCGGGGGCGGCGACTGCCGTGCAGGCCACGGCGCCAATGCCTGAGAGCCCAGCCAGCACCAAGCTGGTGCGAGCGGTGAGACGGGCGCTGCGTTCGAATTGATCCCAGAAATCCTCGGCGCGATTGAGGCCTCCGATAATCGCGAAGTGCAGGGCATGGGCTTCTTCGATGCGGCCTTCGCTATAGGCAAGGCGCGCACGGGCGTAGAGGGCCTGCACACCCTCGAGGGCCGTAAAGCGACACGGACGGCGCTCGTCACAGCGCAGCTCTTCAATCAGTGTGCGGCAACTGGTTCCCGGGGCCGGGGAACCCGTGAGTTCTTCTAAATAACGACAGCGGAAATGATTGGGGCTGTGGTCGGCGTAACCGCTGAAGATTGACCACTCATCCATGAAGGAGCCCCACTCAACTTGCTGGTTGCGTATGACTTCGGCTTGGAAGCAGGTCTGGAGCACTTCATGCTGCCTCCAGAAGTTACGTTGACGCTGAGCTGCCATCGTACATTGGAGCTGAGTCGTAATAGGGGGTGGGGCAAGGGCCGCGGGCGCGGCAGCGGTTTGTGCATGTGCCACTGGATGCAGTGACGCCAGCACGAGCAGCAGCAGGCAACATTTGCCTAAGAGCCTAGGCTCCAAGCCACGATCTCCCACGGTACCCCTCTCTACTCACTCTGTTCGGTGGAAGGATACTGAGTCTTGAGCCTACGTGCGCGCCCGCGCTGATTTTTAAGGGCCTACAATGACGCGTGTATCATCACTATTGGTTT
>CAYHWW010000033.1:5382-24320 GCA_964360145.1 uncultured Oligoflexia bacterium | reverse complement strand
GCAGCTGCGCCGAAGCAGGATGCGTAGGCGACGGGAGGAGGAAGTGGCCGACCAAGGCGTACTCCTGTACGCCGCGTGGAGGCCACGACGACGACAACGAAGCTATGCGGGAAAAGACCGAGCCTACGCTGCGTCGGCTAGGTCGGCTTGCCACACTTCATAGAGCGTCTTTCCGCCGGCGTTGCGTAGCCAGCGGCTGGCGTGGTCAGGGCACTCGGTGCCCAGGAACATGGTGGCGCAGGCATGGACGGTCATGGTCTCTTTGCCGTACTTCAACTTATATTCACCGCTGGGCTGCTTGGTGACGATGGCGGTCTTGGAGGGGTCGCTCACGAAATAGACGGTCTCCCCGTCTTTCAGGCGGCCATGGTGTACGAGACCCGTGAGATCGAATTTGTTCTTTTTGGACATGGATTGGTCCTCCTCAGTATATGTAAACAGTTTAACTCAACGGAACTGGATGTTGACGTCGGTATAATTGTACTGGGGTGAAAGGGTACCTTGTCGAGGCATGGTGCGCTCACGCGGGAGGCTGATGCGGGGCGCCATGAGCTGGGAACTATTTTCCGAGCCGCCGGGGCCTTCGCTCACAAGCAGAGTTTCCGTGGCACCGCCGCTAGGCAGGCGGCCAGAGCCGATGAAGCGGTAACCCCGTTTGCGCGCGGTATGGTCCGGGCGCGCATGGGTGACCCCCGGCGCTGCCAGGGCGGACAAAGAGGCAGGGCGACGGCCCGTGGAGGACGCAGATTTGTCTTTAGCTACGGCGCTCTCCAGCATTGAGGCAATGGCCAATAAAACTACGGCGAGACGACAGATTTCCTTGGGCATAGCTGCTCCCTTGGGAACTCATCGGCAGGATAAAGCGTAATCTTGAGTAATTTTGTAAGTCATTGACGCCAAAAGGTACGCCGTTACTTTTTGCGACTCACTGCGTAATAAAAAGTAACGGCGTACCTTTTGGCGTCAGAACTTGGTCACGGTCATGTCGTAGAGTTTCACGGTGCCGCGCACGCGCTCGATTTTGATGAGGTTGATGCGGCTATCAAGTGAGAGGGGCACGAAGATTTGTTTCTCCGTGGGTTGGCCCGTGCCGCTGGCGGCGAGGTCGAACTCTTGGGCCACGAGGGCGGTGCCGGGCGCCTGGTACGAGCGGAACCGCGGCTGCAGTTGGGTGAAGAGCGCATCAATGGAATTGATGGGGTTCACCATCAACAGCACTCGCAGCAGCGCTCGGTCGGATTCCGTGGCCGTGTCGTGGTCGTCGGCGGTGCTTGCGCCATAGGTGCCGTTGAAGTGGTAGCCCGGTAGCTTGGTGCCGTCATTCTGCTCGATGCCGCTCTGGTCGTAACTCGGTGGCGAGAAGGGCATCATCTTGATGTTGATGAGAAGATTCTCGGTGCTGGCGAACTGGGAGCGGTCGATGTCGATGTACACGGCGCCCACGCGTTCTTTGCTGGTGGCATCAGAGCCCATCACGGGGCCTTGGCCCGCGCAGCTCCCGTCAGAAATGGTGTAGAAGCCGTCACCATAGTGGTCGTAGTCACCGGGAGCGCGGGTGGCGTAGACGCCAGCCGCCGCCATGGTGGGGGGTGGGTAGTGGTCATTGCGGGGTGTGCCCGTCTTGAAGGAGTGTGCGTCCGTGCCTGGGCTCACCATGCGCCAGGTGCCGCTGCTGGCGCAGCGGATTTCAGAGGCTGCACTGGTATAGGAACGAGCGCACTCGCTCGCCGTGGGTGGCGTGAATTCCCAGAGGTCGTTGAGGAGTTGGGTGCTTTCATTGCTAGTGGTGCAACCCGAACATGTTTTACCCCCGAACATATAGAATTTGCCGTGGGATTTGTCGTACCAGAATGCGGCGGAGGCTCGCGCCAGCGGGTAAGTGCCGCTGCCCTGACTGGTGGCGCCGTCGTCAGCATTGAGGCGGATCCATGTGCCGTTGGTGTGGGCCTGGAGCTCGTTGCCCGAAGGCGTGCTGGCACCGCTATTGAACTCCAGGGGCTGCGTGAGCAATGCAGGGTCCAAGGGCGAAACTAAATCAGGGCGGCCGAAGGTGTAGGTCGCGCTGCTGGAACCGCTGGGGACCACCAGCGCGGACTCCAGCATATCTGGCGGGACGAAGAGCCAGGTATCGTTCAAGAAGTCGGTGCGCCCCGTGCAGTTGCGGGTGGGGTCGAAGTAGTTCGTATTGGCGGCACTGGCGCCGGGGCCTCTCAGGCCATTGGCGGTGACGTCCGCGGAATTGGGCGCGTTGTTGCAACCGCCGAACATGATGATGACGCCTTGGCGTTCATCGAAGGCCATGGCCTGTTCGAAGCGCCGGGGCGGCGGCGTGTAGAGATCCATGAGGCCGTAGTCGTCGGCCAGCGACCCTGCGGCGGTGGGCGTCGCTGAAGGCGTAGCGGCGGGGCTCGCCGTGACTGGCTGGGCGTATTGCAAGCAGCCGCCGGGGGGCGAGATGGCGTCGGCTTGCTCATAGGCCAAGAGCGAGGGGGGGAAGGTGCGGAAGTCGATCATGTTCGCGCTGGCCGTGGCACCGCGTGCGGTCCTCATGAGCCCGGGCAATGATTCGTTTACAGCACCGCCGGTGATGACGGACTTTGATGTGCGGCAGGCGAGCGTCGGGGGGCGCATCGTATCCGCGACGTCGTAGATCCAGGTCTCCGTTGTGGGGATGAGAGTTCGTCCCGCGGCGGTGAGGTCACCGCGATGGGTGACATCGTTTTCATCGGTGGTGTCGGTGGCGCCGCCTCCGTTGGAGACAATGCCGCCGAAAATATAAACCCGGTTCATCCGGGGGTCGTAGACCGCCCTGTGATGGGCCCGGGAACGAAAAATCCCGGTTTGTGGAGTTTCGAAACGATCTGTGTGGGTCCAGCTCGTGGGAATCGTGCCATCGGTGCTCAGTTTTACGATGGGCATCAGGTTAGCGTCGCCTGCTGCCGTGGCAGGTGCGTCCGCAAAGTGATTGAGCCACTCCCAAGACAGGGCGTCGATGGCCGTATCGCTGATATTGCTGCTGATCTTTCGTGAAAGGCGATGGGGGAGAAGTGCTGCGATGGTGCTTGAAAGAGCGGAGGAACCGGCGACCCCGTTGCTGATGCCACCGATGGAGAGGAAGAAGTCGCTGTCCTCCCAGCCGTGCTCCGCATCTTCCCCGGGCGTGGGGCTCGCTTGCAGGATGCAGCCGGTGAACGCGGCCAGGGTCGTATCGCAATTGGAGCCGTCGGCGATGACGGCGTTGCCAGACTGGGCGTTGCCAGCGCCGTCTACGTAGGATCGGCGTACAGAGGACGACCGGCGGGGGATGTAAGTGAGAGACGATCCCACGCGATCCATGGGATTCGTCATGATGTTGGCATTGACGATGCCCGCAAACGTGCCGGAGATATCGGCTCTGATGCCGACGACGCCGGGGTAGATGTCAATTTTAGAAGAGACATCGCTGATGGTAGGAATGCTGGGATCCACCGTGGAGGTAGGCGCGGGCTTCTGGGCCAGGCGTTGCACGGCGCTGCTGATGGCGCCCGCGCCGGTGGCGCCGCTCAGACCGAAGAGCCAATCATGCTCCTCGTCAAAGGCCCATGCACCAAACACCGGCGCGTTGGCTGCAGTGCTGGCCTGATTCAGCGCCGACGGCGACCGCGTGATGGTCACCGCGCTGATGGGGTTCGATAAGCCGGTCGTGTCATTGATGGTCACCGCGTAAATCTGGTCACTCACGGTTTGGCAGGCAGTGGTTTCGCAAGCAATGCCCCCGATGAGATAGGCCTTCGTCTGATAGCCCGTGAGCGATTGCTTGTCGTCGAAGGCCGCGCAGTTTGAAGGGGGCGGCGTGCCGCTGCAATAGGCGGGGGGGAAGGGGCCTTGGCATTCCGGTGGCGCGCTGGAGCTCGCGGAACCATAGGAACAAAAAATGGAGCGGCTGGAGCCAAAGGGCGCGTTGGCGTTGGTGAGATCCACGGACACGTTCTTCAGCCAGGAGGGTTTCACCGGCGCTTGGCGATCAAGCTGGGGGTCGAAGTAGGCCTTGGTATCGCCGGCGCAGCCGATGGAATTCAGCGGCTCAGCGTTGTTGTAGAAGAAGCGCTTATTGAAAATAATTTTGGTGCTCTTCGCTGCTTGATAAGAGGAGAGGAGCGACGTGCTCGCGCCCGCCAGCGCCAGCATGCCGGCAAGGAGCGCCAGCGAAAGCAGCCCTTTAGTTCGTTGACCAGTAGGCAGCCGATAAAGGGCCATCTCCTTCGTTGTCGGGTCCTCGGGGCTCCGTCTCGGATCTGGCGCCTTTCTCGACTGCCTACTCATGGCACCTTTACCAAGATGATGCTGTAGAACACGGCTCCGCCCTTCAAACGATCCACGGTGAGGGCAGTGATGGAAGAATCAATATTGACGGGGAGAAGGACGCTCTCGGAGATGAGGTCAAGCGCTTTAGCGGAAGGCATCAGCATGTAGAAGGGGCGTGCCGCCGCGGTGATCGCCGTGCGCATGGCCATGGTAAAGACGTTGGTGGCGCAGGCCGTGGCATCAAAGACGCCACCCACCACGCAGCTCGTGGGAACTGGCGCCGTATTCGGTGGGGTCAGCGGCTTTGCCTTCACAATCATCTGGATCTTATCGCTGGAGCCCATGGAGGAACCACTGCGGCGGATGCGCACATAGAGGCCCATCTTGGCGCGTTCCGCCGCCGTGATCGCCGCGCATTGGTCGATGTCGGCGGTGGGGGTTGCATCACTCAGCGATGCCGCATTGGTCATGATCCCATCGATGGTGAAGTAGCCTGTGTTTTCAGGGTTGTTATCGTCAGTGCTGTCAAAGTAGGCGCAGGGAGTGAGTTCCCGATCCGTGCTGTTGCTGCTCGTGGCGCCGGCGCCACCGCCCGGATAGGAAGTGGAAGTGGAGGTGAGGAATACACCCGCATCTTGGAACCACCAGCTGGGGTATTGACTGGTGTGGTTCGTGATCAAGTTGCCCGCGAGATCAAAAACCCGCGCAGCGGTGACGTAGGTGCCGCCACTGGCGGGCACTGACCCCGCGTTGAAACTTCCCGCCGCGCCCGTGGCCATGATGATCTGCACGGCCATGGGCCCACTGGTCACCGTGCTGCTCGTGCTGGCCGATGGTGATGCTGTGGGTGTGGCGCTGGTGCTCGCCGTAGCGGCGCGGTTCGATGTGGCTTGCTCAGTCAAGCAGCCCGAAGTCATGAGGCAAAGGGCTAGCGCGGCGACCGCGGCGTGGGTGCGTCGGCGCTGTGCTCCATATTTCCGTGATGCGACCATGGCTTCACCCCTCATCACAGATCGTTTCGTCAATGATGTCGCTGAGGGTGAGGTTTCCGCGGTGAATGCCGCGCCCGCCGCAGCACATATTGCCGCTTAGGGCCTACCGGTTTTCCAGCTCCGCCTGCAGCTCGGCCAACTTTGCCGGCTCCAGCCCCACGTCCCGGCCGTAGCGCAGCGCCGCGTGCACCGTGTCGGCGTCTCTGGCGAGTTTACCCAGATGGAAAAAGGCCTCCGGGTCCCGGGGGTCCATGGTGAGGAGCGATGCGATGGCGAGCATGAGCCTCGTGCGCGCACTGTCCGCAGCCCCCGGTTTGAAGGCGCGACTCAAGCCTTCTTGCACCTGGGCAAGGGCCCATTCCTTGCGTTCCTTCAGAGTACCGTGGGCATCATGGGTCACTCGCACGCTGGCAAGAACGGGGAGCATGCGGCTGTCGCGCGCACGCACTTGAAAGATAGCGCCTTCATCGGTGCGGTAGAAGAAGCGCTGGTCGATCTCGCCCGCAGCCCCTTCTGGCCAGGGGGTGCCGATGGCCATGGCCCCTTCATCGCCGGTGCCGAAGTGGATGAGGGCCAGCTGAGGGCGTTCCCACAACGGGCGGGCCGCTTCACCGAGCATGCCCGCTTCCCGCTCCAGGCGCACGATTTCGGGGATGAATTGCCAGAGCGCGGCAAGGGTCGAGCCCTTCTCGTTATGGAAGATGAGCTCCACGTCATGGTCAGGCACTTTGCGTGGGCGCTTGCCGGAAAGTTCGAGCACGGGGCGGCGAGATTCCCGATCTATGAGAGTTACCCGCGGCAATAGTTTTTCAGGGGGGCCTTTTTCATAGGGGATCTGCACTTCCAGTTGGTTGAGAAGATCTTCAGGGAAGAGCAGGGCATAGTCCCAGAAATGGGTGGGAATTTTTCCGCTCGGTGACGCGGGGGCCAGAACGTGCTGCTCGGTCACCGACAGTGGCACGGGAGCGGCGGCGGCGAGGAACCAGATCGCGCCACCTGCAGCGACCAGTGGCAGGCCCAGCGCCAGTGACAAGCCGAGGGGCCGCCAGAACGAAGGCCCTCGGTAGAGGAACACCAAGTCGGTGCCCGACGCCTTCGATTTTCTCTCCCCGGTGATGCCGAGAAGCCAGCGGAGCGCCCCCGTGCGTTTCACGCCCCAGGCCACGGCACAGGCTGCGATGGCGGCCGCCACCAGGGTGACGCTGAGGCGCAGAAGGCTTGCATCCGCCACCCATTGCCAGCCATCGGCGGCGAGCGCCGCGAGGGCAGTCGCCGCGGCGACGAGGGCGAGGGCCAAGGCCTGGGCGAGTTTTGCCCAGAGGGGGACGGCGAACCGTGTCGTGCGGCTGCCTTGCGCATAAATCGGTTCAGTTTGCATACAATTCACATGGTACCGTGGTTATCTAGCCATGCAACCGGTCACTCTTGTCGGCACCATCCTTGGGTTACTCGCCATCTTTGGAGGCGCATTGCTTGAGGGGCTCCATTTCGGCGCCATTCTCCAGCCCACCGCCGCCCTCATCGTCTTGGGTGGCACCATCGCGGCGGTGCTCGTGTCTTTCCCCCAGCAAGACATCAAGCTCGCCATCAAGTACCTGCCCCGGGTTTATCAGAGCGCCGGTGAAGACATGCGCCCCCTCATCGACGAGATCACTAAGTTTGCCCAAGTCGCCCGTAAAGAGGGTATTCTCGCGGCGGAGGGCGTGCGGGCAGAAGTGAAAGACGATCTCCTGAAGCGATCCCTGAAGTGCGTGGTTGATGGCTTCGATCCCGTTACGGTTACTGCCATCCTCGATGCCGAGGCTGAGCAGGCTTATGACGATCAAGAGGCTGCGGGCAAAGTATGGGAGGCCGCGGGGGGCTACTCACCCACCATCGGCATCATTGGCGCCGTGCTCGGCCTGATCCACGTCATGCAATCCCTTGACGACCCTTCTAAAATTGGTGGCGGCATCGCCGTGGCCTTCGTCGCCACGATCTACGGCGTGGCGTTGGCGAATTTGGCCTTTATTCCCTGGGGCACGAACTTGAAGCGCAAGGCCCACATCGCTCTCCTCCGTGGCGAGATCGTGAAGCTGGGCGTGCTCGGGGTTCAGGAGGGCGTGAACCCCCATTTTCTGCAAGCGAAGCTCGAGGCCTATGCGCAAGAAAAAAACCGCTGAGCATGTGAACCACGAGCGTTGGCTCGTCTCTTACGCGGATTTCATCACGCTGCTCTTCGCGTTTTTTGTCGTCATGTATGCCATTGCCATGAAGGATCAGAAAAAAGCGAAAGACATCGCCGCGGCCGTGCGTCAGGCGTTGGCCCAGGCGGGGATCACGAGCACGTCGGGCACGGGGACGGCGCCCGGGGCAGGGGGCACAGCCACACCCCGCGGCGGAGAGAGCAGCATCAAAGACAAAGACGTGCAAAAAATCGCCCAGGTGCTGCGAGAAAGCCTGGGCTACGAGTTCCGCGGCGCCAGCGACTACAGCGATCGCATGCAGTTCCAGTACGATGCCAATGGTTTGGTGCTGAGGCTCGCCGCCAATCATTTTTATGAGCAAGGTGCTGCCGAGGTGCGGCCAGAAGCACTCCGCGTTCTTGATCGCATCGCCGCGGCTTTGAAGGATGGCACTCAGCAGATCCGAGTGGAGGGCCACACCGATGACCGCCCGGTGCAGTCGGAGTTGTACCCCACGAATTGGGAGCTCTCCGCGGCCCGCGCCGCCTGGGTGGTGCGCTACCTGGCGGCCAAGCACCACATTGACCCCAAGCGCATGGCCGCCGCCGGTTATGCCGAGTATCGCCCCATCGCGGACAACGACAGCGAGCAGGGCCGGGCCCACAACCGCCGCATCGAAATCACAGTGCTAGGCCGCGAGTAGCCGCCAAAAGGTACGCCGTTACTTTTTAAGACTCACCGCGTCAATTACTGCAAGTTTTCTTTACCGGCATACAAAAAGTAACGGCGTACCTTTTTGCACCCTTGGAGGTAAACACTTCCTATTTTAGTTCCAATAAATCCTGACTGAGTTGGCCAGCCTCGTAAAAACCCCATTATCCTGTGATTCACGCAGTGAGTTATAAATTACTTTAGTTTATGACTCGGAAATGTTAATATGTCTTAACTGTTATGGAAAGGGAGACCTCTTGAGGCGCAACATATCGATTCCATGGGCTCTTTGGTTCGTTACCCTTTTCTTCGCTCTTCCCCAGACCGTGAAGGCGGGCGGTGGCCATCGTCCCACACCCTCTCAAAGCCCCTCCGTGGAGCCAGCCGACTCCCAGGCCTTTCCGGTGCGTGCTTTGCGCTTTGGCGACTTCACCGCCATGCCGTTTCGCCTCAATGACGGCCGTGATGCCGGCGTGGGCACCGATGCGCGCCTCCTCGTCGACACCGCCGTGAACCAGTCCGACAAGTTCCGCACCATTCAGCCAGGTGGCGAGAAGCCCATGAGCCCCCACGGCGTACTTTCCGGCGGCATTTCCGCCCTCGTCTTTGAGGTGGCCTCCGTGGGCATTAAGTTCGGCTATCGGCTAGGTTCCGGTGGCGGCAGTGAGCCCATCAATGAGGGGCAGGGCACCCGCCTCACGGGCGAGCTCATGGTGAAGGTGGGGCAGCTCCAGATGGACTTCCGTGTCTCTGACCCCGTGGACGGCTTTGTCTACGCGGCCACCTCCGTGTCCCAGGACATGGTGGGCCTCAGCCTTGAATTCAAAGTGAACTTCGACGCGTTTGAAATCGGGCCCGAGGCCATTTGGCAGCAGCCCCTGAAAGACATCGTGCAGGCCGCGGCAAGCAAAGCCATGGCGCGCCTCGCCCGGGCCCGCTTCGCCAACCTCATCCCATGGAGCGCGGCAGTGCTCTTCGTGGATGCACCCAACAAAAAGATCATCTTTGACGCGCCCCTGCGCACCGACGTGGCGCCGGGGAACCTCTTCGATGCTTATTCCGCGTGCCGGGGGCCGGACTGCTTCCGGCTCTTCCTTGCCACGGTGAAGGCTAAGCAAGTGAATCTCTACACGGAAGCCACCGTGAAGAACGACCCCGATGGCAGCGTCACGAGCACTATTCAGCCCGGCAGTGAAGTATTTATTCACTACCTCAGTCGTCCCTGACGAACCGCTGCTAAACTAAAAATATGTTTTGTACCCACGGCCCTAAGGTGTCCACGCTCATCATCGCCGCGTTCTTTGTGTTGCTCACGGCGTCGCCCGCCGCGGCCAAGGGTGGTCACCGTCCCAAGCCGCCTGCGCCTTCGCGCCCCAAGCCTGCCGTCACCGTGCGCCGCATCGCCGACCGCCACATCGAGATGCCCGCCGTGGATCTGGGCCCCGACCGCACCCTGGTCTATGCCTACGGCAGCAACATCAGTAACCGCGTCATCACGCGCCTCATGGAGGGCGGCGCAGTGCGCGTGGTCACGGACCCCCAAGACTCAGAATCGTCATGGGTCGCTAGCAGCCTCAGTGAAGAGCGCCCCGATCCCGTGCGTCTCGACGACCCGGTCACCGCGGGTCTCGAGCTGAGCGGCGAGGTGAGGGAGCTCTCGTTTGATACCGGCGAAAAGGGCGACCTCACATATTACGGCTTTCGCGCGGGTTTCACCAACCTCTACAACGACGGCGCGGACGCCCGTTCCCGTGACGAATTCGCCGGTGTCACGCTCTCCCCGGCCTTCGGCGATACCGGCGGGCTCCATGTTGGAATGGATCTGGGCAGTGAGGTGAACATCGACGTTTTCTGGCTCGGCGCGAGTTTGAAGCGGGCCCGCTACAGCGCGCACATCGGCGTTGATTTGCAGGTGATCGATGTTCTCACCGGCGCCACACGAGTGAAGCGGGTGACCGGCCACGGCGAAGGCCTCTTCTTCGAGCTCGTCGGCCAATACGCGGGCTACATGGGGGGCATCGTCGCCGCCCGTCGCGCCGCCATGCTGAGCGCCTTCAGCCGCGTCACGGATTCCCTCGCCACCGCCATCGCCGCCGAGGCCCGCGGCGCGCCACTCATTTTCTATGGTCGCTGGGTGAACGGCACGCTCTACATGGCAGGCGGCGCCACCGACGCCGCCATCGCGCCGGGGCTGCGCTTCTATAACCGTTCGGCCTTTGATCGCGGTGAGGCCGTTGCTGTGGTCACCGTGGACGAAGCATTCCGCCAGGTCTCCCGTCTCTCCCTGCCTCAGGGTGGCGTGGTGCTGGAGAGCGATCTCCTCGTGTCTCTCAAGGCTGGTGAGCAACCCCCGCAACCTGTGACGGAGTCATCGTCCTCGAAGTCAAGTGCCACTGCCCCCATCGTCACTGGTGACGCCGTCACCCGTGACGCCGTCACAGTGAATGCGGGGAGCCGTGACCTTGACCCCATCCAAGCTCTTGTGCAGTACATCGACAACACCGTGGGCCGCTTCCTTCGTGGGCTGTGGGCCCTCGTCACGTTGCCGCAGCGCTTGGCGCGCTTTCTCCAGTATGACCAAAGCTTTGATGGCGGCGACATCGCCCGTAGCATCGATGCCCGCAGGGTGGGGCAGCTGGCCCAGGGCAGCTGGGCCCTCACCACGTTGGGATTGCCTCGGGCTTGGGATCAGCTGGGCCATGGCGCCCTGAGCACCATCGTCGCGGTCATTGACAGCGGCGTGGATTACAATCACCAGGAGCTGCGGCGGAATATCTTTTTTGATGGAAGCTGGAACGCGCCGGGATACGATTTCTTCAGCGGCGACAAACGCCCCTTCGATGATCATGCCCACGGCACGGCGGTGGCTTCCGCCATCGCGGGGGGCGGCCAGCAAATCGTCGGCGTTGCGCCCCTTGCCACCATAATGCCCGTGAAGGTGGTTTCTCCCTACGGCTATACCCGTTCCGCCGCTCTCTACGAGGGCGTGCGTTACGCGCTGAATAAGGGCGCGAAAATCATCGTCATGGGTTGGGCCACGGAACGCAATTCAGAGGCGCTGCGAGAGGCGCTGCTGCTGGCGAAAGAGCGCGGCGCCCTGGTCGTCGCGGCGGCGGGTGATGATGGCGTGGATCTCAGCAGCAACCCCCGCTACCCCGCAAGCTTCGCGGCGGAGGATGCGCGCTTGGACAATGTCCTCGTGGTGGCGGGCACTGCCCGGGATGGGCGCTGCTTTGCGAACCAGGGGCCTTTGCATTTGAGCTCGAATTTCGGTGGGGCTGTGGCCCTCTCGGCTCCGGCCTCCGGCGTGAAAGTGGCCTCTCCGCGCAACAGCTATGCCACTGCCCACTACAGCGGCATCGCCGCGGGCTACGTGGCCGGGGGTGCGGCGCTTCTGTGGGCCCGCCACACCGACTGGAATGCCCTCCAGGTGCGTGAGGCCCTGGTGGCCGCGGGCGAGTCCGCCACCTCCGGGGGGGCCTCGGGGTGTGGTCCCCGGTTGCGCCTGGATCGCCTGCCTCGATAAACACTTAAATATTAATGCTTTACGAGTCAATAATCATGGTTGCTACATTCTCTCAACAATACTAAACTAATAGTGTTTGGGGGAATGAATGGGGATACTCCGGCGCGGGAATATAGCCGTGGCGGCAGCAGTCGTGCTGTCGGCGGTATGGGGCGGCATCGATGGGGCCATGGCGGAAGCAGTGGGGGGGGGCTCCATTCTACCGACCAGCGCGACGAGCACGAGCTCCACGCCCACGGCAGGCGGTTTCGCTGAGTTGCAACGCTCGCTGGAATGCGTGGAACCCGCACGAGTGCTGGCCCAGGCGGCCCGCTTCAACGCTGCCCTGTGCGGTGGCAGCTCCGGCGCCGCGGCTGGTGGCAGCGGTTCCGCGGAGGAGCGCCTCAAGCTTTTAGAGAGTCAGCACGACCGCGACCGCGATGCCTTGGTGCGCGACACGATCTCTAGTGCGGTGGGCGCCACCGCTCGTACTTTGGAAGACCTTTTCGGAGGCACTGGTGGCTTGGACGCCGCATGCACGCCCGGGGCCGCGAGACTGCGGCGCTCCAGCTCTGGCAGCATCACTTTGGACCTTGGCACGAGCAGCACTAGTACCAGCGCTTCGAGCACGGCGAGCAGTAGTGCCAGCGGCGTGGCCACGGCCAGCGGCGCATGCCCCGACGCCATCAGGCCCCCGGGCGGCGATTTCAGTTCGATCTTGAATGGTATTCCGACTGAGTGCCAGGCAGCCACCAGCAGTGGCGACTTCGACGAGAGTCGTCTCCGTGGCCGCTTCAGTGACGCGCGCCAGAATCTGCTCGATGCCCGTTGCGACTTGTTGCAAAGCCAAGGTGCCGTGACCTGCCGTCAGACTTCCACCCGCGAGGCTGCGAGCCAGCTCACGTGCTTGAAGGGGCAAGTGCAGGAGATGCAGAATGCCATGGGTTCCATTCGCCAGTGCATGGAGCAGGACTTGGAGCGGCAAGGCCAATACGTAGCGGCGGTGGATGCTGAAATCGAGCGCCAAGGACAGATGCAAGAGCGCTTGAACGGGCTTGTGGGCCCCGATGGTTCGTTGACCCAAGCCTACAATAAACTCACTGAAGTGAACAACAGCCTGAGCCGCGGCATCCCTGCCTGTCGTCAGGCGGTGCTGGAGTATGGCCGTCGCGGGGCCCGTACGGAGCTCGCCCTCAGGGCCGTGCAAGTGCGCCGTGGCGCCAACTGTTTCTTGAATGCCGCGCCCCAGGGCTTTGGCTTCTCGCCTTGCACCGCGGGCGCGGGTCTTGAGAGCAATGCACTGAATACGTTGATCTGTAGTTACATGGACCGCACGGTGCCCCGGGGTTCTCGCGGCGGCGTTCAGCGTAACGCCCGGACTCGCATGGATTACCTACGCCAGCGCTTCATGGCGCTCTCGCCGTTCATGGATGGCACTGAGGAACTTTCGGATGCCGCGGCGGACAGCGGCATTGCCCGCACGGGGCGCACCCGGGCTCAGTTCATGGGCCTCCTCAATACGCTCATCGCCCAGAACGACCTGTCCAGCGACCCCATCATCAAGCGGGACTTGCTAGCCATGGCGAATTCTTGTTTCGATCAAAGCGAAGCCAACGTGCGCACTGAATACGAAGGTGCCGCAGGCCCCGGCATGGAAATGCGCCAAGGCCGTGAGCGCGGCGGTCTTGCGCTCATGAGCGGCGGCGGTGAGGGCAGCGGCTGCGGCGAGGCAGGCATCGAGGGTAGCTTAAGCCAGTACGCCAGCGAGATGCGCAACGCCATGACCGCGGTTTACGGCCCCGGCGCCGATCAAGCCATGAACAACCTGGGGCGTTGTGCCCAGCCCGCGGCCTTTAGTACCGCCGGCGGCGGCACGAGCTTCAACCCCGCCAATCTGAACACCGCGGTGAATTGCTTAGGCACCATGCGCACCGCCGCGGAGGCCATTCTAGGCAACGGTCCCGCCGGGGCATCCATCACGCCGGCGCGTCTGCCCCTGGACCTCACGCCACCGATCACCTGCGCGGGCCTCAGGGATTGCATGCAGCAAGGGGCGACGCGGCTGGGGCAGACCCAGAGCCGCATTGATTCCTTGAGCGGCAGCGGCGTGTTCAATGACCCCGCCTGCGGGGCTTTGGGCTGCCCGGGCCGTGGCAAGTTCGTGCGCGATGCCAATGCCAGCACCAAGGCTTTCATGCAGCGTGCGGCCAACGCCTTTGGTCCGCAAAATGCGGGCATGAAAAAGCAGCTCGATGCCATCAACAGCCGCATGGTCCAGTTGCGCATGACCAATCTGGATTTGCCTTCTTATGGCACCAGCGCCAGCACGTGCCCGGCGGGCAGCCCCGGTGGCAGCGCACCGGCGGAGCTTTGCTCCCTGCCTGACGATATGGCGGCCACGCTGGGTGGCATGAGTACGCCGACCAGCTTCGATTTTTCAGGGGCGCCTGTGGCCATTGATCGTCAGATCACTACGCTGAACGATCGGCTCGATGAGTACACGGGGCAGAAGCAGCAATACGATGATTCACTCACCAGCATGAGCCAGACCATGCAGCAGCTCAACGAGAAGTTCACGGATTTGGCGGAGAAGTGCAAGCGGGATGACATGATTGTCGTGGCCAGCGAGAGAGCCTCCTTGTTGGCGGATGATGCCAGCGCCTGTGCTTCCGCTTCAGCGACTCGGGCGGCTTCCATTTGCTCAGAGTCCCGGTTGAATGAGCTGGAGGGGGGCCTCAGCGATATTTCGAGATACCTCACCGGTGCGGATGGTCGAGCGGCAAGGCGCGAGTACAACCAGTCCCGGGACAGCCTGCGACAAGCATGTGGTTCCCCACGTTCGGTTGGCGATTATACAAATGGTACTAATTTATGCCATAACTCGAGCGACGCTCGCTTCGAGGCGGCTGTGTTGCGCATTTGCGGCACTGGGGGCGAAGGCTATACCGGAGATTCCGAGGGCGCTTCGGCGAGTGAGGCTAAAAACGCCATTGGGGCGCGTCACGCTGAAGTCTCTAAAAGCGGCAACGTCACCTTTGATGGGGAAAAAATTTATGTGGCCTGCGTTGCCCCATGCGAGTCGTGTACAAATGCGCCTGCTGCGTCACCGCCCACCACCCAACCAGGTGCGGCCCCCGGCGCCGCGCCTAGCGGCGATGTCGCCCAAGAGGGTGATAACATCACCCCGGCGCCGTTGGCGCCTGCCCCCGGCTCCGGTGGCGGTGGCACTGGTGGCGGCGGCATAACCATTCAGGTATGCAACGGCGGCATTTGTCATGATCGCAGTGGGTGCACGCCCATGGGCCCCACAAGAATGGATTGTAATGGATACATTCTTGAATCTGACGGCCATGGTGGTTATCTACCGACGACGCGGGTTAACAATCCGTCTCTAGTCAGCGAAATGGCCTCCCGTGATCGTGCGCGAGCGGTGCGGGATTTCGAGCGTAGCACTGGTCTTACGCCCCGAGCGATACGCAGCTCAGGATATGGCAACCGCTGCGGGCGCGAGGATGGTTCTGATGGCGTGTGGCATAGCGAAGGCACTACGGCCGTATGCGCTACATTGCCAGAAGATCGTTGCCTCACCCGTCGTGGCACACTCGGTTCAAAAACTGGCAAAAATGGGACCTGTCGTTGAGAGCAGCTTTCCTACCTACTCACAAGTAAGGCAATTCCTGCCCCGTTCATGCGCACAGGATGAATTATTCAAGAACTCCGGTGGCGCGGACGATAAATCCAAGGAAGAGGAGGGGACACATGGCCACTTTGAGGTGCGGCGTACTGCTGATTGTACTGTGGATGAGTACCGTCCCGGGGGCCCATGCCGATGAAGCCCCCGTGGACCCCGTGCTCGACCGCGCCGCCACCGATGCCAACTCCATGATCGAGATGCTCACGGGTGGAGTGGCTGAAACCGGCGAGGTGGATGCCACCGACCCCACCGCGGGGATTCGCGGTGCCGTCTGTGAAATGGGCATGGAATCTTTTCTCAGCCCCGGCGAACGCCCCTCGGACCCCACAGGGGCCTTCGGTGCTTCTCGTTCCGCGGATAAGTGCGAGCCCTCGGGGTTTGCGAAGTTCATTTGCCAACCGGATCTGTTTCGTTTCATGGCCCGTCGCGATAATGGCGGTGCTGCGGATGCTTTACGTCGTGCAGTGTTTGATAGTCTCTCTCGTGAAAGCGCTGCGAGCTGCGCGGGCAGTTGGGTGGGCTTAGAATCGCGACGGAGGGCCTACTGCACCCTAGTCCAGGTCGGCTATGATGTAGACCGTGATGAGTGTCCGGCCAATACGACGACCAGTGCAGGGTGCTTGCACGCACGCCAAGAGTTCATGGATTTCGTAAACCGCGAATCCACCAACCCCCGCTTCATGGACACCTTTCTCAGTACCGGCAGCAACCGCGCCCGCATCCTCGAAACTGCCCGCGCCGAACTCCAGCTCCTGCGCAGCCATATGAAGGCCGCGCTTTGGGGCAGTTACTGCCACACTTTCGTATCCATCCATGAAGTCAACGACAGCACTTTCCTTGACAGCAACGCTTGCAACATCGAAGGAGCGGGCTCCACTCCGGCGCCCGCCGCTTTCTTGCGCCGTATGTTCGAGAGCATTGATCGCGCCGAAGTGCAGATCCCGTCCACGGATCAGTGTACGCGGGATGCTGACAACGTCATGGTGGCCCGCCGCCCTGATGGCAGTCCCTTGATTCTCGCTTGTCCCCGGGCCCTCATGCGCCCCGGCACCACGGGGCGTCTCGCCCTGCGGGCGGAGCTTGCCCGGGCCCTGGGCCACGGCGTCGATAGCTGCGCTCTTGAGATGATGACGGCGGGCACCGGCCCTGATGCGCGTTCGCTTTCTCGCCTTTCTGATGGTCTGCGGGCCTGCTTGATCGACAATCATCTGCGCACCCCCGCTCTTGCTTTCTCAAGTCGCGGCCGCGGGGCGGACCCAGCGGGAGGCGCCACCTACGCGCCTGCCTGGTTAGGCGATGAGTTGGGTGACGGCCGCGATGGGGCCCTTGGCTTTGATGAGGGTGGGACGTCGCCCCGGCGCACGCACTGTTCAGGGCTTCGCAACGCCAGCGGAGCGCCCGTGGGTTCCGATATCGTCTCTCGTCAGCAAAACCCTGCCAACAGCTTGGAAGCACAATACTGGGCCACCCAGGCGTTGGGACTCGCCTTCGAGGAAGAGGGCCCGGGGCTCATGGCTACCCAGGCCTCCGATGAATCGGAATGGGACGCTTTTTGCGGCACGCTCACCGCGTCGGAGCGCAGGAGTTGCATTCGTGCCCGTGGCGGTTCCGCCCACGGCGGCTCCGGTCGTGATGCCCGCAAGTTCTTCCGCCTCCGCGCCATGTTCCAGCCCGCATGCCGGGCTTTGGCCGATGGGGGTGCTGATGCCAGCGCCCCTGCTCGTGGTCTCTTTGGCGTCATCAATCATGATCCCAGTATTCGCGCCCTCTTAGGTTGTCGCGCTAACACGGATCGCGAAGTGGGGTCCATCGCCGTCCCCTCACCCGCCCAGGCCCGTCGCGGCCGCGCTGTGCATCCCAACTATGGTTTCTGTGGCAGCGGTCTTCTGGAGCATGAGTTGAACGAGCTCACCAATGGCCGTGCCCCCCGGGAGACAGAGCGCGTGGGCCGCACTCTCACGGTGGCGGATGCCAACGCGAAAGCACCCGTGGTTACCGCTGCACCCGTAGTCACCGTTGCACCTGAAGTCGCCGCTGCACCCGCAGTCGTCGCTGCACCTGACGGCGCGGCAACAGCAGCGGATGTCAGTGTCGCAGCGCCCACCGCGGAGAGCCCCAGCGTCGTCGCAGTGCCCATTACTTCTCGCACCATCGATGAGAACCATTTTGAAATCACCCGGGAAGACGGCAGCACCATGGCCATGGACATCTACCAACCTGTGGGGGATGGCCGTTTCGAAACCACCACAGAAACTCGGGGCCAAGAGTTTCACGACGAACTGACCTCTTTTATTCCCACATCCGGCGGTGAGCCCGTGCTCCTCGCCCGTCGTGTGATTGCCGTGGGCGGCGATAATCCTGGATTGAGAGAGGTCTGTTTGGCGGGTATCAGCGGCGAAATGCGCTGTTACAACCCGGCCTACATCCCCGAGGGAGTGCGTGCGATGATGTTCGCTCGGGGCATCAGCACCGAAGGCATGCCCCCGGCGCCAAGATCAGTGCCGACGGTGGATGGGACAGGCGAAGATGGCAGCACTACCATCGCGCTGGCCCAGGGCGACGCCCCCGCGGCACCTCAACTCATCACGGCCCCGGTCGTGGCGGACAGCATTGAAACCGGTGTCAGTGCCCCGCGCCGTCGTGGTGCCAGTGACTCAGCTTCTCGTCGCCCCATGGGCGCGGTCTTCGGCTTCTTGAGCGGATCATCCCCTGGGCGTTCCCTGGCGGCGGACACGAGCTTCGTTCGAGATGACCTGGGCGGTCGCCCCAGGGCTTCCAGCACCTGTCGCAAATCCACGAGCACTTCGTGCGGCATGCTCACTGGGGTTTCACCGGGAGGTCGTCCCATCCGCCGCTTCCCCGATGCCTCCAGTGCCAGGTCAGCGGGCTGTCCCGGGAATCGCCCCTGCGAGTGCGCTACCTCCGTGGATGAGGTCCATCGTGGTTTTCGCTGCGTATCCTCTGACTCTATTTTTGCCATTGGCGCCGCACCGCCCGAGGGTCGCGTCGTCGCCGTGGATTCGGGCTATGGCACCCGCATCCGTTTGAGCAGCGGGCGCACGGCGACCAGTGAAGTGGCCTATCCCATCGGTTCCATCCCCAACAGCAGCGAAGGTCATCGTCGCTTGCAGGTCTATGCTCCTGGTCATTGTTTTGAGCGCAGTGGTGCTTGCGTCGTTTCGGATCTTTGGGTCGCGTCTCCGGGTGATCGCCCTCGCCGGATCACCATCGAGGAAGTGAATTCCCGCACCCTCAGTGTAAGGAATATGTTCAAGGAGATGACTCCTGTGCGTCACGGCGGTGGCCCTCGCTCTTCGTCGGAGCTGTCCACTTCTCCCATCACCACCAGTCCCCGGCGCCCCGTGTCATCCTTCTGTTCCGCGGAAATCAGCCCCTCCGCGAGAAGCATTACGTTCCTCGCAGGCTCGTTGATGGGCAGTTATCGTGTGGAATCCCGGGACGGCAGCCCTTGCACCTATCTCTGCCGCCGCGGCACCACCTCCGCCAGCAACTGGCGCTGTGTCCTGCAGCGCTAATACCAAAAGGTACGCCGTTACTTTTTGCGACTCACTGCGTCAAAAACTTAA
>CAYHWW010000033.1:0-5282 GCA_964360145.1 uncultured Oligoflexia bacterium | reverse complement strand
CTAATACCAAAAGGTACGCCGTTACTTTTTGCGACTCACTGCGTCAAAAACTTAATATTGTTATGAAATGATGCAATGAGTCTTAAAAAGTAACGGCGTACCTTTTGGCTTCCGTGTAACCTGAAAAGCCATGGTGTCCTCAACGCCCTTTTTCAAGCTCAACGGTTTGGGCAACGACTTTGTCCTCATCGATCACCGGCGTAAGGCGCTGGGCCCCGCGCTCACCAAGAGCCGCATCCGTCACTTGGGCGACCGCAAGCGGGGCGTGGGCTTTGATCAGCTCTTGGTGCTGGAAAAAAGCCCCAGGGCGCAAGCCCGTTTGCATATCTACAATACAGACGGCACCCGGGCGGAAATGTGCGGCAATGGCCTGCGAGCCGCGGCGCTGCATCTTTGGACCGAGGGTGGGGTCGATCCTCGTCGAGAACTCCTCATTCACACCGACGCGGGCCTCTTGCGCTGCCGCCCCCGCGGGCCACTCTCCAAGGGCATGATTGAAACAGAGATGGGCATCCCTCATTTTCCCTCCGCCCCCCGCACGCCGTGGGTACCCACGGTGCTGGGCGCCCGCCCCGTGCTCGTGAACGTGGGCAACCCCCACGCCGTGTATTGGCTCACGCCACCGCAAGTGGGCGTCCACGGTGGCGGTCTTGCGGCCCTGACCGCGGCCACCCGGGCCTGGCTCACTCGCCATGGCAGCGCTGTGGAAAACCACAGGGCCTTTCCCCGGCGCACCAACGTGGAATTCGCCCGAGTACGGAGCCCGAACCGCATTGATGCCTATGTTTGGGAGCGCGGCGTGGGCCTCACGGAAGCCTGCGGCACCGGCGCCGTGGCCGTGGCTTGCGCGGCACTACGCGAGGGCCTCTGCAGTGGTACCGTGTCCGTGGGTTTCCCCGGCGGTACCGTGTCCGTGCGGTGGCAGCCCGGCGAGTCTGCTTTTCTCACGGGAAAAGTGGAGTTCTCGTTCTCAGGTCGCTTTTATTGAGGGGATTCACGTAGAGGCGGAAGGTCTTGTCCCGGACTCGGCGGATGGCGAAGTGGTCTTTGTCCTCGATGAGCTGACTGTAAAAGTCAGGATCGTTCTTCGCCACTTCAGAAACACTGAGGCCCACATAACGGCCAAAATCGATGATGACATCTGTTTCGCTGATATTTCCTGTAACGGGACTGGCATCCATCATATCCCCCGATTTTAGCGCTCTCAGTGAGAGTAGGAAAGCGGGGGTGCAGCAAAATGCCGCTATGCACGGAAAAATCATAGCATTGCCACGGGCCGCCCCTTTGGGTAGGTTGCATTCTTCTTATACTGGAGGGTGAGGCGCGATGTGCGGAATCGTCGGCGTAATCGGAACTCCTGAAGCGGCGCGGGAGGCTTTTCTGGGCCTCATTTCCCTGCAGCATCGCGGTCAAGACGCGGCGGGCATCCTCACCTATGGGGAGCAGAGTTTTCACGAGGTGAAAAACATCGGTTTAGTTGAAAGCGTGTTCAGCCGTGAGACCATGGACACCCTGCGGGGCCCCATGGCCATCGCTCACACGCGCTACGCCACCGCGGGCAAGGGGGAGCTCAGTGAAGTGCAGCCCCTCACCCTCAACTATCCCTACGGCCTAGGCCTCGTTTGCAACGGCAACATCGTCAATTACCGCCAGCTCCGCCGCCGCCTCAAGGATGAAAAGAAACGTCTTTGCTTCTCTGGCTCCGATACCGAGGCTCTCTTGAATTGGCTTGCTTCAGAGCTGAAGGGCGCAACCTTCGAGGATCTGCGGGAGGCCGTGCGCTCAGTCTTCAAAGAGGTGCAGGGGAGCTACAGCATCGTCGGTCTCCTCGCGGGATCGGGCATGTTCGCTTTCCGCGATCCCTACGGCATCCGTCCCCTGGTCTTAGGCAAGCGGGAGACCGCCGGTGGTGGCAGCTACATGGTGGCCAGTGAATCCATCGCATTGCAGGTGAACGGCTACGAGCCCGTACGAGACCTGGAACCCGGTGAGCTCATTGTCATGGAGGAAAACCAAGAGGGCATGCCCCATCTGCGCTCTGAAGTCATTGAGCGCCGCACGTTGACGCCCTGCATGTTCGAGTGGGTGTATTTCGCATCCGCCGAGAGCGAGATGCAAAACGCGCCGGTTTACGGCATGCGCCTCGCCCTGGGGCGCAAGCTCGCGAAACAAGTGAGGCGCCTCATGGACTCCGGCCAGATCAAGGCGGACCTCGTGGCCCCGGTGCCCGACACCTCCCGCCCGGCGGCGTCTTCGTTGGCTGAAGAGCTGGGCTTGCCGTATCGCGAAGTCCTCATCAAGAATCGCTACATCAAGCGCACGTTCATCCTCGGCAGCCAGGAGAGCCGTTCCCGCTCCGTGGACCTGAAGCTCAACCCGGTGAAGTCCGAGCTCAAGGGTAAATCTGTTTTATTGGTGGACGACTCCATCGTGCGCGGCACCACTTCGAAGAAAATCGTCGATCTCGTGCGTCGTGCCGGCGCCGAGAAGGTGTACTTCTTGAGTACGTGCCCGCCCATCCGTTACCCCTGTTTTTACGGCATCGATTTCCCTGACAAAGCGGAGCTCATCGCCGCCCGCCGCTCCCCCGAGGAGGTGGCCGAGGCCATCGGCGCCGACGCCGTGGTGTACCTGGAACTTGATGATTTGAAAGACTGCATCACCGAGGTCAGCGGTGGCAAAGTCACCAAGGCCTGCATGGCCTGTCTCGATGGCTGCTACCCCACCGACATCAGCGAGTCACAGGGGCTCGCCGATTTGCGGCGCCAGCAGCGTGCGGAGGCTACCGGCAAATGAGACGCCTCATCTACGAAGGTAGTGTGAAAAATCTCTACCAGGCCAAAGACGGCGAATTGGAGTTTGAGTACACCGACGCTTATTCGGTCTTCGACTGGGGCCGCATGCCCGACGAGCTGCGCGGCAAAGGCAAAGCACTGGCCGCCATGGGTTGCGCCTTCTTCGAGCGCCTCGGTGACCCCAAGGCATGGAAGGGGCTCAAACTCCCTGAGGAGTTGGAAGATGAATACTCCCGGGATTTGAAGGATTTGCAGGAACACGGGCTGCGCACCCATTACCTTGGCCCCACCGAGGATTTGGGTTTCCGTGTTCAGGCCGTGAGCGTAGAGCCGCCGGAGCAGGTGAAGGTGGGCAGCGGCGGAGCCTCTCGCCTTCTCTATTATTATGGCGCCCCCAGGGCACCGGAGCGCCTCATCCCGTTAGAAGTGGTGTTCCGCTGGGGCATGCCCGCGGGCTCAAGCCTGAAAGAGCGCCTCACGCCCTCCTACGTGAAGGAGCTGGGCCTTGATGGTTTGCCCCGGGAGGGTGATCGTTTCAAGCGCCCCGTCATCGAGCTTTTCACCAAGCTTGAGCACACCGATCGTTTTCTCACCTGGGAGCAGGCCCTCAATTACTCCCGTTTGCAGCCCCTGCAATTCAAGCGCATGCTGGCCCGCACGGAGATCCTCGCCTTCTGGCTCCGGGATTTCTTCACCGCTCGCGGGCTTGAGCTTTGGGATGGCAAATTCGAGTGGGCGCTGTCCCGTGAGCGTCTCGTGCTCGTGGACTCCATCGGCCCCGATGAGCTGAGGCTCGTGGAGCCCGAGAGCGCCATGCCCTTTTCTAAAGAGTTCCTGCGTCTCCATTACCGGGGCACGCCTTGGTACGAAGACCTGCGGGAGGCCAAGCGCCGCGCCCAGGAGCGGGGCGAGGCCCAGTGGAAGCCCATCGTTATGAGGGAGTTGAGTGGCGCACCGAAGGCGTTGCCCCTTTCCACGAAAAAAGTAGCCGAGGATCTTTATCAGGGCCTTGTCGCCGCGGTGTGTGGCGACAAGGCTCCGGATTTCACTGAACTAGGGAAAAGGATGAGTGAATGCCTGGCGCCGAAACGCTGATCATACCCAAGATTCTAAACGTGGCCGTGCTGGGTAGCGGTGCCCGGGAGCACGCGCTGGCCTGGAAAATTCAACAGTCCACTCGTTGTGAGTCCGTCGTCGTGGTGCCCGGGAATAGAGGCATTGCCGCCGCCGGGATCCGTTGTGAAACAACGAAGGAGCCCACCCTTGAGGCCACCGCGGCCCTTCTCAAGTCTTTGAAAATCGACTTCGTCGTCATCGGCCCCGATGATCTTTTGGCTGAGGGGTACGCCGACGGGCTGGCAGAGGCTGACTTTACGGTCTTCGGGCCGTCCAAGAAGGCGGCGAAGCTGGAGTGGAGCAAGGCCTTTGCTAAATCTATTTTGCATAAGGCGGGTGTTCCCACGGCTCGTTGTAAAGAGTGGTCCAGCCTGGAAGAGTCGCTGCAGGGGTTGCCCGCCGCTGTATCTGAGTTTGGTGGCTATCCCGTGGTGCTCAAGTACGATGGCCTGGCCCTGGGCAAGGGCGTGCGCATTTGCAGTACCGAGGCGGAGGCCCAGGAATTCCTTGGCGATGTTTTCGAACGCCACCGCTTCAAGCCCGTCGGGCGCAAGACCAGCGCCCCCGTGCTCTGCGAAGAGTATTTGATCGGTCATGAGGTCAGCGTCTTCGCTCTTTGCGACGGCAAAGACTTTGTTTTGCTCGAGCCCAGTTGCGACCACAAGCGCCTCTACGACCAGAATAAGGGGCCCAATACCGGCGGAATGGGTGCCTACAGCCCCGTGCCGTGGCTGGGCGCTGAAGCGGTGGCCCGCATCCGCGACGAGGTATTCGCGCCGGTGCTCACCGCCATGACCGAGGCCAAGGCGCCCTTCCGGGGTTTGTTGTACGCCGGTTTGATGATGTGCGGGGATGATCCCCTGGTGCTGGAGTTCAACGCGCGGTTCGGTGACCCGGAAACCCAGGCGCTTCTGCCGCGCCTTCAATCAGATTTATTGGTTTATCTCTACGCCTGCGCCAATGGTGAACTGGGGAGGGCGCTGGACCACCTGCCGCTCCACTGGTCACCCCAGGCCTGCGTCAATGTGGTGGCTGTCTCCGAAGGCTATCCGGATCAGCCCGTCACGGGGCGGGCCATCCATGGCTTGAACTTCCCCATAAAAGGCCAGGGCACCGAGAACATACTGGTGTTTTGCGCCGCGGTGAAACAGGGCGAGGAAGAAAACGAGTTGGTCACCGCCGGGGGCCGGGTTCTGGGGGTTTCCGCTTTGGGTGATTCCGTGGAGCTTGCGCGCTTGGGGGCCTACGAGAAGTTGGGGTCCATTACTTTCCAAGGCTCGCATATCAGAAGGGACGTGGGGTCCCTCCATGGCTAGTTCGCGGGGGATTTTCCCGCCTGACTTCGTTGTCGTTCGTCGCCCGCTCCACGCG
>CAYHWW010000032.1:0-25304 GCA_964360145.1 uncultured Oligoflexia bacterium | reverse complement strand
AAAATTATATTTTTTGAGCGATGACCGCAGGAGTGCGACAGCGGCCTTTACACTGGTCGAATTGATGATCGTGGTGGCCATCGTAGGCATTCTCGCAGCGGTTGCCATCCCAAATTACAACAAATACCAGGCAAAGGCCCGTCAGTCTGAAGCAAAGATCGCGCTAGCGGCCATCTTCACTGCTGAGAAATCCGTCTTCGCCGAGTACGCCACGCACCATGGCTGCATGACACATATCGGATACGCGCCTGACAGCACTAATCGCTACTATTCGGCAGGTACCAATGTGGCCTTTGACGGTAGTGCCATTGCCATTGGACAGCTGCCCGCCTGTGCTACCGCCTACACTGCGACCAACGACTTAGCCAATACAAGCACCATTATTACATGTTGGTCTGCTACCAGTTTCATGAATACCACCGCTGACTCCACCGCTAATGCTGTGTTGTGCAACACCGCCATAACCCCGACGATGACCCAAACATTATTCAACGTCACCGCTTCGGGTAATATCAACCGTGCGACAAACACTCTCGCTGGCCTTGATGCATGGAGCATGACCGAACTCAAAATCCTCAGTAACCCTCAGCCCGGCCTGTAATGCTGCTTATGGCCTCCGAAAAATCAAGCTCTTCCACAGCCCCCACTTAGCCAAGCGATACCGCACGGTGACCCAGAGGCAACCAAAGCCGTACTTCAAGCTGCGGGCGAAGTTGATGCTGGAAGCGTCATCGAAGTATTTCGTGGGGCAGGTCACTTCCGCTAAACGAAAGCCATACCAGTGGCATTGCACCAGCATCTGATTATCGAAGATGAAGTCGTCGTCGTTGCCTTCCAGCGGCAGCGTTTCGAGCACCTGGCGAGTGAAAGCCCGGTAGCCCGTGTGATACTCGGAAAGCTTCATGCCGGTGAAGGTGTTCTCCACGGCGGTCAGAAAACGATTGGCAACGTACTTCCAGATGGGCATGCCGCCATTGAGGGCGCCACCGCTCAAAATACGGGAGCCCAGCACCACGTCGAAGACGTTGTTCGCAAGCATGCCTGCCATGGCCGGGATGAGCTTCGGCGTGTACTGATAATCGGGGTGCAACATGACCACGATGTCAGCGCCGATGCTGAGGGCCTTGGCATAACAGGTTTTCTGGTTGCCGCCGTAACCCTTGTTCTTTTCGTGGCGAATGACGTGCTGAATCCCCAGCTCTTTTGCCAAAGTCACCGTGTTGTCACGGCTGCAGTCGTCCACGAGGACGATTTCGTCCACGATGGCGTGATCAATCTCACTGTAGGTGGCCCGCAGTGTTTTCTCGGCATTGTAGGCCGGCATCACAACTACAACCTTCTTGCCTGAAATCACTCTGGGGCCCGCCTTTCTAGGGTCATTGCGGCGTATCCGTGCACGCACACTTGTATAACCGTGAAACAGCCAGATTTCTTCCTATTTCTGCCTTTCCAGGATCATCACGCTGAAACCATTCACCAGCGCCTGTTCCTGGATCTTGAAGCGGTTTCCTAGCGGAAACGGCGCACCCTCAGGGGCAACGAAGGCCACTCGCCGCGCCGCCAGCACCAGCGGGCCGTAGCGGGGGTTGAGGTTGGATTCCGTGGGTTCTAAAATGATTTTTTCTTTTGCGATGAACGTCAAAGCGTAGGCCTCCCAAAAACCAGCGTAACCCCGCTCCACGCTTCGACCCTCAAGATAAGCAGCTACATCCTCCAAGGGATGGGGGGTCCGGTGCTGAGCAAGCTTGGCGCCAATGGCGGCGCCGTTATTGAGAAACACGAGCAGCACCACGGCCCACACTGCCCTGATCTGGGAGCGCCGCCCCCGATCCAAGACCCACATCACAAAATGGGCGGAGTAGAGGGCCACGGCAAGAAGCATCACCGTGAGGTAGCGCGTATTGGGATAGCCCATCACCGTGGGTGCCAAACCAAAGCTCAACAGCACCGGCAGTGGCAAAAACACAAGGGGTGAAAGACTCAACACCGCGCTCTTCCCTACACGCCCTCGAATGAAGGCAGCCGCGGTACTTACCATAAGGGCCGCGCCCCCCAGCGCTGCAAGAGCCCAGAACAAGGCAAGGGGAGCTGTAAGAGCTTTCGGAACCCATGGGCGCGGGTCACCCCAAAAGTCGGGCACGATGCCCGGGGTGAGGCCCGCATTGAAAAACTGCGCCAAAGCCTGCGCGGCCCACCTCATATGAGTGAGAAACTCGCCGAATCCCACGCCCATGCGGGATCGATCATAGGTCCAGACCTTCAGCACCAGTCTGGCATAGAGCTCAGGAGCAAACCCCGTAAGCGCGCCCATGATGAAGGCGAGGCTAGCCAGCACCAAGATTTTCCTCCTCGCTTTCAACTGACTGCGTGCGATCCAGCAAACCTTCAGCATCAAAGCCAGCGCCCACAGCTTCACGGCAAATCGCAGAGTGGAAAAGGGCTCCCACGCCACTCGTAGCGCTCCCACTTCAATGCGGTGAATTCCCGTCACCCAAGAGAGTGCGCCGAAGAGCACCACGGCCGCGGCAAGGGCCAAGGGCCAGGGTTTCAAAAGCGGCATGGAGGCCTCTCGAGCCAACACCATGAACCCATGACAACCCACCGCCGCGATGAAGAACGCCATTTGGCCGTAGGTATACATGCCAAAACCGCAGAGGAACCCCATGAGGGCGCACCCTGCCCAGGACCGGCGATCCCAATGCCGTCCCTCCACGTAGTGCCGTCGCAAAAACCACGAATAGGCCAACATCAAAGCCGTGCCGAGGACGAACACCTCACCGTAGTTGGGCTGGGTACGCAGTACGAGACCATAAACGGTTGGAGTTGAGATCAAAACAAAAAGCAGCGCCAAGCTCGCCAGCCGCGTACCCAGACTCTCCTTCACCGACCTGTAATAAAAACCAAGAAAGATGAGGAACACGGCCCATGGCACCAAATGAAGCACTCGGGGCGACTCACCCCAGAGCTTGAAAGCCGCCGCGACAGCATAGACCTCAAATAAAATACCTTGATAGCCCACCGTCCAAACGTGAATGGGCCGTTCACCGTGGTGGAGCACCCCGCGGGCCATGAGCCCGATCATGGCGTAATCAGAGTTATAGTAGACGGTCCAACAATAAACGAACAGGGCCGGCACCACCAGCGCCGCGGTTAGGGCTAACCCTGTAAGTAAACGATGTTGCCGCAATGTGCGCGTTCGCCGTTAGAATTTCGCGGCAAGCTTAAACGCGTAGTTTACTAACTTGTATTGGTAGTCCGCCTGCAACGTCACGTTCATAAACCAGATGTGGGTTTGCAAGCCGACGTAGGCCAAGGCGGACTTGTAGGTCCGGTCCACGGACGTGCTCACATTGAAGGTGCTGCCCAGCAGGGTGATGCGGCCCTCGTTGTGAATATTGGCCTTCTGCGTGGAATAGCCCGCGCCCACGTAGGGCTCAAGAAACCAGAACTTGCGGCTGATCGACGTACTGAAGTTCCAGTGGGTGCCCGTGTAGTTGATGGTGTCCTGGGTGCCGGCGATGGCATACTTGAAAGCAACATATGAATCCGTCACGCCAGCCCGCACGGCCCAGTCAAAGGGCAGGACGTCGGTGAAGAAAACTTCGTTAATGGTCCACTTGAGGTTGCCCGCATACTGGCGCAACGTGATGTCTTTGATGGTGGTAGTAGGAAATACGCCACCCTCCAAGCCCAGGCCCCAGGGCCCGTCCAAAGCCAAAACGGCGTAGGCATCGGGCAGAATGGAGGGGACATCGCCGGAATTGGGGATGGCCGCCTTCAGTTTGCGGGCTGGAGTGCCCTGCGCCACGAGGCCAACAGATACGCCAAACCACTTGGCCCAGGAGCTAGCGGGCTCCAAGGGGCGGAAATTGGTCAGTGCCGCGAAGGTTTCCATGATGCCGTCAACATTGGGAAGGCTGAGATTGGTAAGCTGAGGCGCCGCGGCAAAGGCCTGTGACACCGTGAACAAAGAAACTAACGCAGCGTGGTGAAACCTCATGAATATTCCCCTTTAGTCCATTAATGATGACCGAGGGCCCGCGCCGCCTCAACATCTTTCTTGATCTGGGCCACGAGCTCGTCGATACCCGAGAATTTGCGTTCATCCCGCAGCCTGGTCTTGAAACGCACTTCAAGCACTTCACCATAGATATCACTGTCGAAATCCAGGATGTGAGTCTCAATGGCGACACCGCCATTGTCCACAAAGGTGGGCCGCGACCCCACATTGGTCACGGACTTGAAAACGCCCTGACGGCAAACCACTTCCGTGGCGTAAACACCGTTCTTTACCAATATGCGGCCTTCCACCTGGATGTTGGCCGTGGGGAAACCGATCTTGTGGCCCCGGCCATCACCCTTGGTCACTACGCCACGGTAATAGAATAATCGCCCCAGCAGCATGGCCGCGCCTTCAACCGAGCCATTTCGCAGCATCTCCCGGATCTGGCTGCTGGAACAGGTGACGTCACCCACCTTGTAGGCATCCATGACGTGAGTCTCGATGCCCGCGTGCCCGCTGAGCTGGCGCAACAGATCAAGGCCTCCGGCACGGCCGCGACCAAAACCGAAATCGTAGCCCACATAAAGCGCACGAGCCGAAAGCTTTTTTAAGAGCACCTCATTGAAGAATACTTCCGGCGAGATCGTGGAAAAATCCCGGCTGAAGGGCTGCTCCACGACCATGTCCACGCCCAAGGCCTCCAGCATCTCAAGCTTCTCTTCATAGGTATTGATGAGGTCCACGGAGGCCGAGGGCTTTAACGCCATTTGCGGGTGGGGGCGGAATGTGAACACAATGGCGGATGCGTCAAGAGCCCGGGCCTGATCTATGACTTGCCGCACAATACGACGATGCCCCAAATGCAGACCATCGAAGTTGCCGATGGTCACCACCGAGGACTGGAGCGGGCTGTGGATGTCAGCGATTCCGTGGAGGATCTTCATCTTTGAACTTGAAACCACACTGATCCACCTCGGAGTCAACCTTGTCAAAGGGATAGGTGTGGCAATTGGAAGGCCTCAGGTCGCCATAGATCCGGCAGTAGGGCAATTTATCCACGTCTTTACCCAAGAAAGGACATTTGTAGACCAGCTCACAACATGCGCCGCAGCGGTGGCACTCCCCTTCACGCTTCGCGACAATGCTCTCATGAACGTAGCCCGCCCGAAAAGTCCCATAGTAAAACCGTCTGAAGCGCCGTGCTATCTGGCCCCACCTGGAGCGACTGGCTAGAAGACGATCTGTGAAGCCTGCCGCGGGGGGTGCTGCTTTTGTTCCCATTCTCAGCCACAATACAACGAGGATCTATTCAGGGAAAGGAGCCATTCATGCGCCATACGAGGATCATAGCCATAGCGAATCAAAAGGGTGGCGTAGGTAAAACCACCACCTGCGTGAACCTGGGCGCGGCCTTGGTTGAGTCAGGCAGGAAAGTTCTGTTGCTGGACAACGACCCCCAAGCCAATCTCACGAGTTACTTGAGCCGGGGATCAGCGTCTGAATCCTCCCAGAAGTCGACGTTGGATGAGCTGTACCTGGCCAAACGGGTCCCCGACCGAGATGAAGCGGAAGCCCGCTTTCTACGCAGATATTCCGCTGGCTTTGAATACATCGCGGCCGATGGTGAACTGAGCGCCGTGGAGAATTACCTCTACGCCAAGCCCGAACGGGAGACGATACTGAAACGGGCGCTCGCTTGGGCCGATGGCGCTTATGACTTTATCTTCATCGACAACCCCCCCAGCGTAAACCTGCTCACGCTGAACGCCCTCGCCGCCGCCCACGAGGTCTTGGTACCCCTTCAAACGGAATTCTTCTCCGTGGAGGGGATCACAAAAATTCAAGACACCATACGCTTGGTGCGTGAGCGCTGGAACCCCACACTGCTCGTCGGAGGCTTGGTTGCTACCCAGGTGGACTATCGCAAAAAACTCACCCATGACGTGTTGGCGACCCTCGCTCAACACTATCCTGAGGCGCTTTTAAAAACCCGTATCAGGGACAACAGTAAACTCGGTGAAAGCTCGGGCCACGGAAAAACGATTTTCCGTTACGCTCCCTCTTCCCCCGGGGCCGAAGACTACCGCTCCCTCGCGGACGAGATTTTGTCCCGCCCACGAGCTGATGGATTAATATAAGAACAACATCTCTCTGTACTTGGGCAAAGCCCAGAATTCGTCGGAGACGGTGTTTTCCAGGCGGTCGGCCACCGTGCGGATGCTCGCCATAAGCACAGTGCCCTCCTTCGCCAGTGAATGAGCCTTATCCATCTCGGACTCCACTGCTTCCACGCGATTAAGGTAATCGCCCAACTGCTTACGACCCTGGAGCAACTCATTCAAGGCATCAGTGACCGTCTTCAAACGAGAGTTCTGCTCCGTGACGTCCACACCGCGATTGACCACGGTTAAAGAAGCAATGGCCCCAGCCAGCAAAGCTTGCTCCTTCAATGCGGAAGGCACGACGTATTGATCAACCAGCTGCACCAGGCATTCGGCCTCAATGAGGAGCTTCTTCACATAGCGCTCCACCATGACATGGTGGCGGCTTTGCAGCTCGGTTTCCGTGAGGATGCCCAGCCCCGTGAACAACTGGCGCGCTGAGGGGGTCTTCAGCTGATCGATGGCTTCAGGGGCCTTGCGCAGATTGAGTAGGCCGCGGCGTTCGGCCTCGGTTACCCACTCGGCGGAGTAGTTGTTGCCTTCGAAGCGGATCCCGCGAGTCTCCTTGAAAGCTTCGCGAACGACTTCCATGATGGCTGCATCCACTCCCTTGGAAGCCTTCAGCAGCCTCTTCAAGGACTCGGTAAGTTCTGCCATGGCCTCAGCCACGGCGGCGTTCACCACTGTGACGGGGAAGGAGCAGGCAGAGCTGGAACCCACGGCACGGAACTCGAACTTGTTGCCCGTAAAAGCAAAGGGTGAGGTGCGATTCCTGTCGGTGTTGTCCTTAGACACATGGGGAATCTTGGAGACCCCCAGGCTGATCATGGCAGCCTCAGGGTTGGAGTCCAGGTTGGTGCCCGCTTCGATCTTGTTCAGAATCTCTGTAAGCTGGTGACCCAGGAATACGGAGATGATGGCCGGAGGAGCTTCATTGGCGCCCAAGCGATGGTCGTTGCCGGGAGTCGCGATGGCGGCACGCATGAGGCCGGCGTGGCGATGCACGCCCTTCAACACGGCAGCCAGCACCAGGAGGAATCGCAGGTTCTGATGAGGTGTCTTGCCGGGATCCAACAAATTGGGATCGTCGATGTCGTCACCCTGCACGGACATGGACCAGTTGTTGTGCTTGCCGCTGCCATTGATGCCGGCGAAGGGCTTTTCATGGAGGAGACATGAGAGGTCATGGCGCTCGGCCACCCGACGCATGACGTCCATCAACAATTGATTGTGATCACAAGCCACGTTGGATTCTTCAAAAATGGGAGCCAACTCAAATTGGGATGGCGCAACCTCGTTGTGACGGGTCTTAGCTGGGATTCCCAACTTGAAGAGCTCGTACTCCAGCTCTTGCATGTAGGCCAACATCCTGGGGGGCACGCTGCCGAAATAATGGTCTTCGAGCTGTTGGTGGCGTGCGGGCTGGGCACCGATGAGGGTGCGGCCGGACATCACCAGGTCAGGGCGGGCATTGTAGAACGAACGGTCTATCAGAAAGTACTCTTGCTCAGCACCCAATGTGGACACTACGCGCTTCGCCTTTTTGTAGCCGATGACGCTCAGGAGCTCCGTGGCATTGTGATTAAGCACTTCCATGGAGCGCAGGAGGGGGGTTTTCTCGTCCATGGCGTCGCCATGGTAGGAGATAAACGCCGACGGGATGCACAACGTCTTGCCGTTGGGGCCTTCCATGATGAACATAGGGCTTGAAGGGTCCCAGACGGTGTAACCGCGGGCTTCAAAGGTGGTGCGCATGCCACCACTGGGGAAGCTGGAAGCGTCGGGCTCGGCCTGGATCAGCTGGGCGCCGGAGAACTTCTCCACGGGGCAACCGCGGTCGTCAAAAGTGATGAAGGCATCGTGCTTTTCAGCGGTGAGGCCCGTCTGGGGCTGAAACCAGTGGCAGAAGTGAGAAGCGCCGTGCTCCTGGGCCCACTCCCTGACGGCATGGGCGATGGTGTTGGCCACTTCAGGATCGAGGCGCTTGCCGGACTCCACGGTGACTTGGAGCTTATTGAATACGTCCCGAGGCAGTTTCTCGCGCATCCTCTGTAAGCTGAATGTATTGATGCCGTAGATGTCAGAAACCTTGAGTCGATGGCCACGCTCATCAGTGGGGAAATCAAAGCGCCGCGGATGGCGGGTATTTACGATGCGGATGGTTTCCAAGCGATTGGTAGTCATGGGCGGAAACTAACACTGTCACGAAAGGCCTTCAACCAAGGCTTTAAACTCTTCGATGGCGCGGTGTGCCGCGGCGGGGTTCCTCGCCTGCGAGGGCGGCAGGAACCGCTGGTTGTCAGAAAGCTCCGCCAGGGCCTGGACCCTTTGGGCAAGGTCCTGGCGTATTCCTCGCTTCACGAGCTCAACAGTGAGATCCCGGGTCAACAAAGATCCTTTAAGAAAGCCCTTTTTCTGACTCAAATACTCGCCCAAAGCCACGTCCACCTGGGCCAAGGCTGCCACAGGATCTTGTTCCACCATGGATTCAGCCCTAGCCAAGGCATCCCGCCACTTCCGCTCTTTCAGCCGAGGGTCCCGGGCCCGGCGCCACCCCCGCCAGCTGGCGAGTATCCCTAAAATCAGAGCCACCACCCCGGCAAAAGAAAACAGAGCCCAACCTAAGCCCGCCAATAATGCCCCCATCCACCCCCCGGCAGGGGCATGGGCACGGAGCCAATCCGATACCGCATTACCCACCCGCGAAGTTTGTGGGCCCACGGATGGAAGCTGCGCCTGCCCCTGGGCCCCGGTCGACCGAGGGACCTGTGCTGAACCGTCCCCCTCCAGAACATCCACCTCAATGGGCTGGGCTTTTTTGATTTTGTAACCACGAGACTGTGGATCAAACATTGAAATCTCAATGGCGGGGAGAGTAAACCGACCCTTCACCCGCGGAATGAGCAGGTAGTCGAAAACCCGCTCACTGCGGCCCGTTGCTTCAAACTTGGTGGAGGAACGGTCTTCGTACTGCTCGAAGTCCTGGGGCCAGCTTACCTTGAGGCGCTCCAGGCTGCCCGCATGGCCCCGCCCCTCCACGCGCACTTTGACGTTGAGGGGCTCACCGGCCCGCAACGTCGCTTTATCCGCGGTTGCGCTGACCTCAAAGTCCCCCACAAGGCCAGAGAAGTCCGCGGGTTGCCCCTCCGCCGGTAGCGGTAGCACTTCCACGGAGATGTGATCGCTGCTCTGGGTCTCCGTCATGAGCTGGAAGGCCTGAAAGAAACGATTCAGGCCAAAGGCCGCATCGTCGTCGTCCAACAAGTTCTGCATGCCATTTCCGCTACGGAAGGCGATTTTCGCTGAAAATACATCCAACGGCAGCTTACCTTCCCTCACCGGAAAGAGAGCATATTCGGCGAGCACAGCCTTGCGATATTCGGTGCCGTTGATGACGCTGCGGCGCCAATCCAGATTACCGACCCCCTTGAGGATGGGAATATCGAGGTCCTCCTTCAAGAAGCCTGTTGCCGTGGGGAAGCGCTCCGCCTCAAGGCTGGCCACCTGGGTGCGCGCATAGAGAGCGTACGTCAGATGAATCTGCTCGCCTTTGTAGACCTTAACCTTGTCAGGCTCCGTACGGAGCAAAAGGGACGGGCCGCGACCACCGCGGGCGGATAATCCTGACTGAGGTAACGCGGGACGAGCCTGTGGGAACGGGCTCTGCTGTCCGCGATTCCCACCGCGAGCATGCTGCCCCGCGGGGAGCACTTCCACCGTGACATCTGGCGCGGTGTGGGACTTGCCGTCGACGATGATGGAAATACCGCGAATGGTGAGCCGCCCCGCACGCTTGGGGTGCAATACCACTGTCATGCGCTCAGAGCGGCGCACTTGGAAATGACCATTTTCATACTCGGATTGGATGCTAGTACCCCGTTGAAAAACGTTCACCTCATCGAAGTCCGGGGCGTTGAAGCGAGGATCACCCAATCGAGCGCCCATGGCGTCGCTGGTGACAACGAAGTCGAGGGCCACGTTTTCACCCTCCTCCACCTGCGCGGCTTCTGGTTGAACGGAAAATTCCACTTCGGCTCGGGCCTCCAGAGGCGCCAAAGCCACAAGGGCGGTTGCCATCAATGCCGTGGTCCAACGCTTCATGGTGGATAGATTAGCCATACTTACCAATCCTTCTCAACGTCCATTGGTTTGGCTTCTCTGCGAACCTCTTCGGCTTTCTGGCGTTGGATCCGCTTGCTCGTCTGGTTCTCCTGTTCCTTCAATTGCTGCATGAGACGTTTGGCATCCTGCTCAGTGATATTGCTAGCCTTGAATTGTCCTTTATCCTTGGGCATTTCGTATTTCTTATTTTGATCCTTGCCCGGACTCTCATCGTCTTTTTTGTCTTTGCCCTTACCGCCGTCCTGCTGCTGCTGTTGCTGCTGTTGTTTTTTCTGCTGAGCGACCTCCAATGCTTGGCGCAGGCGCTTCAATGTTTCCGCTGCATCTTCTGGTAGGGGCCCCTTTTTGCGTAGCTCCAAAAGGCGCTCCACGCCGGCCTGGTATGCTTGCAGCGCTTTTTCATGATCATTCTGCAGCTCCCATGCACGCCCCAGATTGTAGGCACTGTGAGCACCGAGGAGGGGGTCCACATCGGTCGCACCCCGCTCGAGATGAACGACTGCGCCCTCACCGGCCCCAGAGCGCAACAGAGCTGTGCCCAGATTATAATCATTCACCTTCGATTCAGGGTTGGTGCCTTGAGATGCGCCAAAATGCTCAATGGCTGCCGGGAAATCCCCCTTCTCGAAAGCCTTCATGCCCTGGCGTGTTTCAAGGTATTCCTGCACTCCCGCCGCATGACCCATGGATGTGGCGAAAAATGCGATGGCGACTAACGCCCTTGCTCGTTCAGATAGCAAGAGAAAGACAAGCAGCATCAGCGCGGCCAGCGCCAAGGGATACTGAAAAGCCTCTTCATACACGAGAACCTTGCGGGACTGGCCCCCGCTGCGATCCATGGTGAGGAGTTCCGCCAGGACCTCATCCACCTCTGCTTCCGCGGTGGTGCTCGGATAATACTTGCCGTCGCCGGCTGCCGCCGCGGACTCCAAAGACTTGGAGGCAAGCTTGGAGAGCACGATGTTTCCGCTTTTATCCTTCTTGTAGCCTGTCAAATTCCCGTGATCATCCCGCAATGGAATGGGGGCGCCCTTCAGCGTGCCAATGCCGATGCTGTAAACCCGGATGCCGGATTTTTTCAGCGCGGCACCCAGTTCTTTCTCACGGCCCACAGTGTCCTCACCATCGCTTAAGATGATCACGGCCCGACTGGGTGGGGCCTCACCTCCGGCGGATTGATCACCCACGCCACCGCGTTCGATGAGCTTTGCCGACTGGCTCAAAGCCTCATGGAGGTCCGTGCCCTGATTGCTGATGGTGTGTTCATCCACGGTATCCAGAACCTGCCTGAGATAATCGTAATCACTGGTCAGCGGCGCCACGGGTATGGCGGAACCCGCGAAGGCCACGAAACCCACGCGGTCGCCGGACATGCGCTCAAGAAAGCCGCGGATGATGTGCTTGGCCTTTTTTATGCGACTGGGCATCACGTCTTCTGTCGCCATGCTGAGGGATACATCGAGGGCCATGACGAGGTCCAGGCCTTCGGACCTCACTGTTTCTTCCCGGGCGCTGAGTTGAGGACGGGCCGCTGCCAGTATGGCGAAGAGCGCCGCAATCCAGAGGAGCGCGAACTTGAGCCGCATCCGTTTCACCGAACGCCCCAATACCACTTGATTGGCGATGCCTGGTCCCACGAAGCGATGGAACGCAGCTAAAGCCCGCCGACCCAGGATCACCCAAACGGGCAGCGCCAAAACCCACGGCAGCAGTGCCCAGAGCATGGACTCTTCGCCGAACCTCATGGATAGACCCTCAAAATGGTATTCTGCAGCAAGAAGGTGGCGGCCAGAATGGCCAGGGCAACAGCCACAAAGGCCATGAACTTCTCGTCGTATTTCACCTGCTCTTGGCTCGTGACCTTGGTGCGCTCGAGGCGGTCTATCTCCTGGAACACATCCCGGAAGACCTGGGTGTCCCCTTCCACCCGATAGAACTTGCCACCCGTGTGCTCGGAAATCTGCATCAGAAGCTTGGGATTAATAGAGCTGTCGTAATATCGATAAGTGCGGAAACTGCGGCCAAAGATGTCTTTTTGAACAAAGGGCATGCGCACGCGACCCTCGCGACCGATGGCAATGCTGTACACCTTGATACCAAAACCCTTGGCCATCTCGCCGGCGGTGCCGGGATCGATTTGGCCCATATTATTATCGCCGTCCGTGACCAAAATCACCACTTTGGTCTTTGCCTTGGAAGCACTGAGCCTGGTGACCCCGAGGGCCAGGCCCTCGCCGATGGCGGTGCCGTCTTTCAAATCTCCGATTTCCACGTTCTCCAGCTGCTGGAGCACCAGGTTGTAATCCAACGTCGGCGGCACCAGCGTCACGGCTTCACCAGAGAACACCACGATGCCAATGCGATCAGACTGCCGCCCCGCAATGAAATCCCGAATCACGGTTTTGGCCACGTCGAAGCGATTATTATCGCGGAAATCCTCCACCCGCATGCTGGCGGAGAGATCGAACACCACCATGATATCGATGCCTTCGGTGGTGTGTTTGACCTTTTGATAGCTGGTCTGGGGCCGCGCAAGCCCTGCGATGAGTAACGCCGCTGCGATGGCATAGCCCATGAGGGCGATGAAACGCGGTGGAATGCGCCCTGCGCCACCCTGGCTCCAGAGCCGTAACCAGGGCGTTTTCAGAGTGGCCGCATAGGTCCCTGACAGCATGCGCGCATAGGCCCGAGCGCAAGCAAAGGCGACGGGCAGAAGAAGCAGGAAGAACCAGGGATCGCGAAATCTCACGCCTGGCCTCCTTTACATTTCCGAGCCAAGGTCAGCGCACGCTCCATGAGACTCTGAGCATCGACCGGCGTGGGCAGCTGGTCGGTGAACTTCACCACATCCATTTCCCCATAGAGGTGACTCCACTCATCAACACGGGCCTCATCAGCCCGCCCGGCGTCTCGCAACCCACGGAGTAGTTCTCGGGTGGTGCAATCCTCGGCATTGAATCCATAAATGCGGCCAGCGTAGGACTTGAGGGCCTCGCTGATGCCAAAATAATAGGGCTTAAAGCGCCCCTCCTCCAAGTGGCGGGCAGCTGAAAGCTGCTTGAATCGGATGGCCAGTTCCTCTAACGGCGCGGGTGCCGGTGGTGGAGCGGCCTCTGCCTTGGGCGCGGGCTTGCGGTTGGCAAGATAGCGCTGAACGGCGTAGAAAATAGCGATGGCGGCAAGGAGCGCGCCGCCAACGATGCCCGCCACCAAACTCACGGGGAGAGCGTGGGCAATGGGCGCGTAGGGCTCCGGCTCTTTCTCTTGCTGGCCTGCCGTGGCGAATTCCAGCTCTTTTGCTTCCGCGAGAGCTACTTCCTTGCCATCTTCCAAAAAAATCAGGCCGGGGAACTTGCAAACCCCCGGCTTGTAGCACGTGACTCGTGCAGTAACGATGCGGCCACCATCTTCCCGGGGTTTTTCCGTCAAAGCGAGAATACGCCCATCCCCCCAAGTCATGGGGCCGTTCTTCAGGGTCTCCTGGAAGCTGGGCACCGCACTTTTCAGCTGGGGTCCCAAATCAACGTCGAAAAAAACTGCGTCTCCAGCGCCCAGGGTATGTGAACCCTCTCCTTCGGGTAACCGCACCTTGGTCGTGAGTGCCTCCGGTGCGGGAGCTGATGCGGTTTGTGGCGCTGCCTGAGCAGGGAGGCGGACGCGACTCATGGCACCCTCCTCGCGGAGCGTCCAGGCCGCGACCGCGCGAAATATTCCACAACGGATTTCAGGTAATCCTCGCCCGTGGATAATTCAATGCGATCAGCACCGGCGGACATGAGGCGCTGCTTGATCTCTCCCTCTACCCGCTGACGCCGTTGGCTAAAGGCCTTGCGAAAGGCGTAGCTCGCCGCATTGATCCACCCGGTTCGGCCGGTTTCCGCATCAACTGTATCGATAAAACCCAAGGGGGGCAGCTCCGACTCCCGAGGGTCCGACACGGTGAGGGCGATGAGGTCGTGCCTGTTGGCTAATTTTTTGAGCGGGCTCTCATAGCCATCCGCGTAGAAGTCGCTGGCAACGAAGAGGATCCCCTTATGCTTCATCACTTTGAGGCAGTAGTCCAAGGCGCCCTTGAGATCCGTGCCTTTACCTTGGGGCTCAAAGGCCAGAAGCTCCGTGATCAAACGCAACGCGTGACCTCGTCCCTTCTTCGGTGGGATGTGCTTCTCGATGCGATCCGTGAAAAGCACCACCCCCACTTTGTCACCATTCTTCACCGCCGCGAAAGCGAGGAGCGCGCAGACCTCCGCGAGGGCTTCGCGCTTGGTGTGCTCCACCGAACCAAAGTCGCCGCTGGCACTCAAGTCCACGAGGAAATACACGCTGAGCTCTCGCTCCTCTTCGAACTTTTTTACGTGGGCGCTCTGCGTACGGGCAGTAACCTTCCAGTCGATGTGGCGAATATCGTCGCCGAGGTAATACTCCCGCAGGTCGGAGAACTGCATGCCATGGCCCTTGAAGCGCGTGTGATACTGCCCCGTCAAAAGGGTGTCGATGAGCCGCTTCGTGCTCAGCTCAATGCGTTTAACCCGTCTAATGATTTCCTGAGCCCGATTGGACATGATGAGCCCCGGGCTAGGGAACCTGGACTGTGTCCAGCACCCGCTTGATGATCTTCTCCGTCGTAAGCTCTTCGGCCTCAGCCTCGAAGCTTAAGATGATGCGGTGACGGAGCACATCGTAGGCAATGGCCTTGATATCATCTGGGGTGACAAAACCACGGTGAGACAGGAATGCCGCGGCACGAGCGGCTTTAGCGAGGTAGATGGTGGCTCGGGGGCTTGCCCCCACGAGGATCTTGCCAGCATAATCGGGCAGTCCATGCTTCTCGGGGAACCGCGTGGCGAAAACGATGTTCAGGATGTAGTCCTTGATCTTCTCGTCCATGTAGATCTGCGCCACGAGGCTGCGCGCCTCAAGGATGGCGGCGGCATCGATGATTTTGTGGGCTTGCGGCGACTCCGTGCCCGACATGCGGTTCAAGATGCTCTTCTCTTCTTGCATGGTGGGGTAATCCACCTTCACCTTGAACATAAAACGATCCATCTGAGCTTCCGGCAACGGGTACGTGCCCTCCTGCTCGATGGGGTTTTGTGTAGCCAGCACGATGAACGGGTCTTTGAGCTTGTAAGTGGTCTCAGCCACCGTGACTTGCTTTTCAGCCATGGCCTCAAGGAGCGCGCTCTGCACCTTGGCGGGGGCTCGATTGATTTCGTCGGCAAGGATGATGTTAGAGAAGATGGGCCCGAGCTTCGGGGTAAACTCACCGGTCTTCTGATTATAAATGACCGTGCCCACCAGGTCAGCAGGAAGAAGGTCTGGGGTGAACTGGATGCGCTGGAAGCCCGTACTCACCACATCAGCCACGGTTTTCACTGTCAGTGTCTTTGCCAGGCCCGGCAGACCTTCAAGCAGAATATGACCGTCGCACAACAGCGCCATGAGAATTCGATCGATGAGGCCGCGCTGACCCACGACGACTCGAGAGACTTCATTGACGAGCTCGTCTACGAAACGAGATTTATCACGGACCTGCTGTGTGATGGCATTGACGTCGAGACTGGTCATGGGCTCCTCCGCCGTGAGCATTCATTCTAGGGGAGGGGCCGATGCTTGTGAAGTTAGAATGAAATGAAGAGTCCCTTAGAAGATCAGTCCCAGACCGGCACCCACGCCGATGTTCTTGCCATTGTCTGGGCCCTGGAAGTACATGCTCTCCACTGTCATGTAGTAATACTCGGTGAAGCGGGCCATGAGGCCCACTCCGAGGACCGGGGTAGCCTTGAGGGACCGCGTCAAACGATCATTATAGGCACCGGCCCCTGCTTTGAGGAAAAGCCAGTCGATGGGGACAAGCCTCACATCGGCGCCGACCAGGAAGGACTTGGACTTGAGCTCATACATGCCCAAGGCATCAAGACCCACCCAGCTTGCGAACATGCCGCCCAAACTTACCTTCGTACCAGTGTCTGAACTACCGATGGGACGGGTATCTCGGACAAACATGGCGGAGAGATCCAGATTCATCTCATAACGGTATTTTTCTCTGTCATCCGACGAACGCCCCCCCTTAGACACCGTGTTGGGCGCCGCTTGGACCACTCCAGACCAAAGAGCGACGACGACAAGGGACAGGGTAGAAATGCGAATCATGGGCGATCCTCCTCTATCTACTTTAGGGGGAGCGAGGGCTGGCGGAAATAACGCAGAGCGTTTTAGTGGGATTTTCCGGTTTTTTCATGGCAAAATCTGCCCACCGAGGGGTGTCCTATGAACAAAATACGCATTGAACAGATCCTGAGCCAAGCAAAACAATCCATGAAGACTCTGGAAAACCTCCAAAAGTCCGGCATTGCCCAAGTCCATGAACTCCTGAAGAAGGACAACCTGATGAAGACGGTGAAGCGTCTGGGCTTAGCCACCAAAGACGACATCCGCGAACTCAATGATCGTATCGATGATCTCGCTTCTGAACTCCGCCAGCAAATCACCCAGATCAAGCGCGGCAATAAAGACAAAGAGAAGTGATTCGGCTTTAAAAGTTAGGTAGGTCCAAGCCCGGCTTACGCGGCCCCACGGCAGGCCTGGGGGCGTTGCCGCTTTGCCCAGCGTTCGGTGAGGCAAACTCCGGTGGCCCAGCCGCTACGTTGCCAGCGGAATAGCCAGTGCCGTAGGACTGCGACGTGGTGTCATCTTCGTTGCTGAAAGCGGTAAACTCCGCATCCCAGTTGAGGCGGACGGTACCCACGCCGCCGGACCGGTGCTTAGCCATGATGAACTCGGCCTTGCCCTTGTCTTCGCTGTCTTTGTTGTACACTTCGTCCCGATAAACGAAGGCTACGATATCTGCATCCTGTTCGATGGCGCCAGATTCCCGCAAATCGCTCAGCATGGGGCGCTTGTCGGTGCGGGATTCCACACCCCGGTTCAACTGGGAGAGTGCAATGACGGGCACACGCAATTCCTTTGCGAGGGACTTCAAACCCCGGGAGATCTCTGAAATTTCCCGTTCGCGATTGTCTGAGCCCTTACCCGGTTTTGAAGTGCCCCGCATGAGCTGTAGGTAGTCCACGATGATGAGGCCCAGACCATGCTCGGTCTGAATACGACGGCAGCGAGAGCGCATCTCAAGAACGGAGATGGCGGCGCTATCATCGATGAATATCTTGGCATCGCTGAGCACGCTCGCGGCCTTAGTCAGTGCCTTCCAATCCCGGTCCTTCAAACGACCCACTTTGAGGGCCGAGCTATTCACCCGGGCGAGCCCCGTCAAGAAACGGAAACCCAATTCCTCTTTGGCCATTTCTAGAGAGAATACAACCACGCCCACCTTGCCTTGCACCGCGGCGTTCTGAGCCATGTTGAGCGCTAATGAGGTTTTTCCCATGGCGGGGCGGGCGGCGATGACAATGAGCTGGCCCGGGTGAAGGCCGGTTGTCATGCGATCGAATTCACGGAAACCGGTACCCAGCCCCGTTACCGTGGTTTCTTTTTCGGAAAGCTCCTGAATGCGCTGCATATTTCCGAGCAAAATATCCCGGATGCCTACAATGGAGTTTTTTGTCGTTGCGCCTGTGACCGCAAAAACGCTGCGCTCCACCTCGTCCAAGAACTCATCCATGCTCTCAACGCCAGTGTAGGCCTGGTCGATGACCTCGTTGCTGGCAGAGATGACTTTGCGTAGCGTGGAACGGTCTTTGACAATGCGGGCGTAGTGCACCACGTGGGCACTGCTATAGCTGTTCTCAAACAACGCGCTCAAGGCCTGCCCGCCACCGATTCCCTCATAGGCCCCAACACTTCTCAAATGAGCGGATAGCGTGACGACGTCTACCGGCTCGCCACGAGTGGAGAGAGAGAGAATGGACTCGAAGATCTTCCCATTGGCCTCGCGGTAGAAGTCGCCGGGCTCTAGGGCAATGTCTACGATTTTAGGAAAAGCGGCACCGTCCAGCAGGAGAGCCCCGAGCAGGGACTTCTCCGCATCCAGATCCTGTGGTGGCAATTGGCGGGACCGCCCTGGGGCAGGCCCGCTTTCGGCCATGGATAGATCCATTCCGTATCTCCCCTACAAACCCATTCTACCCCAAGAGAACGGTATGCTGCGCTGCTTCTCCGCTTATTTCTCAGCGACAACCCAAACCTTAAGCTTGGCGGATACCTCGGGGTGCAGCTTGACACTGACAGTGAACACGCCCAGCTGCTTAATGGGCTCTTCCAGATGCAACTGCTTGCGATCCACCGGCAAGCCCTCTTTCTTGAGTGCCTGAGCGATGTCCGCTGAAGTCACGGAGCCGAACAGTTTGTCTTGTTCGCCGGCTTTCCGTGTAATGGTGCAGGAGAGGGCTTCAATCCTGGCCACCAAGGACTGGGCGTCCTTCATGGAGCGCGCACGGCGACGTTCCAGAGCCTTACGATGGTGCTCCATCTCTTTCACATTGTGCTCGTCAGCCGCGATCACCAGATTGCGGGGCAAGAGGAAATTGCGGGCGTAGCCTTCAGACACTCGCACCACGTCGCCGATACGGCCCAAGCTGTCGATATTTTCTCTCAAAATCACTTTCATAGTCATAGCCTTCAGCCTTTCTTGAACTTTTGTCGAAAATCGAACCAGAGATCGAAAAACCCTAAACTGATCACCATGGGAAGCAGCACCGCCACCGCCAGAAAATACGCTAAGGGACGCACGGCCTGCTTCAGCTTCCAGGAGTCGAAGAGCGCTCCCAGGATGGCTATTCCTTGGATCGCATAAATCGCCATGAAAATCTTGAAAAAATTGAGTGCGGCAATAGAGATATAAGGCACTTCCACCACCAAGCTGAAGCCAGCAGCAATTGTGGGCCACACCAATATTTCCGGCGTCTTCCAAGATCGGAAGAAAAGCTTTTTCAGACCCAACACTTCCCGGGATCCAGCCAAATTAAGTCGAATCATCACAAGAAAGTTCAGGGCTGAAACCAAGAGTGTCGCAATACCCAGGACGCTGAAAAGCTCATTGAAAATATTACGTTTGGTGCTTTGAGGGTCAGCCAACACGCGCTCTAGATCTTGAGATGTGGCGTTGTGGTTTTTTTTGTAACGCTCAATATCCTCCACCACCCGATCAACGGCCTGACCGATGAGAACCTGGGTGCGCTCCACGGGGTTCACGCGGTATTTGGCGGAAAAAGTACCTAGGATCAGCACCAAAGAAAGCAGCATCGTGGCGATGGATAACCCGACGACGGCGCTGGGCTGCCAGCGGAGGCGTACCCCCTCAGTCAAAGCCGTACCTGTCACCACCGCCAGCACAAAGAACGTAGCAGCATGGAACTGCCCCGCAGTCAGCCAAACCAAAGCAGTATTACACACACAGCAGAGCACGCCCAACGCCCGGCCAAAACGCAGGTAGGCGAAAACCAAGGGCAGCGCTGCCACAGCGGCAAAGACTACACTGAGATACAATGCCGCAGCTAAAACAAAGGGCAATGCCGTGGTGAGCAGCGCCGTAGTGCCGTGGCTTCGTTCAGTGGCTGGAACAGTAGAACTCATAGGAGTCATCGATTAAGCTGTCGAGAAGGGGCCAGATGCGTGGAGCCACGGCGAGCGATCAAGACGGGCTGCTGCCCGTCGCGTGGAACCGCGAGGACCTGGCAACGCCGCAGCTGGCCCCCCTATCGACAGTTACAGTAAGGGGCCGGGGTTGACGAAGCCAATCATGGCCAACTGGCGAGAGCGCTTCACCGCCACCGTCAGCTTGCGTTGATGGCCAGCGCAATTGCCGGAGATGCGACGGGGCACCATCTTGCCGCGTTCCGTGAGGAACGTTTGCATGAGGCGCGCATCTTTATAATCCAACACATTTTCGGTGTCCGCGCAGAAGCGGCACACTTTTTTGCGATGGAAGGAACGGCGGGTCTTCAGGTCGATGGCACGGTCGCCGCCTTCAGCGCCTTCAGTTTCAGTGTTTTTACCAATCATGTTCAATTACCCCGCATCCGAAGGATTGCGATCGCCACGGTCGTCGCGATCACGGTTGAAGGAAGGACGCTCATCGCGATTGAAGGCAGGACGATCGCCAAAGGAGCGGTCACCACGGTCGCCAAAAGAGCGCTCGCCATAGGGACGGTCATAAGCCGGGCGCTCAACGGGAGGCCGTTGAGACGGACGATGCTTGTACTCCGCCGAGTTGAAGTCGTGGCCCAGCTTCACAGAGAGAAAGCGGATGACGGTCTCGTTGATGCGCATATTGCGCTCGAGCTCCGCCACGACCTTGTTATCCCCGGCAAACACCATGTGGGTGTAGCTGCCGCGGGTTTCTTTTTGGATGGGATACGCCAACTTGCGACGTCCCCAGTCTTCAGTCACCAGCACGGCGCCGCCATGGAGCTCAATGATGCCTTTCAGCTTTTCAATGAATTCCTTTTGTACATCATCGGCCACTTCAGCCTTCATGATGAATGTGGTCTCATAGCCAACGAGGGCTTTACTCATTCATATCTCCTTGTGGATACCCCGTCATCGCGGGGAGCCCCCCAAAATGGGGAGCAAGGTGCAGGGCTGGATAACACAGCAACCCAGGGATTTAAAAAGAAATATGCCAGCCCGCAAGAAGGATTTTGAGTGGAGGGGACAGTCTACCTTTTGAAACTTGCGAGCTGGCAACTTAGCGCCGCCACCAGAAACGAAGGTGGTGCGGCCAAATCTTGATAATTATTGTCTATTGCGCTGCGTCGATCACTTCAGGCGTCTTGGGCTCAACGCTGGTTTTTTTTTTTGAAACAGCCACCTTCTTGGAAGAAGAGGGTTTTTTCGCTTTCTTGGCGCCCTTGGCGGTACGTTTGCGGGCCGCCGACTTAGCGTGCACTTCCCTGCTCAAATCATTCCAGAGCCCCTTCAAGCCGCGGCGCAACACTTCAGGCTTTTCAGCCAGCGATGCCTTTTTCATGTCCGCGATAAGATCGTGGGCGTCGGCGGCCACAACCTTTTGAGCCGCCCGAGCCGTCTTATTGACGGCATTGAAGTTCTGAACCTGCTCAACAATCCACTGATCTATGAGTTCTTTGGGGAAACGCAGGAGTTTGCCGAGCTTGATCGCTGGCAACTCACCCTTACGCACCTTCTTGTAGATCGTGTCGGGCTTGATTTTCAGGTACTTGGCGAGCTCTTCAACAGTCATGAGGATGTTCATGGGTCAAAGCCTAATATGCTTTACCGCGACATGCAAGACATCTCTTATGATTTTGTATGATCTATCAGTACCACTTAGGATTTGATTGCCGCACGGCGTAGTTCCATGCGGCGAACGAACCAGATGGAACTCTCGAAGAAAAGATAGAGCGGCACCATCAAAATGATCATGGAAAGAGCATCTGGAGGGGCCACAATGGCGGCCAAGACCGCAATGCTAATGATGGCAGTTTTACGCTGAGCGCTAAGCTGATCAGCCGTCAAAAAACCTAGGCGCCCCAATAAGATCATCACTACGGGGATCTCAAAGCAGATGCCGAAGCCACCAAGGAGCCTCACCATCATATCTACGTAGGCCTCAAGTGTCAGCATGGGCGCCTCCGCACTGGTGCCATAGGATAAAAAGTAGCGTACCCCCACGGGCAGCAACACAAAGTAGGCGAAGGTGGAGCCAAGAATGAAGAACGTGGCACCTGCCCATAAAAAAGGCTGCACACCTCGCTTCTCGTGGGGCTTCAAGCCAGGGCCTACGAAGCTCCACATGACTTTGAAGTAAACAGGTGAAAGCAACGCCAGCGACGCGTAGGCGGAGACCTTCAAGTGAACATGGAAGTTCTCGAAAAGGCTCGTATAGTAGAGCCTACGTTGGCCTTCGGGCAACGCATCGAACAGCGGTTTTCTCAAGAAGTCGAGAATATGGTCGCTCAGGAAATAAAATGCGATGAATCCACCGAAGAAGATCCACAAACAGAGCACCACCCGGGAGCGCAGCTCATCAAGGTGATCCCAAAAACCTATTTGACCTTTATCCACATAGTTGGAATAGTTTGCGGACATCTTCCCTGTCAACAAAAAGGCTTAAACTGATGCGCACACGTCTGATCCAGAATCTCGGTATCCTGCTGCTCACGGCCCTCGCGCTCACCGGCGCAGGCTGCGATAAAAAGCCAGAAACACTGCCTGAACCCCAAGGCGTTGCAAGCGCCACCCCCACGGAGGCCGCCAGCCTCGCTGTCGGCACCTTGACACAGGCGCCCGATCTCGCCGTGGACTCATCCAGCCTGACCAAGATCATGGTGGTGATGAAAACCTCCAAAGGCACCATCAAATTCAAGCTTTACGCCAAAGATGCCCCAAGCACAGTGAAGCGCTTCGCCGAACTGGTGCAGCAAAAGTTCTACAACGGCCTCATGTTCCACAGGGTTGTACCTGGTTTCGTGGTGCAGACCGGCGACCCGAAAAGCCGCAACAAGTCTGATCCCAGCATCGGCACGGGGGGCAGCGGCCAACACCTGAAGGCTGAGTTCAACTCCCACAAGCACGGGCGTGGTACCGTGGCAATGGCCCGGGCAGCGGACATCGACAGCGCCGACAGCCAGTTCTATATCACCATGGGCCCATTCCCTCACCTGGACGAGAAATTCACGGTGATTGGGCAAGTCGTGGATTTCGGCGAGAAGGTCGGCGATAAAGACGTGCTGGAGCGCATCGCCCAGAGCGACGACCTCATTGAGGTCCACCTGGAATAGCAGCAAAAGACCGAGCCGAGCCTAGGCTACTGCTTGGTGCGCTTTAAGCTGGGGTCCGGTATGATCCCCGCGTCCTTGAGCTTTTGCTCCGCCCGCTCGCTCTTGGTCTTGAGCCATAGCTCATAAAGACGCAGCATGTCGGTGGGCGAATTCTGGAGCTGGGTCTTCTCGCTGATTTCCGCCAGCACGTCGACGAACTTGTCGAAGCGCTCCGACAGCTCGGCAAAAAGGCGACTGAAGTCCTCGTCAGGGATGATGTGGGAGAGGTTGCCATAGGCGGCCTTGCCCATGTCGATGTAATAATCCACGTCGACGCTCTTGCGGGAGAGGCTCTCGCTGAAGAACCCCGCCGTGTAGAGCGAGATGTCGCCCAGCTTTTTCAGGTTCTTCTGCTTATGGAGAAAGTCCGCGGCTTCCACTGCGCCCTTCATGATCTGGGCGAGGGCCTCCTGGCGGCGGATCCCGCTCTCTTCATCGACGGCATAGAGGTTTTCCGCGTGCATGAACTGCGCAAGCAAATTCACGATGTAATGCTCGGTGTGGATGCCAGTTTTCAGGCCACGCTTCTCCAGCACTTCATCGACAAGGTCTTTGAAGTAGGAAAGTGGGTCTTTGACCAATGTCAGCTTAGCATCGCTTTTACTCATGGGCCTTCATCACCCTATTATTGTGCCAGGGTACGGGGGCTTCGCTACTGGGCAGGAACTACCGGGAGACTATACCACCACGGCGGTGACCGCGGGACGGTCGAGGAGACGGCGCATGAGCTTGCGCAGCCCCGCGGGATTCACTGTCTTCAACCCCGCGGCAACTCTGAGATGGTCGTCATGCCCCAAGCCATAAAGGTGATTCATGGCGGTGGTGCTTGCAACGTTGGAGTTGAGCTGGAGATCCATGTGGTGGCGACCCAGGAGGAGCACCTTGGCCCGATCCACTTCCGCAGGGGTCGGGGCCTTATCCGCGAGGCGCAGCAATTGATTCTGAATGCCTTCAATGGCGGTTTCGCGCTTCGCGGGGTCGCAGCCCATGTACACGCCAAAGTAGCCGGGCTCTATACCCTCGAAGCTCACGGGGGCAACGACATAACAAAGACCCTGCTTATCCCGCAGCTCACGGAAAAGCCGACCCGATTGCCCCCCCAACATGGTGCTCAACACTCGCATATTCATGCGGTCATCATCGTGGATGGCGATGCCACTCACCCCGTGAATAACGTGGCTCTGCTCCCGACCGCGGCGAGTTTCCACGATGCGTGGGGCTTTCATCCCATGCTGAGCTGGATTTGGCTCAAGAGCTTTCGCATCCAAAGGGCGGTCGATGCTGGAAAAAAACGCAAGCGCTTGATCGATGTCGAATTTACCCGCCATGGCCACGGTGATCCGACGGCCGGACAGCAGCGCATTGTAATGGGCCTTCAGGTCTTTGATGCCCAGGGCGCCCACACTTTCCGCACGCCCCACCACGGGCATGGCATAGGGATGGCCTTCGAACAGGGTCTCACAGAACAGGCGGTCAACCAGCCGCCCGGGGCTATCGTCGTAGGTTTTGATGTCTTCCAAGCGGGATGCCTTCTCCCGGTTGAACTCACTCTCCTCCAACGCAGGAGAGAAAAGGAGGTCTCGGAAAAGCGGCAAAATATCGCCCAGATGACGGCTTAAAGTCAGAGATGAGATTCCCGCGCTGTTTCGCCCCGAAAACGTTCCGATGCGGGAGGCGCGGGACTCCAGGAAGCGGGCGGTACGCTCGGAAGTCCATCCTTGAGGTGCCTTTTCCCAAACCTGGGAAAGCAAGGAACCTATGCCCCCATTGGTCTCAGTCTCCATGCGGATTCCACCGAGCACGGCCGCATAGGTATTCACCACGGGGATGTCGTCACGACGGGTGAGGATGAGATCAATGCCATTAGGCAGGCGATGCAGCATGGGCACGGGCTTGGCGGGCTTCCGTGCCACTTTCGTCGTATTGCGGGCGGGCGCCGTGGCCCTGGGAACTGCCGCCGCACCCCAGAAGCGGGATGCCTCATAGCCTTTTGGGAAAAGAGCGTGCTGCATGAGCGCACTCTCATTCCAGCAAGAGGCAAAGGACCGGCGCACGTCTTCCGCGGAAGTATCGCGAACCAATGCCTGGTACAAAAGATCGAATTGAGCGTTGCCTGTGCAAAGCTTCAAATAACCAAGACGGTGAGCGAGGCTATCCATGCTTTGCGCGCCATAGATGCGCTCGCTCTCAATGCCAGCCTTGGCGCGCTCCAGCTCCTCCGCATTAGGCCCCGACTCAGCGAATCGATTCAAAAGAGCCTTTAGCTCAGGCAGAAACTTG
>CAYHWW010000031.1:0-25438 GCA_964360145.1 uncultured Oligoflexia bacterium | reverse complement strand
CCTTCTGACAGGGCAGCTAGTCGATGAACTCAAGCGCAACCGGGCTCGCATCGGTCGTTTGGAAAAACTCAGTGATGACATCGTGGACTCCCTCGATGCGGGGCTTGTGGGTCTTAACGCCAAGGGGCGCGTGATCCGCATCAACCGTGCCGCGCGGAGCATGATGCACTTGGAGGGAAATGCGGCGGGCCAGCAGCTCACGGATCTGTTCCCCGCTTTCGCTGATGTACATGCGCCAGAAGTCCGAGAAGTGCAAATCAAGGGTGAGATGAGACGTTTTTTGGTGTCTCGCGTGTTACTGCCCGAAGATGCCACGATGTACCTCTTTCGCGATCTCACGGAGATATTAGACCTCGAAGAACAGGTGAAGCAGAATGAGCACCTGGCCAGCGTGGGTTCCCTCGCGGCAAGCCTAGCCCACGAGATTCGCAACCCCATCGCCTCCATCTCAGGCGCTGTACAGCTCCTTCAGGGCGAGGGGGCGCCTCAGCAGGAGCAGCAAAGGCTCTTGCAGCTCATCATTCGCGAGACGGAGCGCGTGGACTTATTGGTTGGTCAATTGCTGCGTTTCGCACGCTCCGAGCCCGTTGACAAGCAGCGCTGCAACGTGGCCCATGTTATCGAGCAGTGTGTCGAAAATCTCCGCGCCAGGCCCGAGTTCCCCAGCGCGGATGTAGTTATTGATTTCAGTGTCAATGACGCTTCCGCGGGGCAGACCGAGGCCCTCTCTAACCAGGAGCAATTGATAGAGGTCTTCACCAATATCCTCCTCAATGCCTTCCAGGCCTTGTCAGACATGAAGCCGCGGGATCTTAAGGGCCATAAAAAGCGTATTAAGATTTCTCTGCAGCGCAGACCCCACGAGATCGAGGTGCTGGTGTCTGATAATGGGCCCGGCATACCCAAGGAATTCAAGGGGCGCATCTTCGATCCTTTTTTCACCACAAAAACTTACGGCACAGGTCTTGGCTTGGCGCGAGTGTACAAAATCATCAAGGACCACGATGGTCGCATAGACTTGGAGAGCACGCCGGAGATGGGTGGTACCACGCTGCGGGTTCGTATTCCGGTAGGAGCGTAAGCAATGGATAAGAGCGGGACTACGATACTGGTTGTTGAAGATGAGTCCAGCCTTCGGGAAATGCTTGAAGTGGCATTGAAGAGAACGGGGCATAAAGCCCGTTTTTCCGCCACTCTCAAAAGTGGTTTGAGTGAGCTGGAGAAGGGCGGCATAGACATCGTACTCACGGACGTTAAGCTCCCGGATGGTTCCGGGCTCGATATTTTAGCTCGGGCGAAAACCGTGCCCGAACGCCCGCCGGTGCTCATCATGACTGCTTTCGGGTCCACGGACATGGCCGTGGAGGCCATGAAGCTTGGGGCATTTCATTATCTCACCAAGCCCTTCAAGCTTGAGGAGCTCAATCTTCTCATTGGGCGGGCATTGAGCGACGCTGCTCTACACAAAGAGAACCAGACGCTGAAAAAAGAGGCAAAAAAACAGTTTTCCGTGGAGAGCATGGTGGGCACATCCAAGGCCATGAAGGACCTCCAGAGTCTCATCGATCGCGTGGGCCAAACTAAATCAAACGTGCTGGTCACCGGTGAGTCCGGCACGGGCAAAGAGCTCATCGCAAGGGCTCTTCACTACTCCGGTACCCTGCGCTCCAAGCCCTTTGTGACGGTGAACTGCGGGGCCATCCCTGAAACCCTCATGGAGAGCGAAATGTTTGGCCATAAGAGGGGTTCTTTCACGGGGGCTGTGGCAGACAAAGAGGGCCTCTTCCAGGTGGCTGATGGTGGCAGTATTTTTCTTGATGAGGTAGGCGAGTTGCCGCCCGGCATTCAGGTTAAGCTCCTGCGAGTGCTGCAAGATCGGTCCTTCCGCCCCGTGGGTGGTACCGAGAGTACCAAGGTTGATGTGCGAGTCATCTCAGCCACCAACCGCAACCTTGAAGAAATGGTGGCCAAGGGTGAGTTCCGTGAGGATCTCTATTATCGCCTGAATGTCATCAACATCCAAACCCCCGCATTGCGCGAACGCAAAGAGGATGTGCCTCAGTTGGTAGAACACTTTCTCACCAAGTTCAGTCTTGGCATGGGCAAGAACATCACCCGCGTGGCCCCCGCCGCCATGGATATTCTGAAAGAATATGAGTTTCCAGGCAACATTCGTGAGTTGCAGAATATTCTGGAGCGAGCCGTCGCCCTGGAGGGCCATGCGGAAATCACTGTTGAGAGCCTGCCGCCCCATCTCAAGAAACGCAAAGCGCCAGGGGTCAGCATCCCTTCGTTAGCCACCACAGGTATCGTGACCGCCGCATCCTCAGTTCCCCAAGCAGAGGACCCCTTCCAGGCAGGGCCCGTTGACTTGGAGGCTCGTGTGGGCGAGATCGAGAGGTTCTACCTTTTAAAGTCTATGGACAGAGCAAAGGGAGTGAAAAAAGAGGCGGCCCGCCTCCTGGGCATCTCTTTTAGAAGTTTTCGCTATCGTCTTGCCAAGTACGGCATGGACACAGGCGATGACGGTGAGGAGTCCAAAGAATGAAGTCCGTCCGTTGGCGTGCGCAAATGACCGCTTTGATGGTACCGCTGTTGCTGATGGTGATCACTGGCGTCATGCAGGCCCGCGTCGCCGAGCACCTCGTGCATGGTGGGAATGGCGTGGGCGGCAGCGACCGCTACTGGGGTGAATATATCAACACCAGCATGGCCCGTCGTTTTCTGGGGCTGCGGGTTTCCATCGCTAATCTGATCTGGGTGGACCTTTTGTACAAGTCTGACATCAGGCATGATTCTGACTTTTCCACGTTTTATAGAGCTGCCCGGGCAATCCTGGAGCTGGACCCAAAAAATTACATGAGCGTGTGGTTCTCGGCGCTGTACTTGTCTGTAATCAAAGATGACATCAGTGGGGCTTCCCGCATCTTCCGTGACGCGGTGGACGCCCTGGAGAAAGATGTCTGGGTCAATACTCATTTGAAGGGATCTATTTATTTTGCTTACGGTTATCACCTTCTTTATGAGGAGCATAACCTGCCCCTGGCATCCAAATATATCCGTTTGTCCGCGGAGCAGCCGAGTGCCTCGCTTCTGTCCAAGCGCATGGCGGAAACGCTCTCCACGGAGAGGGGACAAATCGAAGTGGGCTTCCGTGTTCTCAATGAGTTTTATCGTCGAGTTAAATCTGACCTGGAGCGCAAGCGCATCGAAGGAAAGATGACGGACCTCCTCTTGAAGAAAGAGCTGCTCGAGCTTAATGAGCAGTTCGATTCCTTTCGTGCCCAGAGGGCGACACGGGGCATCCCCCGTCCAAGGGCGTATCAGCTTTTTTTAAGGAGCATCAACCACGGGGGCCGGGACTCCATTGGCAGAAAGCTTGTATTGGGTGAGCATGGCGGAATTCAACCAGAGGGAGGAACGCGATGAATGCCGCGATCCTGGTCAGTGACCTGAGTAAAAGTTTCAGGGTAATGTCTAAGAAGGTGCACGCGCTGGATAAAATCAGCATGAGCGTGGGCGTGGGTGAAATCTTTGGTTTTCTCGGACCCAATGGCGCGGGCAAGACCACCCTCATCAAGATTCTCATGGGCATGCTCCACCCCGATCAGGGCGAGGTCCTCATCGCCGGCAAGAGCCCCTTTGACCGCCAGGCCAAGCGCATCATGGGGTATTTTCCGGAACGTCCCTATCTCCATGACTTTCTCACCGGCGAGGAGTTTCTGCGCTTCCATGGGCGCCTCATGGCCATGGAGGGCAAGTCTCTCGCAGACAGAATCACGGAGGTTCTCGGCCTCGTGGACATGGAGCGGGGGCGTGGTCTCGAGCTGCGCAAATACTCCAAGGGCATGCTCCAGCGCATTGGGTTGGCCCAGGCTCTCCTCCATGACCCAGAGGTGCTCATTCTCGATGAGCCCATGAGCGGCCTTGACCCCGTTGGTCGCCGCGAAGTGCGCGAGCTCATCCTCCGCATTTCCAAACTCGGCAAAACAGTTTTTTTCAGTACTCACATCGTTTCTGATATCGAGGCGATTTGCACCAATGTGGGCTTTATCAATAAGGGGCGACTGCGGGCCATTCCAGATCTGAGCGCTGCCCTCGGTCGCACCTTAAAGTCCATCGAGGTGGAGTTCCAGATTCCCGAGATCTTGGTGAAGAGCCTGCCTGAATGCACGGGCTCAAGAGCCGCCGTGGACGGCTGGGTGAAAGAGTTCCCCGTAAGCCCGGGGGTTACCGTGGAGGCGGTTCGACATCAGGTCGACGCGCTGGTGACAGTTATCCTGCGCGAAAAAGGCGTATTGAAAGCTGTTGTGCCCCGCAAAAGCAATCTAGAGGAGCTCTTCTTCGAGGACATGCCATGAAAACTACGGTCATGCAGACTTTCGCCATCGCCCAGGTGACTTTCCGAGAGCTCATTCGTGAGAAGCTTTTATGGAGTGCTCTTATTTTCGCCTTTTTTCTTTTGGCCATTTCTTATGCTCTCGCGCAGATCTCTATTTATGAACCTGCGCGCATTGCCTTGGATTTTGGTGCTTCAGCAGTGGGTCTTGCGGGTTCCCTCATGGCAGTTATCATTGGGGGCGGCCTCATCGCGCGAGAAATCCGTGACCGCACGCTGTATCTTGTGCTCACAAAATCCATCGGACGCTGGCAATTCGTCGTGGGTAAGCTCTTGGGGCTCCATGGGGTTTTGGTTTTCAATGCCATCTTGATGTACGCAGTCCTGGCCTTTGTGCTGTTGGTGTCCGGCGGACGCATGCACGTCAACTACCTCTACAATATGCTGCTTCAATTTGGGGAGTTCTTCATTCTGGCCAGCGTGGGTGTTTTTTTCTCCTGCATATCCACCCCAATTTTGGCCAGCATCTTCACGGCGGGCGTATGGCTCATCGGTCACGCCATGGATGACGTTAATCTCGCGGTGGAGCGCATCAGTTCTCCGGTGGTGCAAACAGTGTTTCGATACGGGGCTAAGGTTCTCCCTGACCTCACCACATTCAACATCAAGTCCCAGCTCTCCCATGACATTCCCGTACCCCCAGGGTCTGTTGCGTGGGCCGTGTTGTATGCGGCCCTCTTTTGCACGTTTATGGTGGCCGCGGCTTGCGCGGTCTTTTCGAGACGGGATCTCTGATGGAGCCAGCGGGGATATGGGCGCGGGGTGGGTTTTGGCTCTTTGCCTTTTGGGGCTTGGCGGCAGGTAGCTTTGCCAACGTGTTGATCTTTCGGCTGCCCGCGGGGTTTCGTCTCACATTGCCGCGACGCTCTGTCTGTACGGGGTGTTTCCGCCAGCTCCGTTGGCATGAAAATATCCCCGTGTTGAGTTACGTGTTGCTTCGCGGCCGATGTGGCGGTTGCCGTGCTCCCATTGGTTTGCGCCATCCCGTGGTTGAAGTCCTTGTGGCCGCGCTTTTCATTGCCGTGCAAGCCCGCTGGGGGTTCTCCGTGGAGTCCGCGGGCAGAGCATTTTTTGCGATGCTCCTCGTGGCGGCGTGCTTCATTGATCTCGAACACCGCATCATCCCCGACGAGATTTCCCTGGGTGGGCTTTTTTTGGGATTGTTGTTGGGGTTTTTTGATCACGAAGTCACGTTACTCCCGCGGGTCATCGGCGCCGCCGCCGGGGCCGGTGGCTTTTGGTTGATGGCGTGGCTTTACGCCAAAGCAACGGGCCGTGATGGGTTGGGGTTTGGCGACGTCAAGCTTTTGGGCATGATTGGCGCTTTTTTAGGACCCCTTGGCGTTTTCGGAACGGTGCTGGTGAGTTCCGTGGTTGGCGCCACCGTGGGGTTGGCGCTGATCTTCTCCCGCAGGGGGGGCCTACGCACGGCCGTACCCTATGGCCCCTTTCTCGTATTAGGTGCTTTGCTCATGCTTTTTTGGGGTGATGGACTCGTCGGTTGGCTGTATCCTGATCTGACGTATGGGTCGGATGTTCGAAGTCATCAATCCTGGGGAAGAGCGGCAGGTTCGCATGCGCCGCCGTCTCGCCTTCGCCGTCGTGGCGGCGAGCGCCATGCTTTTTTATTATCCCCATGTGAAGGCCTTTCGGGGGCGTTGGACGGCACTCTCCGCCACTCGAGCCATTGCTGAGTATATCCAAAGGGTGAAGACTACGGCCATCTTGGAGAAAAAGCCCTACGAAGTACGCTTCACAGCCCCCGCAACCCTAGAGGTACTCTCTGTTCCTGGTTGTGGAGTGGGCGGACAAAAGGTGCATATCAGCAGCCGCAGCCTCTCGGAATTTTCCCCTGGGTTGGAGTTCATCACGGGCCAGCGTCTCAGCGCGGTTTTGGACCCCGGCACGGAACATACCGCGCTAGGCCGCATCTGCTACGATCCCATAGAGGGTTCGTCGCTGGTTATTGATGGTGTGCTGCACGGCGGCATTGCTCTTGGGCTCAATGACAGAGACACGGGAGAGCTGCACTGGGCGCGGTTGGACTTCTCGGGGCCTAGTGCTGATATCGAGATTGAATAAAAAAGCTTTATCCCGAGGGTTGCGCACTATATCATTTTACTAATGATATTCGGCCCTTCAGCCCAGATTGGCATCAGTATCGGGACGAGCAGCGTCAAGGTCGCGGAGCTTAAAAAGTCAGGCAAGGGCTATAGCCTTGCTCACTTTGGTGTAGCCCAGCTCCCGGATGGTGCCATCGTGAACCGCGAGATCATGAACCACATGGCCGTGGTTGATGCGCTGAAGGAATTAGTTTCCAAGCTCAAAATCAAGGGCAAGTCCGTCACCGCGTCTCTCTCGGGCGCCGCGGTCATCATCAAAAAATTGTTCTTGGAGCAGACCCCGGCAAATGAGCTGGAAGACGCCATTCTTTGGGAGGCGGAGCAGTACATCCCCTTCGATATCAATGAAGTGGTTTTTGACTACCAGCTCATCAATAAAAATGGCCCCGAAGGCAAGATGGAGATCATGTTGGTGGCGGTGAAGCGGGCCATCATTGACAGCTACACTGCGGTCTTGAAAGACGCGGGGCTCAACGCCAAGATCATGGATTGCGATCTGTTCGCCCTCCAAAACATATTTGATGTGAATCAGCCCGCCGAGCAGGCGGCTGTGGCGTTGGTGGATATCGGTGCTGCCAGCACCAAGTTTGAAATCAGCATTGGTGGCGTACCCGTGTACACCCGAGACTCAGCGCTTGGCGGCAAGGACCTCACGACGGAGATCCAGCGGCACTTGAATTTGAGCTACCAGGAGGCGGAAATCCTCAAGATCGACGGTGCCGCCCAGGGGCAGTTGCCCCAGGAGGTGCTTGACCTCATGCACGTTTCAGCCGAAGGTGTTGCCGCTGAAATCAAGCGTTCCGTGGACTTTTACGTAGCGTCCAATGCGGGCAACGCTGATTCCTACATCATGATGGCCGGCGGCGCCTCCCGGCTCCCCGGTCTTTCCAAGGTGGTCGAAGATACCATTGGTCTTCCTGTGCAGCTTTTGAATCCATTCACCCAGGTAGGCGCGGACGCGAAGCTCTTCACCCAGGATTACCTCGGTGTAATTTCGGGTTTGGCGGCCATCCCCGTGGGCCTTGCCATCCGGGGGTTCGCCAAGTGATTAAAATCAACCTCCTCAAGCGTAAGAAGGCGGGCGGCGGTAAATCCCAGAAAATTCTCGGCTTCGACATCGGCAAGGGTTTCGAGCTCGATGCGCTCAAAGAGTTTGATTGGAAAGCGTCCCCATTCCCCCGGATGATTCTCGCGGGGGTGCTGGTTTACCTCGTCCAGATGCAAGTGGACTCCATGAAGCTTGAAAAAATCCAGGAGCAGGACGGCATCATCGCTGCCGTGGAGGCGGAGCAGGCGGAGGTTGCGAAAAAACTCGCAACCGTGCGGGGCTTCGAGCCGCTCAAAAAGCAGCTGGAGGATGACGAGCGCAACATTCAAACCAAGCTCGATATCATCAATCGGCTCATGGAGAACCGGGATGCCCCGTCGCGGCTTTTGCGCCAGCTCTCCAGTATCCTGCCCCCGGAAGCGTGGATTCAGTCATTGGCAATCAACGATGGAAAAGTCTCAATTGAGGGGGGGGCCACAAGCTATGCCCTCGTTTCTGACTTCATGAGGGGCGTCACGGACTCACCGATGTTCTCAGCGGTCACCCTGGGGCAGGTCAACGAAACGCAAGGCGTGGAAGGTCTGAAGTATCAGACGTTCTCTCTCACGGCAGGGACCAAGGGGATCTGAGATGAAACAGATCAACGATATTCTCTCCAGAATCCCCTTCGTCGTGTTGGCACTGCTTTATCTTGGGTATCTTGCCTATGACTTTTACGACTTCAATAATTCCGCTGAGTCTGACCTGGGCGTGAAGAAAGCCCAGCTGGCAGCGACTAAGACTGGCCTGGAAGCTGCCAAAAAAAGGCTGAACACCGCGCAGGAGTTCTTCAAAAACCTCGATATCATTCGAGCCCGCATCCGCACTCTTTCCCAGCAGCTGGAGAATACGAAGTCCAGTCTTACCGGGGATATTGATCTCGCGAATTTCATTCGAATGGTGACCCTGGAAGCAAAAAAGGTGGGCCTCACCATCGCGTCCATCCGCCCCATGGCCGATGTGAAGAAAGACTATTACATCGAGGTGCCATTCAAGTTGGAGTTCAAGGGTGCCTACGTGCAGATCCTGGTTTTTCTCGACCGCATCGTGCGGTTGCAACAGCTGGTACGCATCACGGGTTTTGATCTGAAGCCCCTGGGCAACACCATGGCCAAATATGTGGAGTTGACGGGTTCTGGGACCATCAAAACATACAAGTATGTGGGCTCCGCCGCCGACGAAGTCACGAATCAGGAATGGATGAAGAGCAATGAGGAGGGGTTGAAGAGACTCCAGGAGTCAAAGGTTGGGGAGGTTAAGAAATGAGGTCGCTCTCCCTGCTTTTGCCGATGCTGCTCTTGACGCACTCCGTGGCTTGGGCCCAGCCGGATCCGGCTGAAAAAACGGTGGAGGCCGCCACGCCTGCTAAGACCGCGGAGGCACCGACCCAAGCGGCCCCCAATGGTCTCAATACCGAGCCGCTTTCCATTGAGGATTCCCTGACATTGCGGGACCCCTTCAAAAAGCCGGCAAAGTTTGCCGACCCTGGTTCCGACATGTCCATTCCCGAGCTGGAGCGCTATGCCCTGGATCAAATCAAAATAGTTGGTATCGTGACCGGCCCCAAAAAAGCCAAAGCCCTCATAACGACACCGTCAAACAAGATGTTCATCGTTCAAGAGAATGATAAAATCGGGGTGTACAAGGGCGTCATCCGCAAGATCAAAGAGAAAAGCATCCTTGTTCGTGAAAAGATCGTCAATCTCGTGGGTCAGGAAGAAAACACTGATAACGAGATATTTTTGAATGCGCCAGCCGCGGCGCCGAATAAAGGCAATTCACCGCACAAGTCCCGACAGTAGGCAGTCTGAATCAGGAGGATTTACAATGATGATTCTAGTCGCGTTGTTTGCCGCACCAGTGGCTCAGGCCGCCACTCTGACGGCGGTGGACTTCAAATACGGGACCCCAAAGTCCGAACTGGTCATCACTACTGACGACGCTGTCTCCATGGAAAAATCCGTTTCTGAAGAGGACAACCAGGTCATCATCGATGTGCGCGGGGCCACAGTACCCAAAAAACTGGCACGGAAGACGGACACCTCTCAGTTCAAGAGCAATGTCGCCCTGATTTCCGTGTATCAAAAAGGTTCTGACGCCCGCATCGTGCTGCAGTTGAAGGGCAGTGGGGCCGTTGATGTTTCTCAAGATGGTTCACGGGTGGTGGCGGCCATTGACAATGGCACCGGTGCGGCGGCCAAGGCCACGGCGGGCGCCGATGACTCTCTTGACACCTTAAGCCCAGATGCCGCTGCGACCGTGGTTCCGGATACGGCGAGCGCTGCGGCAGCCCCGGTAACAGAGACAGAGACCGTCGCGCCACCCGAACCCGCCGCTCTTGCGGCGACGGACCCCGATACCATCGAGTCCTTCATGGATTCCCAGGCTAGTCGTAAATATGTCGGCACTAAGATTACCATTCAAATGATGAACGCGGAGCTTCAGGACATCTTTCGCATCATCGCCAATGCCAGCGATTTCAATATCATCCTATCCGATAAGGTCACGGGCAAGATGAGCTTGGACTTGGTGGATGTGCCCTGGGACCAGGTGCTGGACATTGTCCTTAAGTCCAACAAACTCGCGGCGGAGCGCGTGGCGAACATCTTGCGTGTCCTTCCTGCCACCGACCTCCAGGCGGAGAAGGACTCTGAACTTCAGATGAAGGTTGCGGCCGAGATGGCCGAGCCTCTCGTGACCAAGATTTTTCCCATATCCTATGCCCTGCCCCTGGATATCCAGCGCATTTTGACTCCGTATCTTTCTCGTGATCCTCGGCAAACCGCCACAGTTCGCGGCAACATCGAGGTCGATCGGCGCTCGAACTCGCTCATTGTTCGGGATACGCCCTCTACCATTGAAAAGTTCAAACGCATCATCAAGGAGCTGGATGCTCAAACGCCGCAGGTGCTTATCGAGGGCAAGTTTGTCGAAGTGCGTGAGTCCCATTCTCGGGCGTTTCAGGGCCAACTTTATGCCACCACCAGAAATAATGAGGGCGGCACCTTTGACTTTCACCCGCGCACCAACAACTACGGTTTTGTTTTCGGGAATGGTACAGCAGGGGGCTCCGCCACCAGCGCCCTGGCTCTTTCGCCAGCTTCCAGCGGCGTTTCCATGGGCTTCGCGCCTAAGGCAGCGTTGCTGCCTGGCATCCCCGATCTCGCGGCGCTCTTGAGTATCGCGGAAGTCACCACCTACGCCAAAACCATCTCAAGCCCTCGGATCATCACTCAGAACCGCACTCAGGCCTCGATCTCCCAGGGTCAGCAAATTCTGTTGGCTACCGCGGGCGGCGTAGGCACGGCTGGTGGCTTCCAGACTGTGAACGCTACGCTGTCACTTTCCGTGGAGCCCCAAGTAACCAATGAGGGCGGCATCAACTTGAAGCTGAGCTTCACGGAGTCTTCTCCCGGCGCGGCAGTGGCTGGCGCTTCTTTAACAACGAATACCAAGTCAGTCGACACGCTGGTGCTTGTGGACAGCGGTGCCACTGTGGTCATCGGTGGTGTTTACACCAGTAGCAATGCGGTTTCCGAGGGCGGCATCCCTTTCCTGAGGGATATTCCGATCCTGGGGGCCTTCTTCGGCAGCAAATCCAATTCCACCACGAAAAATGAACTCTTTATTTTCGTTACGCCCCGCATCTTGAACGAAAAAGAAGCGGGACTACGCTCATAAGGGGGTGCGCATTGGCACCGAAATCCAACCCACAGTATCCACCTCTGCTGCTGCGCTACCTGAAAATGTTCCAGGAGGATCCAACCTCCCGCATCTTCGCGCCTCTGAGTGAGGCGTATCGCAAGATTGGGCTTGTAGATGACGCCATCGAGATCTGCCTCGAGGGCATGGGCGCGAATCCGACCTTCGTTGGGGGTAGGGTGGCTCTGGCTAGGGCCTATGCGGATAAGGGGCTCCAGCGGGAGGTCCGGGACGCACTGGAGCCCATCATTAACCAAATACCTGACAATCTCATCGCCCAAAGGCTTTATGCCCTAGCCTGTCTACGTCTGGGGGACGGGTCCAAGGCCCTTACTGCGTTGAAGTTGGTGCTTTATTTCAACCCTGAAGACAGGGAAGTTCGGTCCATGGTGCAGGAGCTAGAGACCCAATCCATTCAGGGTGGTGGTCTTCTGAAGGGCGATAAGGGTAAGCGTATTACCAAGCTTCAGGGGATGCTCCAGCGCATTCAGTCGCGCCCTTAAACCAGATTTCTGATTAGGCGAAGGTATTTTGCCGCAGAGCGACGACGACAACGAAGCTATGCGGCAAAAGACCGAGCCTACTAATTGACAGGCCTCGTCAGCCTTGGTTAGGCTGGACACACATGTACGATACGTCGCAGTTCCGTAAAGGCCTTAAGATCGAGCTCGATGGTGTGCCTTATTCCATCGTTGAGTTTCAACACGTCAGTCCTGGCAAGGGTAGCGCCTTCGTGCGCACCAGAATCAAAAACCTGCTTAGAAATACTGTCATCGAACGCACATTCAAGTCCGGCGACAAGGTTGATACGCCTGACATGGAACAGCGCGAAGTGCAGTTTCTCTATATAGACGGTGATCACTTCTATTTCATGGATCAGAGCAACTTCGAGCAAACCGTGCTCGATCGCAGTCTGCTCGCCGAGGCCGCCGATTTTCTTCATGAAAATCTGGTGATTCAGGTGTTGTTTCACAATTCCAAGGCCATTGCCGTGGAGCTGCCTAACTCGGTTATCCTCAAGATTGTCGAGACGGACCCGGGTCTCAAGGGTGATACGGTGTCCGGCGCTACCAAGATCGCCATGCTGGAGTCTGGTGGAAAAATCAGCGTGCCTCTCCATCTCAAAGAGGGAGAGTTCGTGAAGGTGGACACCCGCGAGGGTACATACATCGAAAAGGTCAATGCGCGCGTATGAGCCTTGACCTTAAGCAGATCGAACGACTTCTCGAGCTTGCAAAGAAATACAGGCTCACTGAGTTTCATGCTGAAGACGCCAAACTCAAGGTTCAGTTTAAGTTCCGCAATAAAGAGGGCAGTTTGGTGGCCCTCCCCAGCGTGATGCCGACACTGCCCCAGCCAGTGGCGCCGACGATCGTGCGGCCTGAAACTACTGTGGCCGCGGTTATTCCGCCACCCGCCCGAAAGGCACCGCACGAAGGAGCACACCAGGTCACTAGTCCCTTCGTGGGTACTTTCTATAGGGCGCCCTCCCCAGAGGCGGATGACTACGTGAAAGAGGGCCAGACCGTGCACAAGGGGGATATCCTCTGCATCGTTGAGGCTATGAAGCTCATGAATGAGATTGAGTGCGATGTGTCTGGCAAGATTGTCGCTGTTCTGGTCGAGAATGGCCAGCCAGTGGAGTACGGCGAGCCTCTCTTCGTCGTTGATCCGCTATAATTTTCGAGCAATGCAATGTTTAAAAAAGTATTGATCGCTAACCGCGGAGAAATCGCAGTACGGGTGATTCGAGCATGCAAAGAGCTTGGCATCTCCACTGTTGCTGTTTATTCCAAGGCCGATGAGCACAGCCTCCATGTGAAGATGGCCGATGAGTCTGTTTGTATCGGTCCCCATCAGGCTAAGCTGAGCTATCTCAATATTGCTTCCATCATGAGCGCCGCGGATGTGACGGGTGTTGACGCCATCCATCCTGGATATGGTTTTCTCTCGGAAAATGCGGGGTTTGCTCGTGTATGTGAGCAGTGCTCCATCATATTCATTGGGCCCGGGGCGGACCAGATTGCCGCCATGGGTGACAAAGTGGCTGCCCGCCGTGCCGCCGAGAAAGCCGGGATACCCATGCTGCCTGGCACGGGACTGCTTGCCACCGTGGAAGAGGCCCTCAGTGAGGCCGAGCGTATTGGATATCCCGTGATGCTCAAGGCTACGGCGGGCGGAGGGGGCCGGGGTATCCAGGTGATCTACCACCCCGCGCAACTGAAAACCTCCTATGAGCGCGTGCGCACTGAGGCGGCTGCCGCTTTTGGCAACGGTGCGTGCTACCTCGAGAAGTTCTGCGAACATCCCCGTCATGTGGAGATCCAGGTGGTCTGTGATGCCCATGGCAACATGCTCCATCTTGGCGAGCGCGACTGTACCGTGCAACGCCGCCATCAGAAACTTATCGAAGAGGCGCCATCGCCCATTGTCGATGCGGACCTTCGTGAGCGCATGGGCCAAGCAGCCCTCCGACTTTGCCGCGAGGTGGGTTACGTCAACGTGGGAACAGTGGAGTTCCTCGTCGATGAGAATAAAAATTTCTATTTCATGGAGATGAACACCCGTATTCAGGTTGAGCATCCTGTGACCGAATTCATTACCGGCATCGATTTGGTGCAGTTGCAGCTGCGCATTGCTAATGGCGAAAGGCTGCCCTATGCGCAAAAAGACATTCAATTCAGGGGCCATGCCATTGAGTGCCGCATCAACGCTGAAGATCCCGTGCGGTTATTGCCTAGTCCAGGGCTGATTACTGCCTACCATCCACCTGGTGGGTTCGGCGTCCGCGTGGACTCTTTTGCCTACCAGCAATACAAAGTGCCTCCGTTCTACGACTCCATGATTGGCAAACTTATTTGTTGGGCTGAAAATCGCGAACAGGCGATACAAAAAGCATCCAATGCGCTGGATGAATTCGTCATCGCGGGTATCCATACGAACATCTCTTTCCAGAGGAAAATATTGCTCCACGAGCGCTTCAGGAGCAATCGGTATGACACCCATTTCCTTGAGCAGTTCATGAGTCAATGATGTAAAATTAAAGGGATAATCGCCACGCGATTGTCCCCCTCATGACTGAAGAAAACGGCGAACCCCCCAACCAGAACGGGATCAATGCTTCCGGTGAATCCGGAACCCGCATTGATCTTGGCGAGGACCTGCTTGAGAGCACCCGCGCGGGACTGCCCGCGCCCGCAGCTGGCGCATTTCAACAGGAGTCGTCGCCGACTGAAGCGCGTTATGAAAAAGTGGAATTGCCGCTGGAAGAAGAATTGGCCAACGGTGAGATTTTATTCAACGAGCAGATCTTTGGTGAAGCCAAAAAGGTCCTCCGCCGCGTCATGCGACGTGATCCAGGCAATGTGAGGGCGAGGGATCTCCTCTTGCGGATCCAAAACCGCGAGATTCAAGAACTTCTATCGGATGTGCGGACGTCGCAGAAGCTCCGCGGCGAGTCCCAAGCCGAGGACACGGATTCCACCGCCATCGTGGAAAAACTGGAAAAGGATCTCCGGCTCAACCTCGGTCGTGCGGACGTGCAACCCGTGCCCGATCTCTTTCCCGATCAAAAAGCGGAGGCTGCGTATCTGCGTCAAGTCCGCAAAGCGGTAGAGGGTTTGGCGCCTCGGGATGCCATGGACATGGGCATCGCCCATATGGAGATGGGCCTTTATGGCCCAGCAAAAGAGATTTTCGAGGAGCTCATCAAATACGACGAATTCAAAATCTCGGGGATGTACCTGCTCTGTACGGCCCTCATTCACGGGGGGCAGTGTGTTGAGGCTACCATCAGGCTTGAACCTCTGGTGCGCGATCTCTCCATGCCAGAAAACCACAAGGCAGACTTCTTGTATCTCATGGGCCAGGCCTTCGAACGCCTCGGGGAGTCGCTCAAAGCTCGGGAGTATTTTAGGCGCGTTTCGCATATCAATCCGCGCTACAGGGACGTTCTGGATAAAACTCGATGAGGCGTCGCGCGCTACAAATTTTTCTGGGCGCTTTGCTTTTGGCGGTGGCGGGAATGCTGCTGGTCATCCAGAGCGGAATTTTCGCGGGTTTTGTCAAGACTACGTTGAGGCGTATCGTTCCTACGTCCGTGGGCATCGGTATGGATTTCAAGGATCTTAGGGTGCTGTACTTTCCACCAGGTATCGTCATCAACAAGCCCGAGATCACTCTTGGCAGGGATAATGCTCTAAAGCTGCCGGAGGGCACCCGCCTCGGCATGGAGCGCATCGAGATCACGTTTCAGTTTTTCCAGCTGATGACTGGTGCCATCACCGTGAATGCGCTGAATTTCGTTGGAGCTCACCTGACACTGGAATTGGATCCAGAAATATTCAAATCGGTGGATGCATCCGTCCCCAAGCCGCAGGCCAGAGGCCCGGGCTTATGGGAGCGCATCATTCGGTTCGACTTCAGAAGCGTAGCGCTGCTGGACTCCAGCATCGATGTGACGTACCGCCAACCCGGCGCTCAGCTGATTCGCGTAGTGGGTATGGCGAAGGAAGTATCAGTGAGCAAGGTAACGCGCTCAGGAGAGGCGCGATACGATCTTGCCCTGGATTTCGCGAATTGCACTGCGACAGTGGCGGGACGTGAACACCATCTAGCGGCCTTAAAGGCTGGTGCCGAAGCTGGCAAGGCCGACTTCCAGCTGCGCAGCCTCAGCCTCCAGGAGGGCGAGCTCTCTTTTCATAGCAGCGGTGCGCTCCGCGGTAGCATTCTCCAGCCCAAGTCCCTCATCTCGGATCTTTCTTTTATTTTCAAGGGACCCTTAACGGAGCTGCGGCGTTTATATCCATCTCAGGTTGATGGACTGGTGCCCGAGGCGACCTCATTGTCAGGGCAGGTGCGGGTGGAGGGTAGAGTTTCAGGAGATCTTCTTGCGGATCCCAAGGAATTGCGTTTGAACCTCCTCGCTGAGGGAGAGGAGTTGCGGTACCGGCAATGGTACGTGCGCAAGTTCGACATCAAGGGCGCCTATTCTTCAAGGGAGGCAAGCATTGAGGATGCAAATGTCCACTTTGAGAATGGTGCAGTGAGCAGCATCCGCGTGGAGGCGGATATGTCTTTGAAGCAGCCCCTAAAGAACTTTAAGGCGTCATTGGATTCCGTGGACGTGCGACAGGCGTTAGGTCCATTGATTCTGAAGCTTTATCCACTACACGCCATCGCATCAGGGGAGGTGGAAGGCACATCGCGCAGCACGGAGTCCCTCGATCTGGATTTGAAGGCATCGATTCAGGGTCGCAAGCTCTCCATAGATAACCAATCGCCACGTGAAAAACGTGAGCATCATGTCATTGTCGCGGTGCCGGAGTTTACCGCCGCTGGGGCCATGCGCTTAACGACGAAGGGCATTGAATTTAAGAGTGTGCAAGCTCGTGTCAAGAAGACGGCGCTCAATCTCGGTGGTGTCATGGATTTCGATAAAGGATTCAATCTAGAAATCCAAGGTGATGTGGACTTCTCGGAGATCGGTAAGATTGCCGACATCGATGTCCGTGGTACGGGCTCTCTTTTATGGACCGTGAAGGGCCCCTCGGACAATATTGTGCTCGCCTTCAAGCCTCAGGTTGAGGACGCTTATTTCCTGCACCTCAATTTAGGCAAGCTCAGCGGCACGGTATCGTTCGTTGATTCCAGGGACATGCTGATCTTCGAGGGTTTGAAGTCCGTGGTCGGCGATATGGAACTGCAGGGCAACGGCACGCTTGATTTGGGGCGGGGGAAAGACGACGTGCGCCTGGATGTGGCGATAACCAAGGGAACCTTGAGAGACTTTGACTACTTGATGTCGGAGTATATTGCTGAATCGGTACCGTGGTATCCCCATGAAATTACCGGCGAGATTTCTGGTACGCTAGCGGTAACTGGCAAAACAGACCCTTCAAAGCTCTCCATCCTCGGCGATTACAGGCTGATGAATGTGAAGTACTTGGGCGAGATCTTTTCTGAGGCGATGTTTCGTGGTGGCTACAAAGAGAATGGGTTCATTGCGGAGCGCATTCTGATCCACAAGCGTTCAGGAACCATCACGGGTGGGGTGACATTTTCGCCCCAGGGCGTATTGAGCATGAACCTATCGACAAGTGGCCTTGTAACCACTGATCTTGATCATGTTGCCGGCATCGGCATCCCTTATCTCGCGCCAATGGCATTAATGCTTCGAGTTGATGGAAAGCCAGGCGCGATCCAAGGCGTCTTCAGTGCGGACTTAGGTGCGGGAGCGATCAAGGGCGTCAGCGTGATGCCCAGCTCCTTGGTGTTCCGCGGAGATGGCAGTGCCATCAGCGCAAATATCAGTCTGTTGGGGGGGCAGGGCACTGCGCGCGCGGAGTGGGGGCAGGCTACCGGATCCGATGGTACGCTCTTCGTGGCTGCACGTGGATTGGATTTCAGGCCGCTCCTCATGGCATTGAATCCCACTCTGGCGGACGACCTTACGTTGGAGGGCCTGATTTCTGGTGAGGCGGCGCTACGTTACAAAACAGGGAACTTCCGGCGTCTGTCGGGCTCCATGTCCGTTGAGCAGTTCTCGATGCGCAAAAGAGGTTTCTACCTGAAGCTTGCTAGCCCTCTAGCGTTGGCCCTTAACCAGGGTGACTATAAATTCTCCAATCTGAGGCTCCTCAGCACGGCTGCGGAAATCGCGGCCGATGGCGAAGTATCCGGGGGGCGCATCGGGTTCACCATCAAGGGGGACTTCCCCTTGGCCCTGTTTGAATTCCTGACACCTGAGATCGCGAGCTTCAAGGGCTCTCTTGCGTTCAATGCCCTAGTGAGCGGCACCCTCGATGATCCGCATCTCATGAGTAAAGCGACTTTCTCCAATGCGGACCTACGACTTGCGAAAATCGAACAATCTTTCGAGAACATCACGGGCGCGATGGACTGGCGCGATGATCTCATTGCGTTCCCGAGCATCTCCGCCAAGCTGGGTGGCGGTACTGTCAATGGTCGTGGCACGGCACGTTTGAGTCTTACTCGCGCACCAGAACTGAACTTCAGGTTCGACCTCAACAATCCCAAGTTCAAAATTTATCCGTTCACATTCCTGAGGGCCAGCGGACGCATGTCCATCGTCGGCGATACGGCTCCATATCTCGTTGGTGGGGAGCTTGTGGCACAAGAGGCCTTGATTCAGGAGAATTTCAATAAAGGTGGCGGTAAATCGACGCGCTCCTCCATGTACCTTCCGAGTCTACGTGGTGTGGATGGGGATTCGGAGTTTCATTTGTTCGATCTCAATATCGAGGCGTCCGCGGATCGCGGTATTCTGGTCAAGAACGATCTCATCGACTTAGAGGCCAAGGGAAAAGTGAGAATACTTGGAACTCCCGATGCGCCTCGCATCCAGGGTCGATCTGAGGTGGTTCAGGGGAAAATCTTATTTAATGAGAGCATTTTTAACATTCAGAATGCGGTTGTGGAGTTCAAAAATCCCGTAATCATCGATCCTGAATTCGACCTTACGGCGATTACGGACTATAAAGGCTACAAAGTTAATCTCTACGCCTCTGGCAATTCCTCGGGGCCGCGCATTAGTTTTAAGTCGCATCCGCCCTTAAGCCAGGAGGACATTGTATCATTGCTCACTTTGGGAGTAACGTCGTCCGGATACAGCAGTTTACGCAACCAGGATCGGGATGCGTATTCCAGGGATGAGGTATATTCACTGCTCTTCAATCAGTCCGGGATCAACCGCGGACTGAAGAGCAAGTTTGGTGTCAACGTGGGCGTTGACCAGGCCATGAACACGGGGAGCCAGGAAAGCGCCTTCCGCCGCAACGCTGACGCAGCCGTCAATGTAGCGCCAAAAGTCGTGTTGCAGAAAGAGATCGTGAAAAATCTAAATGCCAAGGTAGGCAGCACCATTGGCGTGGGGGATAGCAGGCAGCAGGACCTGAATCTCGAGTATCAGTTCGGCAAAAACACTTCGGTAACGGGCGTCTATGAGGATCAACGCGGAACAACACCTCAAAACTCACGTACATCCATGGGCGTGGATCTCAAGTTCCGGTGGAATTTCCGATGATGACGCAGGTGCTGAGGTTCGTCTCTGCCCTAGCCTTTGCCGCTGCGTTGACCACCAGCGCTCTCGCGCAAGATGATCGTAAGAGTGCCGTCCTCAATGAAATACGTTATTTCGGCATCGGCCACGTACCAGCCAGTGCCATCGAGAAGGCGCTGCCCTTTACCGTAGGTGACATATGGAAGGAGAACTATATTGAGTTGGGACGTGCGGTCACAAAGGAGTATCTTCGTCGTAGGGGGTTCTTCTCCGCATCCGTGGATGTAAAGGCGGAAACCCTGTCCGAGGGGATTCTTTATATACTCAAAATAAATGAGGGCCCACCATGTACAATCAAAAGCGTTGGCATCTCCGAGCCTCAAAATATCGAGCGCAGGGCGAGCCTCAAAAGATTCATGCGTGGCATGTACAAAACGCTGAATATGGAGGCTGGTGAGCGATTTGACGGGGAGAAACTCCAGGATCAGCTCCGCGTCTTGCATGAGCATCTCATGAAGGAAGACTACATTCAGGCAAATACGGAGAAGGTACGTCTCCGCTTTGCTCCAGACAATAGCAGCGTGGATATCGATGTATCCGTCCAGTATGGTGATCTTGTTACCTTTGGGTTCATGGGAAATACGGTATTTTCCAGGGGAGACTTGAATGAGATCATGGCTGTGCTCAAGGCCACTGATTTAGGAAAGGACTACGTGGGAGTCCTCCTCCGAAAATTCACTGACGAGTATAAAGCCCGTGGCTACGCGAATGTCACGATTTCACCAATATATTCCGAGGGGGATAGGGGTAAGCGGATAATATTTTCCATTCACGAGGGGGATCGAGTCCAGATTGCGGGAATCCGATTTGAAGGGCTTGCGCCTCAAAATCGTCGTTCAACTACTGATAGTTTCTATCGAGGATCCTCCCGTCTCGTGCAGCGTGGCTACTTCGTCGAGAGAGATGTTGACAGTGGCATCCAGTCCTCCATCGAGTTTCTGAAGTCCTCGGGATATCTTACGGCGAAGCTGGTGTCCCGCACACTTGTTGCGGACAAAGACGGTGCGGGCGTCAGCATCATGCTGCAGTTTTTTGAGGGCGAACGCACGCTCATCGGTGAAGTTCGGGTCATTGGTGCGAACAATCTTGGAGAGGCGAATGTGATGACTCGTTTGGGTCTCAAGTCTGGTTCGCCATTCAATCCATACCACTTCGAGGAGTCATTGCAGAAGCTCAGGGGTGAGTATGTGGCTCAGGGATTCATGCTCAGCAGGGTAGCGCCTGAGCCCGCCCAAGTCGTTCGTTTTTCAGATCGCAATCGACGCGTGGACATCCGCATCGATGTGGAGGAGGGCCCACGCATCAAGGTCGGCGATATTCGCGTGGAGGGTCTGACTAAGACCAAGCGCCATGTGGTGATGCGCGAGGTTGAAATCAAAACGGGCCAATGGTGGCTTGCTAAGGATGTCTTCGCCCTTGATGACTCCCTGCGCCGACTGGGGATTTTTACGGAAGTGAAAATCAGGCCCCAGTCCTCCGCTTTGGGAAGCGATTACAGAGACCTCCTCATCGAGGTCAGGGAAGGGGAGCCGGGTCTTGTGGAGTTCGGTCCGGGGTTCCGTTCAGACCTGGGTTTTCGCGGCTTTGCCCGCGTTGGATACAACAACCTCTTCGGTCGAGGCTATAGTGCCGCTCTGTCAGGCGACACCAACCGTCGTATCGGCGGCACGTTCCCCTATCAATTTGTCGAGTATGGGCTACAAAGTTCTCTTATTGACCCCAGATTCTTGGGCACCCGGAACGGCCTTTCCTTCGGCTTGAATACCTCTAGGCGCCAGTTCATCGACTTCAATGCGATGCAAACCCAGCTTTCGGTTGCCATGGACCGTAAACTTTTCGTGCCACAGCTTCTCGGTAAGCTGACATATCGCTTGGAGCGTATTCGTCAGTTTGGGGCCCCTGATGCCATTGATAATCAGACTCTTTTGATCGGCTCTATTACGCCCATGGTTGCCTTTGATACCAGGGATAGCCCCTTTATGGCCACTCGGGGGCAGATCACCACTCTTTCCTATGAGTACGCCCAACCCGTCCTGGCTACGCGGAACATAGAGTCGAGTAGTGCGGTCGGGTACTATAAGTGGACAGCGGGGACCCATTTTTACGTCCCTCTACCTTTAGGCATTGTTTGGTCTAATGTAGTTTCTGGCGGGCATGCTAGAAGCTTGATATCTAACCAGATTCCCCTGATTAAGACTTTTCGACTAGGGGGATATGCAAGCATTCGCGGGTTCACTGAGGACTCAATAAACCGCGATAAGTTCGCCATTTTTGGATCTTTGAGTTTCATCAATTTAAGAACCCAATTCGAGATGCCGTTGGCGGGGGACCTGAAAATGGCGCCATTTATCGATGCGGGGAACTTGTTCCTTGATGTCCTCCGGGCTGCCCCCTTCCTCAGGGTTGGGGCAGGACTGGGGCTCCATTATATGACCCCCATCGGACCGATCAATTTTGACTACGGCATGAAGATCAATCGCCGGGCGGATGAGAAGGCGGGGCAATTCCACTTTTCGGTTGGCATCATATAGGGGGTCGGTTATAGAACACCCCCTATGCCTACGCATTTTGAGAAGAATATTGATCAGAACAAGAAAAATTGGTTTGTGTTTGATGCCAAGGGCCAAACTCTAGGCCGCATGGCTACTGAGATTGCCAACGTCATCCGTGGCAAACACAAGGTTACGTACACCCCTCATGTGGACACCGGTGATTTTGCCATCGTCATCAATGCCGCTGAAGTCAAAATTACTGGCAACAAGGCTGAGGGCAAACTGTATTACGATCACTCCGGCTTTGTGAGTGGCCTCAAAATTCGCCAAGCAAAAGATGTGGGCAACGCCGAGCAGATTGAACGCGCCGTATGGGGCATGATCGGCAAGGGCGTGTTGGGGCGCCAGCAAATCGGCAAGCTGAAGATTTACGATGGTGTGGAGCATCCACACAAGGCTCAAAATCCCCAGCCCTGGGCCCGCCCTCAGCGCAAAAAAACTACCGCGACAAAGTAATAGAGAGGCTTTTAAGAAATGGATAAAACCATCCAAGCAGTGGGCAAGAGAAAAACAGCCATCGCCCGGGTCTACATGACCCACGGTTCCGGCAAGATCACCATCAACGAGCGCACGGTGAACGACTACTTCCCCCGCGCAACGTCCCAAATGATCATTCAACAGCCTTTTGGGCTCACCAACAGCGTTGATAAGTTCGACATCAAGGTCAACGTCATCGGTGGTGGTACCTCTGCTCAGGCACAAGCCACCAAGCACGGCATTTCCAAGGCCCTCCTCATTTATGATGAGGCCCTGCGCGCCGTGTTGAAGAAGGCCGGCTTCCTCACTCGCGACAGCCGTGAGGTTGAGCGGAAAAAATACGGCAGGTCTGGCGCCCGCAAGCGCTACCAATACTCCAAGCGCTAATTATAGCGCGGCATTGGTTGCCGAGAACAATAAGGCCCTGGGAGAGGTTAAACCCTTCCCAGGGCCTTTTTCTTTATTCATGAGCCACCGCAGCAGCTACAATTGTCTTTGGGGCATCGCTCCAAAGACACATGGTTTGGTCAACATATAAAGAGAAGGTGAAACTGCTCTCTGAGCGCATGGTGGATGCTCAAAGGCCTATCCGTATTCTGGATGCCATTAAATGGCCCAACGCAGTTGAAGAACAGCTGCGTAAAAGCAAATTCAAGGAAATGCCACAGCTCGGTAAGGACTATTACGAGACGTTGGATCTGGGATTTGACCCCTCCGCCAAGCTTGAAGAGTTCGCTGACATCATCAAGTCCATCAAGGAGATCATGGGTGGTACAGACGAGCTGGCGCAGCTCATGGTCACCAACTGTGAGGAATACCAGGACGTTGTGCGAATGCTCAAAGTTCGTGGAACGAAAGAGTTCTACGAATATTCAAAAAAACTTTACGGCTCCCCCAAGGGCTATTTTCTGGATGGCAAAACCACCATCAATGATGTGGCCCGCTCCATGTACGATATCTTCTCGATTATTGGGGATCGGGTGCTGGGAGAGACCCTGGTTGAAGACTTGGGTGCGGAGGCGGTAGTCAGCGCCCTCAATAAACGTTTCGATGACTACTTCCATGACAATACTGTTCGAGCAAAAATCTCAGATGGTATTGTTGCCGATTCCGCTGCTGGTGGCGACGTGGTGAAAATCCGGGAGGGGGCCATATTTGCCAAGCGAGACATCGATATTCTCGAGGTCCACGAGGGCTGGGTGCATGTGGGCACAACACTGAACGGTACTAACCAGCATGTGGCAAAATTTCTGTCCAAGGGACCACCGCGGGTAGCGAGCACCCAGGAGGGGCTGGCCGTGTTGATGGAGATCTTCAACTTCGTCAGCTATCCCCGCCGGGCACGTACAGTGAATGACCGGGTCTTGGGTATTGATAAGGCTGAGGATGGCGCGAACATCCTGGAGCTTATCGAGTTCTACCGCACTGAAGGCTACACAGAAGAGGACTGCATTGCCAACGCAAGGAGGGTCTTCCGGGGAGGGGTGGTTGAAGGTGGAGCGCCATTTACGAAGGATGTTTCGTATATCAAGGGGTTCATTGAGAACTACAACTTTATGAGGGCTGCCATGAGGGCAGGGAAGCCTGAGTACATTCGTTTTCTTTTTGTGGGCAAGGTCAATGCCATGGACGTACCATTGTTGTACCGCAAGTATGTGGAGGGAGTTATTGACGCGCCGAAGTATGTGCCTCCACAGATAGCTGATCTGGATGGCGTCGCAGTTTGGATGAGTTTTTCCAATGTTTTTAATATGATTGATATGAGCAAAGTGCAGGAGCATTTCTCCAAGATTTTCTGAACCCGAGGAGCCCCCATGTACCGTAATTTCATTCAGCGATTTGGTATCTCTGCGGCATTTATGCTGCTCGCCGTATCTACGCACGCCGCGCCGGTGGCCACGGTCAATGAGACTGCGATCGACGCCAAAGATATTTTGTCCGACTATGTGGTTCTCAATGAGCTCCAAAAAGAGCGCCTCAATAAAGATCAGAGCTCACGACGGGAAATCGTCGAGGGCGCGGTGAACGCCGAGCTCTTGCTCCAGGCCGCCAAGAAGTCCGGTATCGAACAGGATGATGAGTACAAAAAAGCTCTGGACCGCTTTAAGAAGCAGTTCTTGGCTACCCGCTATCTACAGAAGTCCATCGAGTCCAAGTTGGGCAAGTCCGCTGTGAAAGAATTCTTTGAGAAGAACAAGTCCAACTATGATTCCACCCAGGTGCGCGCCATGCACATTCTGGTCACGGACATCGATCAGGCCGGTAAAATCGCGGTTGAAGCTCAAAAGACAAAGAACGAAAAAGAGTTCTCTGAGCTCGCGAAGAAGAATTCCGTGGACCCCACCGTGCAGGATAACGGTGGTGATCTGGGTTTCTTCACCCGGGATCGCATGGTGCCAGAGTTCGCTTCAACGGCCTTTAACATGCGCAAAGGCGAAGTGAAGGGCCCTGTGAAGAGTGTATACGGCTACCACATCATTCGCTTAGTGGAGATCAAGCACGGCCGCATCCCCAATTTCGAAGAGGTGGAAGCCCGGGTCAAAGAAGATCTGAGATCCTCCTTGGCCCAGGAAACCATCAGCAAGCTGCGCACGCAGTCTAAGATCAAGATCAATGACGACGCAGTCAAAGGCCTAAAATTCTAGGCTCGGTCTTTTGCCGGGGAGCTTCGTTGTCGTCGTCGTGGCCCGTCGCCTACGCATCCTGCTCCGGCGCAGCTTCGCTGACCGATTTTTGGGCTCCTGCCCAAAAATCCACGCAGCGCACAGGAGTGCGCTTTGGTCGGCCACTTCCTCCTCCCGTCGCCTACGCATCCTGCTTCGGCGCAGCTGCGCTGACCGATTTCCGGGCTCGTGCCCGGAAATCCTCGCTCCCCGGCAAAATACCTTCGCCTATTCGTAGACTCTGTTTTTACAGTAGATTCTCAACCCAAAATTTGGTTAGGCGAAGGGCTTTTCCCGCAGAGCGAGGCGGAGGAGGAGCCCGGCGACCAAGGCGCACTCATGTGCGCCGCGTGGA
>CAYHWW010000030.1:19986-26480 GCA_964360145.1 uncultured Oligoflexia bacterium | reverse complement strand
GGCAAAATGTGCTAGGGCAACCCCTCGTATGACTAACAACGACGTGCTGAGAAGCGTGCGCTACATCCTCAACATCAGCGATGCCAAGCTGATCGAAATCCTTGCCCTGGCAGGCTGCGAAGTGAGCAGATCCGACATCACCTCATTTCTCAGAAAAGAGGATGAAGAGGGCTACAAAGAGTGCAGCCACCGCGTGATGGGCCACTTCTTGAACGGACTGATTTTCCACAAGCGGGGCAAGGACGAGACGAGACCCGCCCTGCCCGTCGAGACCTACATCACAAATAATGTTGTTTTAAAAAAGCTGCGGGTGGCCTTTGAGCTCAAAGACAGCGATCTTATCGCCATCATCGAGAAATCCGGCCTTCGCGTCTCAAAGGCGGAATTGGGCGCTTTTTTCCGCAAATCCGACCACAGAAACTACCGTGAATGCGGGGACCAGTTCCTGAGGTATTTGCTAAAGGGCCTCGCACTCTGAGACCCGCGGAACCTCAATATTTTACTAGCTAAATACCATATAAAAATGGTACGGCTCTGCCCGCCCCACTCCTCCTTTAAGAACGGACTTTCTCATGAGCTCATTCAGCGATTTCGACCTCCTCCCCACACTGCAAACGACCCTCGGCGAAAAGAGCCTCGTGAAGCCCACCGAGATCCAGAACCGCGCCCTGCCCGCCCTGCTCGCGGGCCGTTCCGTGGTGGGTGTGGCTGAAACGGGCAGCGGCAAAACTCTTGCCTATGCCTTGCCTGTATTGCACAAGCTCAAATCCCTGGAGAACAGCGGCGACCGCATCACCGTGGAAGGACGGCCCCGGGCCGTGGTCATCGTCCCCACCCGGGAGCTCGGCGAGCAAGTCTCGCGGGTCTTTAAGCCCTTCACCCATACGACGCGCCTGCGGGTCCGCACCGTGCTTGGCGGCACGACCCTTGAAGTCGCAAAGAGAAACATCCAGGGCGCGTTCGAAGTGCTCGTTGCCACGCCGGGACGCGTGGTGAAGCTCCTCGATCGGCGTCTCATCGACTTCAGCGACGTTCGCTTTTTGATTTTCGACGAAACCGACCAGATGCTTGACCAGGGTTTTCTGCCTGACGCCACTCGCATCGTGGGTGCCTGCCCCCCCCGGCGCCAGATGGCCTTGTTCTCCGCGACGGTCTCGACGTCCGTGCAGGCGATGATCCAGAATTTATTTTCTGGTGTTGAAGTCATCCGCAGCGAGGGCAGCCATCGCGTCGTCGCCACCCTCACCACGAAGAATCGCATCGTGCCCGACGGCAAACGCCTGCCCATGCTCGAAACCCTGCTCAGGGAAAAAGTGGCCGGCGGGACTCTGCTCTTCACCAACACCCGCGAGCAATGCGACAAGCTTGCTGAAGCAGTGGTATCCAAGGGCTTCAAGTGCGTGGTCTATCGCGGCGAGATGGACAAAGTCGAACGCCGCGCCAATCTCAAGAAATTCCGCGACGGCAGCGTGGACCTTCTCATCTCCACCGACCTCGCTTCACGGGGCCTCGACATTGAACACGTTGGCCGCGTCATCAACTACCACCTGCCTGAGCAGATGGAGAACTACATCCACCGCGTCGGGCGAACGGCGCGCGCCGGCCGCAAGGGCACGGTCATCAACTTCGTCACGGAACGCGACGAGCCTCTGATGGCTCAATTCAAGAGCGTGCAGCCCCGCTCATAGCCGCGCTTTTCTCAGACGCAAAGCATTGGCAATGACGGACACGGAACTGAAGGACATGGCGGTGCTGGCGATCATGGGGCTTAAGAGCAGGCCGAAGGCGGGGTAGAGCACGCCGGCGGCGAGGGGCACGCCGAGGGCGTTGTAGATCAAGGCGAAGAACAGGTTCTGGCGGATGTTTCTCATGGTGAGGCGACTCAGGTTTCTCGCCCGGGCAATGGCCCGCAGGTCGCCCTGCACCAACGTGATGCCAGCACTTTGCATGGCGATATCGGCGCCCGTCCCCATGGCAATGCCCACCTCCGCCTGGGCCAGGGCGGGCGCATCATTGACGCCGTCACCGGCCATGGCCACTTTGCGGCCCTGGGCCTGAAGCCCCTTCACGATGTCGCTCTTCTGATGAGGGAGCACGCTGGCATGGACTTCCGCGATGCCCAATTTTTCCGCCACCGCCCGCGCTGTTTCCTCGTTGTCACCGGTGAGCATGACGAGCTTGAGCCCGTCTGCTTTCAGCATGCGTACTGCCTCAAAGGAGCTCTCTTTGATGGGGTCCGCGACCCCGAGGATGCCCGCGGGCTTACTGTCAATGGCGACGAAGAGCACTGTTTGCCCCTGGGCGGCGAGCCCCTGGGCAAGAGCGCTCAACTCGGTGGTTGCGATGGAGAGGCTGCTCAAAAGCTGCGTGCTGCCCACGGCAACCTCGCGACCCTCCACCGTACCGGTGATGCCCAGGCCATGGATGGCCTCAAACCCCGCAAGCGGGGGGAGCTGCCCCACGGCACGCTCGCCAGCGGCGGTGAGCACGGCGGCGGCAAGGGGGTGCTCACTGCCCCTTTCAAGGGCCGCGGCAAATTTCAGCATTTCATTCTCGGAGAAGGACCGCAGAGTTTTTATGCTGACAAGCCTGGGCTTCCCCTCGGTGAGAGTGCCTGTTTTATCGAGCACCAAGGTGTCCACTTTTTCGAGGAGCTCGAGAGCCTCGGCGTGTCGCACCAATACGCCTGCCTGGGCGCCACGGCCCGTGCCCACCATGATGGACATCGGGGTGGCAAGCCCCAGGGCACAGGGACACGCGATGATGAGCACGGCAACAGCGTTCACCAGGGCATAAGCATAGGAAGGTTCAGGGCCGAACACAGCCCAGACGATGGCGCTGAGCACGGACGATGCCACCACAGCGGGCACGAACCACGCTGACACGCGGTCGGCGAGCCCCTGGATGGGGGCGCGGCTCCGCTGGGCCTCGCCCACCATGCGCACGATGCGGGCAAGGAGGGTGTCCGCGCCCACGGTGCGCGCCTCCATGATGAAGCTGCCGCTTTGATTGCTGGTGCCCGCCTTGAGGGCCTCACCCTCATGCTTCTCCACGGGCATGGGCTCGCCGGTGAGCATGGACTCATCGATGGTGCTGGCGCCGCTCATCACCACGCCGTCCACGGGCACCTGCTCGCCGGGGCGCACCCTCAGATGATCGCCCACGCGCACGAGACCGAGATCAACGTCCTCTTCGCTGCCGCTCTCACGCACCACTCTCGCGGTCTTGGGCGCGAGCTTCAGCAGCGACTTGATGGCAAGGCTCGTCCGGCCCCGGGCCTTCAACTCCAGCACCTGCCCCAGAAGCACCAGGGTCACGATGACCGCGGATGCCTCGAAATACACGCCCACCCCGCCGCCATGACCACGAAAGGCTTCCGGGAAGATGCCGGGGGCCACCGTGGCAAGCACACTGTACGCATAGGACACGCCCGTGCCGAGGGCGATGAGAGTAAACATATTGAGGTTACCCGTTTTCAGGGAATACCAACCCCGGTGAAAGAGGGGATAGCCCGCCCAGAGCACCACGGGGGTGGCAAGCATGAGCTGAACCCCGTTGAAGGCAACCCCAGGGAGCCAGTCATGCGGCGATACGCCGGGGATCATCTCGCCCATGGCGAGAAGCAAGAGAGGCACCGCAAAGAGTGCGCTCCATTTGAGGCGCCGCGAGAAATCCACCAACTCGGGGTTGGGGCCGTCGTCGTTCAACGAGACCTCGGCGAGCTCAAGGGCCATGCCGCAAAGGGGACAACTTCCGAAGCCCACCTGCCTCACCTCCGGGTGCATGGGACAGGTGTAGATGGCACCGGGGGGCGCCGCCGCGGCGCTTGGGGTCTTCGCATCTTTGTGTGCGCAGCAGTCGTGCTGAGGGTTCACTTGAAGTTCTCCCTCAATGATTTTTTCAAGAATGTCGGCCCGGGGGCGTCAAAGGCCTCTGCCTCCCGCACGTAATCCTCGCGCTTCTGAGCGAGGGACGCATTGACCTTGAGCTGGGTGGCCCAGCTGGAAGCCCTGCCTCCACTGTTGTCATGGCCAGGCAACAGGATCATCTCCGGTTGAGCCGCCCACTTCACGGCCTGCAGGCTTTCGTAGTGGGCGGTGGCATCGCCACCGGGCAGATCATCCCGCCCGGCATCGCCAAAGAGAACCGTGTCCCCGCCGAAGAGGAATGGCCCCCAAATAACAGTGATTGAATCTAAAGTGTGCCCCGGCGTCAGGAGAAACCGCAGCGGCCCGCCATGGGTTGGCAGTGCCGTCTCTTTGCAGATGCGCACATCCACTCGTTGACTGGGGCTCTTGGCCTGCATGATCAGCGGAGCCTTGAGCTTGCCCGCCAAGGCGGCGGCGACCGACACATGATCCGCGTGGGTGTGGGAGTCGATGATGCCCAGCCACAGGTAACCCGAGAGCTCGTCGGCAATGGAGAGATAGGCCTCGAGGTCTTCTTCTTTGGGGTCAAAGACGAGAGCCTCCTTCGTCTTCGTGTTCCAGGCCACGTAGGACAGGCATTGCTCGCTTTGCACCGCCCGCAATTGCCACTCCGCCGCCGGGGGTTTTTCGCCCGCAACGAGAATTTCTTCCAACTTGCGCACGGTGGTACTCATTTATTGCAGCTCGTGGATGAGGGGCTTACTTCACAAAGCTCTTTTTGTTTTGTGGGGTTGCGCTTGTTCCAGGGCATCTTGGCCAGCAGCTCCGCCATCAAACACTGGCCTGTGATGCCAGCGAAAAGGAGACCCGCGCCCACGAACCCCGCCAGGGCGGCGAAACGGATATCGACGGAAAAAGCCGCGATGACGGCCATGAGCACCAAGAATCCCGCCACGATCTGCACTTGCCGCAAGATGGGGAAATGGTTCTTCCTGGTGGCAACGGTGGGACCACCCTGCTTTTTCCAAGCAAGAATGCCGCCCTTGTACACCTGACACTGTAGATCAAAGCCCATGGCGGCGATCTGATCCCGGGCCAACTGGGCCCGTTTGCCACTACGACACATGAGGACAATCTCTTGATCTTTGATTTGCTCCAGAATGCCTGGCGCCTGGCTTGCAAAAGAGGAAAGAGGCACATGGACGGACTCCTTCACATGTTCCGCCTCAAACTCATCTTTTTCACGGACATCAACAATGACTTGCTTCATAGATACCCCCTTTATACTGATAGAATACAAAGAAAAGGAAACACACCATGAAAGACATTCAATATCCCTTAAATGGAAAAGTCGCATTGGTCACGGGCGCCGCGTCGGGCATCGGCCGAGCCACGGCCATGGCCTTCGCCCAGAACGGCGCCGATGTTGTTGTGGCTGACACCATGGAAGATGGGGGCGTTCAGACCGCACGCATGATCGAAGGCCTCGGTCGGCGCTCCATTTTTGTCCGCTGTGATGTATCCAAGGAGCAGGACGTCAAAGAAATGATGCATCGCACTATCGAGACGTTCGGTGGCCTCGACTACGCGTTCAACAACGCCGGCATCGAAGGCAAGCAGGGCCTCACCCCCGACTGCACCGATGAGAACTGGGACCGCGTCATCAACGTCAACCTCAAAGGCGTGTGGCTTTGCATGAAACACCAAATCCCTCAGATGCTCAAGCAAGGCAGCGGCGCCATCGTCAACTGCTCCTCCATCGCGGGCCTCATCGGCTTCCCCGGCATCCCCGCCTATGTCGCCAGCAAGCACGGAGTCATCGGACTCACTAAAACCGCGGCCCTTGAGTACGCCAAATCCAATATCCGCATCAACGTGGTTTGCCCCGGCGTCATCCAAACCCCCATGATCGATCGTTTCACTCACGGCGAGGCCCAGGTCCAGAAGCAGCTCGTGGCGGGGGAACCCATCGGCCGCGTGGGCAAACCTGAAGAAATCGCCAGCGCAGTGCTTTGGCTCTGCTCGGGCGGCGCCTCCTTCGTCACCGGACACTCGCTGGCAGTGGATGGCGGCTGGGTGGCCCAGTGAGATGAGCGCTGCGCATAAGACCGCGGCAGATGTCGTTTGCCACATTGAATCAGGCCAGCGGGTATTCGTGCACGGTGGGAGCGCCACTCCCACCGTGCTCCTCGATGCCCTCGTCCTGCAGGCGCATCGTCTCCGGGACGTGGAACTCATCCACCTCCACACGGAGTGCGACGCGACTTACGCTGACCCACGTTTTGAAAAGAGCTTCCGCGTGGCCAATCTCTTTGTGGGGGGCAACATGCGGCCCAAGCTCGACATGGATCGAGTGGACTACCTGCCCTGCTTTTTGTCTGAAATCCCCCAGCTCTTCCGCTCCCGGCGCAGGCCGCTGAACGTGGCGCTTCTGCATCTCTCGCCACCGGACCGTCATGGCTACTGCACTTTGGGCACCAGCGTGGATGTGGCGAAGGCGGCCTTTGAATCCGCTGATTTGATCCTCGCGCAAATCAACCAGCGGATGCCCCGGGTCCACGGCGATGGCTTCATCCACTTAGATGAGGTGGATCATTTTCTGGAAGTGGATGTGCCCCTGCCTCA
>CAYHWW010000030.1:4647-19886 GCA_964360145.1 uncultured Oligoflexia bacterium | reverse complement strand
AAGCCCATCATCGCCATGACGAGCCAAACAAAGCACGGGGCATCCCGCATCGTCGCCACATTGAAAGCGGGCGCTGGCGTGGTCACCACCAGGGCCCATGCCCACTTCATCGTCACCGAACACGGCGTGGCGGACCTTTATGGCAAGACCATCGGTGAGAGGGCCAAAGCGCTCATCGGCATTGCCCACCCCGATCATCGGGAACGGCTGGCGCGGGAGTGGCGCGCAAACCGCGGCGCTTCACCCACTTCTCCAACTCCACGGCGATGAACACGCTGGAGGAAACCACGAGGCAAACGAGTAGCTCATCCCAACTCAGGGGCTCCGTCTTGAAAACCCGGTTCATGAACGGCACATAGAGAGTGCACATTTGCAGAACGAGGGTCAGCGCCACCGCCGCAAGCAGCGGCATGTTTGATCTCAAACCCAGCGTGAATAAAGATTCTGTCTCTGAACGAATAGCCATGACATGGCCCATCTGCACGACGGTGAGCACGGTGAAGGCCATGCTGCGCCAATGGCTATGACCCGTGTGATAGGCCCAGGCCATGGTGCCCAAGGTCGCCGCCGCGGTGAGGAGGCCCACCCACACCGTGTGTTGCCACAGGCCCTGGGCGAAGACGCTCTCTTGAGGCCGCCGCGGGGGCCGCGTCATGATCCTCTTCTCCGCGGGCTCCATGGCCAGGGCGAGCCCCGGCAATCCATCGGTCACGAGGTTCACCCAAAGAATATGAATGGGAAGCAGCGGCGTGGGCAGCCCCACGAAGGGCGCGAGAAAAAGCGTCCAGATCTCACCGGAATTGCCGGAGAGGGCGAAGCGGATGAACTTGCGGATGTTGTCGTAGATGCGACGCCCCTCCCGCACGGCATCGACTATGGTGGCGAAGTTGTCATCCAAGAGCACCATGTGGGAAGCCTCGCGGGCCACGTCAGTGCCCCCCTTGCCCATGGACACACCGACATCAGAGTAGCGCAGGGCCGGCGCGTCATTGACGCCATCGCCAGTCATGGCAACAATCTCACCACTGGCCTGCAGGGCTTTCACGATGCGGATCTTCTGTTCAGGGGCCGCCCGCGCATAGACACTGATGTCGCGCACCCTCCGCTGCAATGTCGCGTCATCCATCTCCAAGAGCTGCTGGCCCGTGACAAGCCCCTGGCCCTCATCGCGTAAAAGGCCCAGGGCGCCCGCGATGGCCTTCGCCGTGGCGGGATGATCGCCGGTGATCATGACCACGCGGATGCCCGCGGATTTGCAAAGCTCCACGGCGCCCTTGGCCTCGGGTCGCAAGGGGTCCATGAGACCCACGAGGCCCGCGTACTGCAAGTCCCGCTCAATGCCCTTCAGCTCCAGAGCATCGGCGCTGCCTCTCTCCTCGCGAGAGGCCAGGGCCAAGACGCGGAACCCTTGCTTTGCCATGTCTTCCGCCACGGCCATGAATGCCACGGCGCCCTCGCCACACAATGGCAAGAGCTTCTCCGGCGCGCCCTTGGTGAGGACCACGGCACCACCAGGCATAGCGTGAACCGTGCTCATGAGCCCCCGCTCGCTGGAGAACGGAAGCTCCGCAACTCGCGGCATTTCTTTTTCCAACGCCCGCTTGTCCACGCCTTCTTCCAGGGCGGCTTGGACCAAGGCTGTTTCAGTGGGGTCGCCGTGGCACTCGCCTCCAGCACCGAAGGTGACATCGTTATTCAAAGCGAGGATCTTGAAGAACATCTGTCTTGCGTCGTCCGCGACGCGAACATCCTTCACGGCCATGCGGTTCAGCGTCAATGTGCCCGTTTTATCCGCGCAGATGAAGGTCACCGAGCCCAGGGCCTCCACGGCGGGGAGCTTCCGCACCAACGCTTTTCTGCGACCCATGACCCGCGCCCCCAGGGCCAGGGACACGGTCACCACGGCGGGTAAAGCTTCGGGGATGCCCGCCACGGCAAGGCTCAGAGCGGTGAGGAACATCAGCACAGGTTCTTCCCCCCTGGCGAGGCCGAGTAAAAAGATGACGGCGCAAAGGGCGATGACGACGAGGGCAAGCCCCTTGGCGAAGCGGGCCAGGCGGTTCTGCAAGGGCGTCCTCACCTCGACTTCTTCTTTCAGCAGATTGGCGATGCGCCCCAACTCGGTGGCCATGCCCGTGCGCACGATGAGGCCAGTGGCCCGGCCCGCCGTGACCACGGTGCCCTTGAAGGCCATGTTCTTCTGATCCCCCACGGGCAGCGGATCCATGGCAATGGTATCGCTCTTTTTTTCCACGGGCTGGGACTCGCCGGTGAGCGCGGACTCATCCACTCTGAACTCAACAGATTCAATGATCCGCAGATCCGCGGGCACGATGTTGCCGGATTCCAGCAGCACAATGTCCCCGGGGACTAAATCATAGGCGGGCACCATGACGACGTGGCCCAGTCTCCTGACCTTGGCCTGTGGCGCGGTAAGCGCTTTCAACGCCTCCATGGCCCGCTCCGCCCGGTATTCCTGAAAGAAACCCAGGGCGGCATTGAGAACAATGATGGCGACGATGGCGATGGTCTCTTCGGGTTCCCCGAGAAAACCAGCAACCACGGCGGCACCGATGAGCACGATCACTAAAAGATCGGAGAACTGGGCAAGGAGGATGCGGCCCACGCCGCGGCGCTTGGCGTCTTGAATGACGTTGCCGCCGTACTCCGCGCGACGGCTCTCTGCCTCGTCATGGGAAAGACCGTGGGTGAGGGACGTCTTCTGGGCGGCGAGGGCCTCGGACTCTGTTTGCTGGTGCCAGGCGTTGCTCATATGTTGCACCTTATAAATGTGCGAACCCTAAGGCAACGAATGTTGCCTTGCGATGGCACATTGACCGCCAATGACTGGCGGGAAGGCAACAGTCGTTGCCTTCCGCGGAGCTACGACCCCAGCCCGTCCCAAACGCACCGCACCGCGGGCGCCATGCGTTCCGCCCCGTGGCTTGCGTTGAGCCACACGCTGACGATCCAGGGGCGCCGCTGGTCCCAGCCGTGCTCCAGCAGCGTGCCCGCGGCAAGCTCCGCGGTGACGACGTGCCGCGGCACCACGGCGCAACCCACTCCCTTGAATACCATCTGCAGCACGTGATCCAGGTTGGACCCGAAAACACGGATGCGGGGTTTCACCCGACGCTGACGGTGGTGCTTGAGCCAGCCCTCGATGAGCAGGGGCTTCTGGTAGTAATCCACCACGGGCAACTCCGTGAGGGGCCCCGCGCAGAGATGGCGGTGGCGCGGCGGCACCACGAGGATGAGATTCTCTTCCCGCAGCTTTGTGCTCTTCACCAGCCGGTGCCACTGCCGCAAGGGTTGCAGGGACAGCGCCATGTCCATGCGGCCCTTGCGGAGCTCAGCTGCCAGCTCAGCATGGGGCAGAAACCGCAGGCGCAACTGCAACTCAGGATAATGGAGGAGCGCCGCGCTCAGGCCTTCGCCCACGGACACCGCGGGATACCCCGGCGGGATGCCCAGGGTCACGCGTCCCGCCACCCGCGCGGGCTCGTCGCGGATTTCCTCGAAGAGGCCCCGCAAGCCCTGTTCGCTCACCTTCACCTGCTGAAGGACGCGGCGCCCCGTGGGCGTGAGTTCCAGGCGGATGCCCCGGCGCGTGAACAGCTGGAACCCCAGGCTCTTCTCCAGCCCCGTGATGCTCTGGCTCACCGCCGACGGCGTGCGCAGCAACCGCTCGCCCGCTTCGCGCATGCTCGCCGATTCGGCGACCACGCGGAACACATGAAGTTTATTGAGATCCAATTCGTTCAGTTTCACTTAACGGATGCTTTATTCCATTTGGTTCGACTTATCTACCGTCATTGGTCACTTTAACGCCATGCCAACACCCCTCACCACATCACCAAAGCTCCTCGATCATCCCTGGTACCGCGCCTGGGAGTGCGGCGCCCTCCCGCGGGAGGCCTTGCGCACCTACGCCAGCGAATACTACTGGCAGGTGGCCAACTTCCCCCGTTACTTGAGCCGCCTCCACTCCCAGCTCCCCGACCTCAAATCCCGCCAAGTGCTCTTGAGCAATCTCATGGATGAAGAAAACCCGTCCTCCCCCCACCCAGAGCTGTGGTTGGATTTCGCCGCCTCACTGGGCCTTGATCGCCAAGCGGTGGCCGCGGGCACGCCCTCCGCCGCGACTTGCGCCCTCGTCGAGCAGTTCCACGCCCTCGTGGCCGCCAGCCCTGAAGAGGGACTGGGCGCCATCCTGGCCTACGAATCCCAAGTGCCCGCCATCGCCCGCTTCAAAGGCAAGGCGCTGAAAGACCACTACCTCGCCACCGCCGCGCAGCAAGCCCAGGGCACGCGCTTCTTCGCCGTCCACGAAGAAGCGGACCAGTGGCACACCGCGGCCCTCGAACGCCTGGTGGATGCCTTGCCTCAAGAGCAGAAGCGCAAAGCCCAGGACGCCGCCAACATCGCCTGCTCCGCCCTCTGGAAGTTCCTCGATGCCATGCCGCATTGAGCTCTCCGACGTGGAACTCCAGCTCCACATCGGCTGCACCGAAGAAGAGCGGCGGCTGACCCAACCCGTGGGGCTGCGCATCACCGTGACAAACCCTGAGAAATTCCCGGCCTCCGTGACGGATCAGCTCATGGACACCGTTGATGTGGGGGCCTTGCAGCACCTCATCCGAGAGTGCGCGCTGACCACTCGGGTGCACACCCTGGAGCGTCTGGGGCAAGCTCTCGAAGAATGTCTGCGGCAGCACCTGCCCACACGCAACCTCCAGTGGGAACTCACCGTCGCTAAACCCCGCTTCGGATGGGCCTATGTTCACTCTTGGACCTCGTGAATTCATTGTGGGCCTTGGCTCTAATAGCGACAACGCGGTGGAGATGCTCCGACGGGCCCGCGGCGCGCTGAGAGCGCATCCAGACTTTTGTTTGCTCGCCTCCTCCCCCCTCTATGAATCTGATGCGCTCTTACCGCCCCAAGCACCGGAGCACTGGAACCGCACTTACTTCAATGGGGCATGCCTCCTTGAATACACGGCCGCGCCAATGAGCGCCGCCGCCATGGTGGCGGCCTTCAAAGAAATCGAACGAGCGTTGGGCCGGGTGGAGGCCCCGCGCTGGGCACCACGCATCATTGATCTCGACCTCCTCGCCTGGGGTGGCCCCGACGTGTGCGATGCCACGGCGACCGTGCCCCACGCTGGCCTCTGGGAGCGCCCCTTTGCGCTGCTGCCCGCCCAAGACTGCGCCGGGCCCCGCCGCTGCGACCTCACACACCCTTGGCGTTACGCCGATGCGGAACAAGTGCCCCTGCGCACCCGCCTCTCCACATCCGCATGGCCCGAGCTCGTGGCCGTGCTCAACATCACTCCAGACTCCTTCTCCGGAGGTGCGCCCCTGCAAGCCCTTGTGAAGGACGGGGCCACCATCATCGACGTGGGCGCTGAATCCACCCGCCCCGGCGCCACCCCCATCTCTCCTGCAATGGAACAGCAACGCCTCGCTCCCGTCCTCGAAACTCTCCAGGGCTTCCGCCTGAGCCTGGACTCCCGCCACAGCGCCACCGTGGCCTGGGCGTTGGAGAGATTCCCCGTGGACTGGATCAACGACGTGGGCGGTTTCAGCGATCCCCGACTTCACGAAATCGCCGCCCGCTCCCGCTGCACCGTGGTTCTCATGCACTCCATGGGCGTGCCGCCCCAGCGCCACGTCACCTTGGACATCCACCGCGACCCCATCGCCCAGCTCCTTGACTGGGGAAAAACAAAAATCCAGGAACTCACCCAGCGGGGCATTCCCCGACATCGCATCATCTTCGACCCTGGCATCGGCTTTGGTAAAACCACGGCTCAAAATCTCGCCATCATCTGCCGCGCTTCGGAGTTCAGCGCCTTGCAGGTCCCCCTCCTCATGGGCCACTCCCGCAAGCGCTTCCTCGATCCCACGGACGCGGTCCCTGCGGCAGCGCGGGATCTGGAAACCGCCATCCTCACGGCGCAAATGGCCAACAGTGGCGTGGACTACATCCGCGTTCATGATATCGAGACCCAAAAACGCGCCCTGCAGCTGGGATCACGACTGATATGAATTACAAGCAAGCCCTCACCGAGCTCGAGCTCCTCGGCATCATGCCCACCACCATGCCGTCCCTCGCCCCCATGGAACGGGCTCTCGTGCGCTCTGGCCTCAAACAGCGCATTCCCGCGGAGAGCGGCATCATCATCGCCGGCACCAATGGCAAGGGCACCACCGCCGCCACCTTGAGCGCGCTGCTCACCGCCGCCGGCAAGCGCGTGGGCCTCTATACGTCGCCCCACTTGGTGAGCGCCTGCGAGCGCATGCGCATCAACGACCACGACATCACTGAAGACGATTTCACCGCGGCCTATCTCGCCGTCAAAGACATCGTCATCGCAGAGGGCCTCACCCACTTCGAGGCGTTGACCCTCATGGCGGCCCATGTGTTTTATTCCGGTGGTCACGGCCCGCCGGTGGATCATGCCATCTGGGAAGTGGGCCTGGGAGGCCAGTGCGATGCGACCAACGCCATCCCCCACCACCACTGCGCCATCACGCAGCTGAGCATGGATCACCAGGACATCCTCGGCGGTACGCTGGAAGACATCGCTCGCCAGAAGTTCGGGGTCATCGGCAAAGATGCCGTGGTGGTCCACAGCCCCATGGACGCCAGCCTGGCCCCTCTCCGCGCCGAGACTACCGCTCGGACTCATTGCCGCTGGATCAGCGCTGAACCCTTGGAGCTGGGGCGTGTTGCACTCAATCTCCGCGGGGCACGCGCCGCCGAGAACACGGCCACCGCTCTCACACTTTTCAAAGCCATGGGTTTCGACCCCAATAGCTCTCTGCACGCCCTTCAAGCGGTGCGCTGGCCCGGTCGCTTCAGCCCACTGGGGGGCGGCCTACTCCCCTGCCCCCTCTATCTCTCTGGCGACCACAACCCAGCGGGCATCGACAGCCTCATTGAGATCTTGAACACCATGAGTTGGAAGACCCTGCACCTCATCGTCGGCATCGGCCGCGATAAGGACGCGACCCTCATGTTCGAGAAGCTGCTCACTCTGCCGCGCGCCAGACTCTACCTGACGGAAACCCCATTCAAGCCCTTTCGCATTCAGGAGTATCCGGCGCGCATCAGAAACCGAGCGGAGATCTCAAACCACGACGTCTTTCATATTCTCTCGTGTCTCAACCACCGCACGGAACCCGACGACATTGCTGTCATCACTGGGTCTCTTTACCTCGTGGGCCATGTCCTTGCGGCGAAACAGCCCCTTCAGCCTGGCTCGCCACGAATAGAACCACGATCGCTTGCGTTTGGCCCTTGATATGACCGCCGCCGCAATTCTTTCGAGGTCTTTCAATACGATGCCCTCGTTGACCTTGCCCTGCAGCACGCTCAGCACCACGAAGCCCACAAGCTTTTTTCGCTTATCGAGCACCGCGAGCCTCCGGATGCGTTTCACTTTCATCAGGCACGCAGCCTCCGTCACGCCCATCTCGCTAGAGACAGAGACAACTGGACTCGTCATGGTGTCAGCGACAGAAGCATTCAAGTTTCCAGCGATATCGCGTTGGGTCACCATACCGACCATCTTCTCGCCATCACTGACGAGCAACGCACCGATGTGGAGCCTGAGCATCTTCTCGTTGGCCACTCTAGCTTTGGCACCAGGAGCGATCACCTCCACGTGTGTCGACATGACCTCTTTGAGCTGCTCCATACCTATCTCTGCAACATGCTGCGTAGCATCCAGGCCGCCTTTTCGTGGACCTGCATCCGCTGGGCAAGAAGATCCGCGGTGGGGGCATCTTCCGCCAGCTCCACCACGGGGGACGCAAAGCGTGCGGTGCGCACCACGCTCTCGTGGCCTTCCAGCAGACTCTTGATCATGGCCTCCGCGCCGTGGGGCCTCTGCTCTTCTTTGATGGTGGCGAGCTTGGTGAACTCCATGAAGCTCGCTGGGGCGAATGTCCCCAACGCCCTGATGCGCTCCGCTATGAGATCGGTGGCCTCGGCGAGCTCTTTATACTGAGTCTCAAAGATCTGATGCAGCGACGCGAACGCGGCGCCCGTGACGTTCCAGTGGTAATTCTGCGTCTTGAGGTAAAGCGTGTAGGTATCAGCCAAGAGCCGCGAGAGCCCCTCACTGATGTCTTTGCGGTGTTTCTCATCGATGCCGATATTTGGTTGCATGGTTCATTTCCCCTTTGGCCTCAGACTAAGCAATTCGCGTGCCGTGGCATCATGAGCCAGAATGGGGCATCTTGCCCTATCGGACACCAACGACGACAAGGCGTTGGGACTTGTCATCGTAGGGAGAGCCATCAAAGCCACCGTAGGCGCGGGCGGTACTGAACTCCGCCCGCAGCATGAGATCCTTCAGCTCTTGAGCGGAGTAAATCCTGTGCTCGAATTCATGGCGATGCATGGAGCCATCCGTGCCAATGGTCCTGCGCAAGCCGCGGATGCGGGTCCAGTCATCGACGATTTCGCGGGTCTCAAATACCTCGGCGCCGCTGGGGAGCAGCACATGAACGACGTCCTTGAATACCCGTGCGACGATCTCTTTGCTGACGATGTCGATGACAAGGGAGCCGCCTGGCCGCAGGCTCCGCTGGATGTTCCTCAGCACTTTGAGGTCATCATCCTTGTCCGCGAAGTATCCGAAGGATGTGAACATGGAAAGCACCAGGTCGAAGGATTTCTCCTGGACGAAATCCCGCATATCCGTCTGATGAAACTCCGCGGTCAAGCCCTCGGCCCCCAGGCGCTGCCGCGCCTTCGCAAGCAGGAACGCCGTGCGATCCACGCCGGTGGCGGCGATGCCCCTTTTGGCAAGCGCCAGCAAGTGGCGCCCGGGGCCGCAGCAGAGATCAAGGGCGGGACCACCTTTGTGGCCCACCAGCTTCAAGATCTGCTCAACCTCGCCATCTGCTTCTTCGAACTTTTTTGCCGGAAAGACCGAATCATAAGTCTCCAGCCAGAACTTTTCTTCTTCAAACCATTGGGTCATGACCCATGATCTCAAAAAAAGTGTCTTCAGTCATCCTCCTACGGGTGTGGTGTATGAGAAATAAGATCTTCGCTCTCTTCGGTATGAATACCGCTCAAGAGCACGGTGCGAACAGAGCTAATGAGGTAACCCTTACTCCGCGGCGCTGGAGACAGGCGGCGTGGTATCATCTACATCTGAGGCAGCTGGTAACCCATCAATCATCTCCTGTATCTGCTGACGGAAACGGCGTTGCTGATTGACACTGTCCCGAAGGGCCGCAGTCAAACCACTCGAATTGACATGAGACAATAAATGATTCAACCGAACGGTCGTACGATTCATAGACTCATAAATATTACTAACGTGCGTTGCTGTGAGGTGACTCTCGTCTGAGAATATGGAATTGCAATTCAGGTCAATATCCTTATACATGCGATCGAACAGCAATCTCCAGCGCGTCACGTCATCAAGATAAGCCCCGCAGAGTCCCGAGGCGGAATACACAAGTGCTCTTCCAGCGTCCGCAGAAGAACCGTTATGTTGCATTTCCTCCGCCCGTACTTCGAACCGATCGATCATAGCTGATTGTTCCTGAATGCGGTGTGCGATAGTGCCAAGTGTATTGGCGATCCAGGGGCGGCATGCGCTGAACTGTCTGCCATCGGCGTTTGTCGCTGTATGCATTTCAGCTCTCGCCGCAGAAGACGTCAAACCAGTAAAAGTGGCACAAGCCATAAAAAAGAACGAGGGGAATAGGCGGTTCATAAACATCTCCTTTGGACAACTTTCTTCCTCAACAGTAGTGCAACGCGGATGCCAGGCGGTGCCGCCGCTAAACTAGTGAAAACACAAAAAAATAGGGAGCATGTCATTGCTCAACTCCGAACGCGCTGTCTAATCTTTTGACACCCCACCAGACAACTAGCTCAGAAGAGAGGGGGACCGGTGGTGATAAAAGATTTATATTATGGGTCAAGGCTTTTATGGATTACTCAGACTTCTCCACTGGAAGAGAATGGCGCGAAGAATTTGAAAAACGAATCAGATTAGGTTGCGCGCAGTTAATTCATTCAGGAATAGTGTCAAGCGCATAAAATATGCAGCTGAATATATTTCGCACGGCACAGCCTCCCTCCCCTCACTTCCGCGGACAAGTTTGGATTTTTCTCAAAATGATTTCGAGTGGACAGAACTTCGTGAAGGCGGACTGCAAGAGATTGACTCCCACGAAGGCCGTGAAGAACAGCCAATAGTGGGAATGGTACTGGGACAACGCGAGACTGGCCAGGATGAACGCTCCCGCGAAGGCGCGGACTTGATTCTCAATGGACATGGGCTACCTCTTTCATACGATTGTTTCCGACGAACCAGTAATACAGAACGGGCACCGCAAACCGGCTGAGCACGGTGGCGGCGACTTCACCGAACATGAGACTCACCGCCAGCCCCTGAAAGATGGGGTCGAAGAGCATGACGGAACTGCCCACCACCACCGCCGCCGCGGTGAGGAGCATGGGGCGGAAACGCAGGACCCCCGCGCTCACCACCGCCTCTTTCAACGCCATGCCCGCGGCCAGCTGGTGCTCGATGAAATCCACGAGAATAATGGCATTGCGCACGATGATGCCCGCCCCCGCGATGAACCCGATCATGGAGGTGGCGGTGAAATAGGCCCCCGTAAGAGCATGGCCCGGGAGAATGCCGATGAGGCTGATGGGAATGGGAGCCATGATGATGAGAGGCACTAAGAAGCTTCTGAACCACCCCAGCACCAAGACATAGATGAGCACCATGACCACGGCGAACGCCCCGCCCAAATCGCGGAACACCTCGTAGGTGATGAACCACTCGCCATCCCACTTCACCACGGGGCTCTGAGTGTCCCAGGGCACATCAGCGGTTTGCTGGGCGTACTTGATCTTTGGCGCCAGCTTCAAAATGCCGTACACCGGTGATTCCTCACTGCCTGAAAGCTCACTCATGACGTAGGCCACGGGTTTGAGATTCTTGCGATGGAGAGTCTCGTCGGGATAAGTCACGGGCGCTCTCAGGGTCTGATCCACATGCAGCACACCAGACTCAAAAGAGCCTGCCACCTGTCCCGCGAAGGGCTCGCGGCCCGCCCTCACGGCGGGGTCCACGGAAAGGTCCACCGCCACATCTTCAGGACTGGAAACCTCGCTGAGAGAACTCATGGGGCTTTCGCTGAAAAGCAACTGCCCCACTCCCCAAGCCTGAGTGGCGCTGGCCCCCAGCATGCCACCGCGGATCTGATCATAGGCATAGAGTTTCCGAGGACGCCCCGTGCGCCAGGTGTAGTCGAGGTCCACCACGCTGGGCTCGCTCTGGAACACCTTGTGGACATCCTCGGCCACCCGGCGACGAGTCGCGGCGTCAGGGCCGTAGACCTCAGCCATCATGGTGGCCAGCACCGGAGGCCCTGGTGGGATTTCAAGAACCTTTGTCATCGCGCCATGAGCCTTGCCAAAGGCAGCCACCGCGGGCCGCAGGGACTCGATGATCATGTGGGAGGAGCGCTTGCGATGGTCTTTTTCTGAAAGCACCACATGGAGATCCGCCTGATAGTCGCTCCCTCTCATGAATGTGTGCTTCACCATGCCTGAAAAGGAGAACGGCGCGGACTCTCCAGCAAAAACCTGTACCTTCTCCACGTCGACATCCTTCAAAAGCGCGGCAGCAAGCTCCGTGGAAAGCTCCAGGCTCTTCGTCAGCGGGGTCGTGGGCTCATAGTCCAGGAGCACCTGAAACTCGTTCTTGTTGTCGAAGGGCAGCATCTTCACTTTCACGACCTTGAAATAGACGAGACTCGATGCGGCGATGAGAAGCGCCGCGGTCAGCCCACCAAAGGCCAGGGAGAACCGCGCCTTCCCTAACAGGCGCTCCATGAGGGCGCGGTAGGCCCGATCCAACTTGCTCTCCACGGCATCAGCGGGGGCATGGGCCCGAAGAAGCTTCACCGCCGCCCAAGGGGTGACGATGAATGCAACAAAGAGAGAGAGGATCATGGCGAGGCTTGCACCCACGGGGATGGGCTTCATGTAAGGGCCCATGAGACCCCGCACGAAGGCCATGGGCAGGATGGCGGCGATCACCGTGAAGGTCGCGAGAATGGTGGGATTGCCCACTTCCGCCACCCCATCAATGGTGGCTCGCAGGAGGCTCTTGCCTTTGCCCATCCTCAAGTGGCGCTCGATGTTCTCCACCACCACGATGGCGTCATCCACCAAGATACCAATGGAAAAGATGAGAGCGAAGAGCGTGACCCGATTCAAGGTGTAACCCATGAAGTAGTAGATGGCCAACGTGAGGGCCAAGGTCACGGGGATCGCGGTGGCCACCACGAGGGACGCACGGATGCCCATGACAAGGGCGATGAGCACGGTGACCGAAAGAGTCGCCAAGAGCAAATGTTCGATGAGCTCCATGGATTTATCGGCGGCGGTGGAGCCGTAGTTGCGCACCACGCTCATGACCACGCCCGGGGGCAACCCCGCGGAGAAGGCGTGGGCACGCTTGAGCAGCTGGGCGGCGAGCACCACCACGTTGGTGCCTTTGCGCTTAGCGAACACGATGGACACCGCTCGTTCGGGCTGGCCGCCTCGCTCACGATCCAAGAGCACGGAAGCCCGCGTCATGGCCTCGGGGCCATCCACGATGCGGGCCACGTCCCGCACCCTCACCACGGCGCCGCCTCGCTGGCCCACGGCGATGTTCTCCACGTCGGTGGCCGTGATGATGCGCCCCCCTACTTCCACGTCATAGACATGATCCTGGCCCCAGGTCTTGCCCGCAGGCCCTGATGCATCGTTCGACTTCAAAGCCTGGGCCACGGCCATCAAGGACACACCCCGAGCCTGGAGGCGCACGGGGTCCACGATGACGCGAATGGCCCGCTTCAAGCCGCCCCGCAGTTCCACACGGGAGAGATCAGGGGTGCTCGATAACTCCCGGGCAAGGGGCGCCACCACGCCGCGCAACTCATAATCGCTTTTTGTTTTGGAACTGAAGGTCAAAGTGAGAAACGGCACGTCATCAATGGAGAAGGCCTTCACCAGGGGCTGCCCCACGGTGGCTGGCAGCTCAGACTTGATGCTCATGAGCTTGTGATGGATTTTCACGAGGCTGGGCTCCATGGGCTCCCCCACCTTGAAGCGCACCGTGATGAGAGCGCCGTGGGCGCGACTTGCCGAGTACACGTACTCCACGCCATCCAAGCCCCATACTGCGCGTTCCATGGGCTCGGTGACCTTGCGTTCCACCTCGGCGGCGCTGAAACCCGGGCTTGGCACCTGGATGTCCACCATGGGCACGGAGATCTGCGGCTCTTCCTCTTTCGGAGTGAGCCACACCGCGAGGAGCCCCAGCAGGATGCTTGAAAGGGCCAAGACCGGGGTCAGCTTGGACTGCACGAAGGTGGCGGCGAGACGACCAGCGAAACCAGTATTCGTATTCATTACTCACTCACTTTCAGTGTGGCCAGGGCTTGGGCCCATTCCGACTCGGCAGCCGCCCTGTTCACCAGCAGATCCGCGCGGCGCGAGAGCACCTCCACCAACTGAAGGGCATTGATGGAGCCGTTGCGGAACAAAGTGCGAGCGGTGCTCGTCTGCTCCGCCAGCAACGCGGCGCTCTCATCGAGCAGGAGCAGGTTCTTTTCCAACGCGAGGGATGCGCTTCGGGCCGCGACGGCTTGGCCCTCCATGCGCTGCGCCAGCTGGTCGGCGCGGGCATGGGCCGCGGCGGCGGTGTGTTCAGCTTGTGACGTGGCGCCATACTGCGACGCATTGAAGATATTCCATTGCAGATAGGCCCCGGTGGTGTAGGCCGTCGCCGTGTCGCGTTTGCCGTTATACAGGTCACCCTGGGCAAAAACCCCCACCCGAGGCAGGAGCTGGGCCCTTTCAACAGCTTTCATTTTCTCCACAGCCTCGGCGCCGTTGCGGGCCGCGAGCACCGCAAGGGGCACCACCGCGGTGGGACGCGACGGGTAAACCGACGTCAGGAATTGGCGAGCGGCAGCCGTGGCGGGCTTCCAACCCTCGGGCAGCTCTTTCACCGCGGCGCGGATGGCGCCACCATGGCCATCGGCCTTCGCTGCATTTTCGATGAGGAGCCCCGTGATGCGGTTCTTCAGGTTCTTCAAACCCAAAAGACCCGAATAGCCCACGGGGTTTGATTTGGAGCCGATGCGGTACTGACTCATGATTCCTTCCACCGCCCGCAACAGCGCCTGGAGCTGCGCTTTCTGTTCTTCAAAGGTGAGAAGCGCCGCAAAATGCGTGGCAAGCTCACTGTACTCCTGGGAGGTCACCGCTTTCTGTTCCGCCTCCTTGGCATCCCAGCCGCGATGGGCCGCCAGGGAAAGGGCATGCCTCATGCCCCCCTCGTATAAGGGCAGGTCGACCCCCAGGGTGCCCTGGGTGAAAAAGTGGCCCCCCGGGTGATTGAGCGCGGAAGGCGCGAAGTCAGTGGCCTCGATTTTTCTCTGCCCCAGCACTCCCATGAAGTTCATGGCAGGGTCGTTGCTATTGAATGCTCGCCCCGTGACAAAAGCCCGAGGGTACCAGTGACGCCCCGCGCGGTCTTTAGCGATGGAAGCCGCCTCCCCCTCGTGGCGGGCAGCGGATAACGAGGGCAGGTTTTTCTGGGCCAAGGCCCAGATCCTCTCGAAACTATAAGAACCGTCGGCGAGCGCTTGAGGCACCGCGAGGGAAAGCAGCATGGATGCGATGAAATTCATAAACACCTCAGCAGTAAATTTCCTTGAGAGCCTTCATCAGCCGGAACAGGCGGGAGTCCTCGATGGAGTAGTACATGAACTGCCCCTCCCGGCGACTGACGACGACCCCCTCATTTTTCATCCGAGTGAGGAACTGGGACATGGCCGACTGGGAGATGCCGCAGAACTCGGTCAGCTCGTTGACACTCTTTTCCCCCTCCATGAGCTGGCAGAGCACCTTCAGCCTCACCGGATGGGAAACGGACTTGAGCAACCCACTCACTTCGTCGCATTGTCTCACCAGGGCTTTTGTCACGACGGTCTTCATGCTCATTATATTACACTAATGTAATATTATGTCAATATAATATTAATCCCTTACCCACCGCGCCTTGACGAAATGCGTTAGGGCGCGGAGCGGGAACCAGAGCCACCGCCGCCACGACGACTTCCGCCGCCACCACGGGACCCACCGCCGCCGCCACGGGAGGGGCGACCACCGCCACGGGGGCCACCGC
>CAYHWW010000030.1:0-4547 GCA_964360145.1 uncultured Oligoflexia bacterium | reverse complement strand
CGGGACCCACCGCCGCCGCCACGGGAGGGGCGACCACCGCCACGGGGGCCACCGCGGCCACGCTCGGGTGCGCTGTCATCGCGGGCGCCACTGAGAATAATGTCACGGATAGTGTTGTCCGCAAATTCCGCTTCGATGGGGGACCCCATCATCTCTTCGATGGCTCGCACCAAAGGCCGATCCCGGGGAGTGGCCAGCGTCGTCGCCAGGCCCTCCGCCACGGTGCCATCCACGGTGATGCGGCCTGTGCGGCCGATGCGGTGAGTGTAGTCTTCAGCCTCCAGCGGCACATCGTAATTCACCACTTGAGCCACGGCCTCGACGTGAATGCCGCGGCCCACGACGTCGGTGGCGATGAGAATACGAACCGTGCCGTCGCGAAAAGAGGCGAGAGCCTGCTCCCGATGCTTCTGCTCCATATTGGAGTGCATGGCGGTGACGTCATGGAAACCGCGGGAGTGCAACGAGCGGAACAACAACGAGGCGCCGTCTTTGGTGCGCACGAACACGATGACGGGGCCCTTCTCTTCTTCGAGGATGCGGCAGAGACGTGATTTCTTATGCTCTTCCTTCACCCAGATGAGTTTCTGCTTCACGGAGCTTGCGGGCTTGCTGGCGGAGCCCACGGTGATGCGTTGGGCGCTGTCCCGCAGATACTGACGGGCGAGGTGCTCCACGGAGGGGGGCATGGTGGCCGAATACATGAGGGTCTGGCGATTGGGGCCCAGCTCTTTCACGATACGATTCAGCTCCTGGGTGAAGCCCATGTCCAACATGCGGTCCGCTTCGTCCACGACGACAATCTCAATGAACTCCAGCCAAAGATTGCCCCGCTCGATGTGATCGCAGAGGCGGCCAGGGGTGGCCACGATGATCTCGGGCCGGGTGGCCAGGGCTTCTTTGTCGTAGCGATAATCAATGCCACCGATGAGTACGGCGGAATGGATGCCCCGGGGCTTGCCCAGCTTTTCGAAGGTAGCGTGAATTTGTTGAGCAATCTCCCGGGTGGGCGCCAGGATAAGGCCCGTGGTGCCCTTGCGGCCCACGATGTATTCGATCATGGGCAGGGCGAAGGTCGCGGTTTTGCCGGAACCGGTACGGGCGGAGACGATGAGGTCTTCGCCCTTCAGCGCCGGAGGTATGGCGGCCACTTGCACATCCGAAGGGGCCTGGAAGCCCGCGTTCAAAAGGACGTCGATCATTTCTTGGGAAAGGCCCAATTCGGCCCAGGTGGAACTCTTCTTATCGGTCATCTCATCGAGTTGTAACGTGAAACCCTGCGAAACAAAAGGAGAGAAACAGAGTCTGCTGCCCATTCGAAAGACGAGATGGCTTGCCGCCTCCAGAAGTCTCTCACATAGTGCACTGATGTTGATCCTGATCAAGAAACATAAAGGGCTGGTTATCGCCCTCTGCCTTCTCCTCCTCGCAGGGGGGGTGGCTCTCGTCCTCCGAGCCACTCAATACCGGGGTGGCACCGCCATTTCCCTCAAAGAAGGCCCCGTGGTTGAGGCCGTGTATGGTCTGGGCACGGTCACCGCCCGTCACACCTATGAGCTCAAAATGGGCATCACCACAACGGTGAAGAAGACCTACATTCAAGAAGGTGACCACGTGCAGGCGGGGCAAACTTTGGTCACCTTTGACGAAGGCCAGGTCAGCAAGGCCCCGTTCGCCGGTGTCATCACCCGACTCGCCTTCAAGGACGGGGAGTCTGTTTTCCCCCAAGTCCCCGTACTGGCTCTCTCCGACCTCACGGAGCGCTACATCACAGTGACCCTGGAACAACAGGGCGCCCTGCGCGTGAAGGCGGCACAGCGGGCGAGGCTCAGCTTTGAGTCCCTGCGAGCAGAGCGCTTCGAAGGCGTTGTGCGCTCTATTTTTCCCAGCGAGGGGCAATTTGTGGTGCACATCGACGTTGCTCAACTGCCAGCCGCGGTGCTGCCCGGCATGACCGCTGATGTCGCCATCGAAGTGAGCCGGCGGGACATGGCGCTGCTGATCCCCGTGAGCGCCATCAACGGGGGCCAAGTGGTGCGGGACCGCGACGGCCAACACAAAAAAATCCCCGTCAAGATCGGCACCGTGGATGGCGAATGGGCTGAAATGACCGGTGGCGACTTGAAGAGCGGCGATCAAGTTTTCGTCCGGACGCAATAGGCTTGCCATGCTCTTTCTCTCCATCAAACAGCTGCTGGCAAAGAAAAAACAGTCGGCCCTGACCCTGCTTGGCATCACCCTGGGGGCCGCCGCCTACGTCGTGATCAGCTGCATGATGCTGGGCTTCCAGTCTTTCATCATCGATCAGCTCATCAGCAATGACGCCCACGTACGGGTTTCCGCCCGTGAAGAACAGACCACCATCGCTGAGATGCAACCGATCCTGTTTCCTGAGGAGCCCCTGGTCCACTGGATCACGCCCCCGTCGGGTCGCAGGGACAGCGCCACCATCGAATACCCCCAAGGTTGGTTTGAGCGCATGGAACAGGACCCCCGGGTCCTCGCCTATTCACCCCAGCTCAAAGTGCAGGCCATCGCCCGCCGGGCCAAGATCTCCATCGCCGTGAGCTTCATCGGCTCTGACGTGTTGAGGCAGACCCAGGTCACGAAGATCGAAAGCGACATGGTCGCCGGCAAATTCAGGGATATCGGCAGCAGCGGCAACCGCATCGTGGTGGGCGATGGCCTCATGAACCGTCTCGGCGCCCGGAAAGACGAGACCATCCTCATCTCCATCGGCAAAGGGGAACCCACCCCCGTGCGTGTTGTTGGCGTGTTCCACCTGGGCATCAAGGCACTGGATGACACCACGATCTTCGCGGCGCTGGCCGACGTGCAGAAGATCAATCAGACTCCCAGCCGCATTTCCGACATCGCGATAAAACTCGTCGATGTATCAGCGGCGGGGGCCGTGGCCGACGCCTGGCAGTCGCTCAGCCGGGAGTCCGTGAAGTCCTGGGACCAGGCCAACGAGGGCTTCCTCTCCGTATTCAAAACCCAAGACATCATCAGGAATGCCATGACGGTCACCATCCTCGTCGTGGCGGGCTTCGGCATCTACAACATCCTCTCTATGGCGGTGGCGAGCCGCCGCCGGGAGATCGCCATCCTGCGCTCCATCGGCTACGAACCCCGCGACATCGTCACGTTGTTTTTGTCCCAGGGCGTGTTGCTTGGCACCTTGGGCGGCATCCTGGGCCTCATCCTCGGCTACGCCCTCGCCCGCTGGGTGGGCACCATATCCGTATCCAAAGACCGGCTCCTGGGTAGCGGCACCATGATGATGTCCTACGCGCCCGTGATTTTTGTTAAAGCGTTTCTATTGGCATTCTGCTCATCCACCTTCGCCGGTTGGCTGCCGGCGCGGGCGGCGGGTCGCATGACCCCCATCGACATCATCCGCACGGAGGGCAGCTGATGGCGCTCGTGCTCAAAGACGTCGGCAAATCCTTCGGTCAGCCACCCACCACGGTGCTGCGGGACATCTCGCTCAACGTCGCGGATGGCGAATTCATCGCGCTCACCGGCCGGTCCGGCTCAGGCAAGAGCACGCTACTCTATGTCGTGAGCACGCTGGACACCCCCAGCAGGGGCACGGTGGAGATCGATGGGATCGCCACCTCCCAGATGTCCTCCCGGGAGATGCATCAGTTTCGGAACCAACGCATGGGCTTCGTCTTCCAGTTTCACTATTTGCTGCCCGAGCTCACGGCGCTGGAGAATGTGCTCATGCCCGCGCTGAAATCGGGGGGTGGCGCCGTGCGGGAACCCAAGGCGCGGGGCCTCCTGGCGGAGTTCGGCCTCGGCGACAAACTCCGGCGCTTGCCCTCCCAGCTCTCTGGCGGCGAGCAGCAAAGGGTCGCCATCGCCCGGGCCCTCATCATGGATCCCAAATACCTCTTCGCCGATGAACCCACGGGGAATCTGGACAGCGTCAATGGCGACCTTGTCATGGACCTCATCCAACGAGCTAACAAAGAGCGCGGCACCACGGTGATCATGGTCACCCATGACCCGGACTACGCGAGCCGTGCGGGGCGTCGCGTGCATCTTATTGACGGACGCGTTGCGGCACCTTGATGGTGACGGACCCTTACCCCAAGGTAACCCCTTGCGCCCCCCGGAAGAACATGTCATTAGTAAACCGAATACTTCGCCTGCCGAACCTTTCGTGAGCCTTATGACTAAACGGAAATCCTCGCCATCCGCCCGTCCCGGTGATGCCGCGGCGGCCCTTGCCGGCCTCCTCCCGGGCATTGCCAACATCCTCTATCGACTCACCCATGGCCTGGGTTGCCCCGACGAGCTGTCGCTACCCCAACTCAAATCCCTGCAATTCATCCATGCCGCCGGCCGCGCCCTCAAAATGAGCGAACTCTCCCGCATGCTCGGCATCGCCAGCTCTACCCTCACTGAAACCGTGAAAAAGCTCGCCGCCGACGGCTACCTCTCCCGCGAGCGCTCCCCGGAGGACGATCGTGTGGTGCTTCTCGCCCTTACGGCCAAGGGCCGCCGCCTCATCGACACGCACCTCAAAAACCTCCACA
>CAYHWW010000029.1:0-26586 GCA_964360145.1 uncultured Oligoflexia bacterium | reverse complement strand
TCAAAAAGCGCCCTAAAATTGCCTTCGCCAAAGCCGTTGTCGCCGCGACGCTGGATGAGCTCATAAAAGAGCGGCCCCACTAAGTTCTGGGAAAAAATCTGCAGCAGATACCCCTTGTCCGTTCCATCCACGAGAATATTGAGGCGCTTAAGCTCCTCCATGGACTCCCGCACGTTAGGCACACGCTTGGGCACGGCATCGTAATAAGTGCCGGGCACCGAGAGAAACTCGAAGCCCTTCGACGTGAGGTCTTTGAGTGAGGCGATGATGTCCGTGACATGGAAGGCGACATGCTGCACCCCGGGCCCATGGAAGGTGTTGAGGAACTCCTGGATCTGGCTCTTTTCGTTGGTGGGCTCATTGAACGGCATCGTGATGCGGCCATTGGGGCTCCGCATGGCACGAGAGATCAGGCCGCTCTTGGCCGTACGAATATCGAAATAGCGCACCTCGGTGAAACCGAAGACGTTTTGGTAAAACTGCACCGTGGGCTCCATACGGCCCTTCTCCATATTGACTGTGATGTGGTCCACGGTCTGGAAGAAAATCCCCTTCATGTCGGAGGGGGACACTCGCTCCTCGGGGAAAAAGTCCTCAAGGGTCACCCGGGCCTCGTAGGTGGTGAAGCTATGGCGCACGTCACCGAAGGCGGCGATCTCCGCCCGGCGCCGACCGCGCCCGTCATGACCGCGTTCGTCCCGAGGCGGGGTGAGAGCCCGGGCGCCACGACGGCTGGCCTCACCGATGGCGTCATCCACACCATCCACTTTGAGGGCGATGTCGATGACGCCGTCGCCGTGAACTGCTACAAACTGGGCCACCGGGTCCGCGTCCGTGGAACTCGCTGTCAGAACGAGGCGGATATCGCCTTGGCCATAAAGCTTGGAGCGCCGCGTGGGCTCCGTGCGACGGCCCAGACAAGTAAAGCCCATGCTCTCGTACAGACTCGACGCCTGCTTCAGGTCTTTTACCGCATATTCGAGACAGTCCACCCCAGCTGCATTCACATAATTCGCCATGGTCCCGAGTCTAGGCCTGAGGTAACGTGAGCTCAAATGAAAAAAATCACTGTCTACACCATGGATTTTTGCCCATTTTGCGAACGCGTCAAAAAGCTCTTCCAGTCGAAAAACATGGCCTTTGTGGAAGTGAAGCTCTCCATGGACGATGACGCGGCCTGGGATGAGCTGGAAAAGCGCACAAAGCATAAAACCATGCCCCAGGTGTTCATCGGCGAGAAGTTCTACGGTGGGTACAACGACATCACTGCCCTGGACGCCAAGGGCGAGTTGGACCGCATCGTCATGAGCGAATCCTAAGGATCACCATGGATCTCAATATCGAAAGCAGAGGAGACGCCGACGCACCAGCGGTGCTCCTCATCCATGGGCTTCTCGGCATGGGGCGCAACCTTTGGCGCTTGGCCGATGCCTTGGCGAAAGAGGGCTATCGAGCCATCACCTACGATCAGCGCGGCCATGGTCGTTCTCCCTGGGCTGATGACTACCGCATTGAGACATTGGCCCATGATGTGCTGACAGTGCTCACAGCTCAGGGCGTGGAACGTGCCCACTTTGTGGGCCACTCCATGGGCGGTCGCGTGGCCTTGGCGGCGACGGCTCTCGCCGCTCCACGGGTACGCTCATTGGCGCTTTTGGACGTAGGCCCCACCATCAGCGAAGGCGCCCTGGAGGAGATTCATCGCATCATGGACCCGCTCCCTGCTTTCTTCCCGGGCCGGGCTCAGGCTGATGAGTTCCTCGCGGGCTACCCCCCCGCCATTGCTCAGTTCTTGAATATGAACCTGCGGAAAACCGGCCCTGAACACACTGCGGGGGGCCCCCCAGAGATGCACTGGGCCTTTGACCTCATAGGCCTGCGCCGCTTCCTCTCCCACGGCATTCGCCTCGACCAATCAGAGACCCTGCGCGCCTGGAAGGGCCCCACCCTCATGCTGCGCGGCGAAAAATCCCACTACATTACCGTGGCGGACACAGACCACGCAAAGTCTCTGAAGCCTGATATTCGCATCGGTGTCATCGCCGGGGCTCACCATTGGCTTCACGTGGATAATTTAAACGATACCTTGCACGCTGTGCGAGATTTCCTGAGGATCTGTGCATGAGATTCACTTTGCTGCTGGCACTACTCTCACTGAATACTTGGGCCGCGGGCGACAATGCCCCTCAACTGAGCGCTGCCATTCAGGGCGGACGCATCATCATCAACCCCCCGCCAGGTCATCACTTCAACCTCAAGGCGCCAGCGGAAACCAGCGCCTACATCTGTGACGATGCTAAAACCTATTGCGTGAAACGCACAATACGGTTGGATCAAGAGGCCCGCGTCGAGTCCTCGTCCGCGACCACAGGGGCTGCCATCGGTGGCCGCATGGCTCGCAAGTTTGGCTTCATTTACAACGATGGGCCCAAGGCGCTGGAGCTCGCCCGTAAATCCGGCAAGCCCCTTCTCATTGATTTCTTTGCCATCTGGTGCCCCCCCTGCAACCAACTGGACGAAACGGTTTTCCCCAGCGCCGCGTACAAAAAACTAGCTCGCGGATTTGTCACACTGAAACTGGACGCCGACGCTGAGGCCTCCTGGGCCCTGAAAGACCGCTACAAAGTGACGGGCTACCCCACGGTGATCTTCGCCCGCCCCGATGGCAGCGAGATCCACCGCATCGTGGGCTATCTCAAGCCCGCCGCATTCTTAAAAGCCATGACCGCCGCTGAAAAAGGCGAGAAGCCCGCCGCAATGGCCAGCGCAGAGACCCTACCCGATCCCGAAAAAGACTCACCGGAAAAAATCATTGCCTCCTCCCGGGCCTTATTGGAAAAAGGATTGCCTGAAGACTCCGAGTTGCAACCCGCGGACCTTTGGCAATTTATCGCCGAAGCAGAAAAAAAGCGCGGCGATGACGCCGCCGCCAAGGCCGCCTACGGCAACGCAGCCAAGATCTACAAGAGCGACCTGGCCCGGCTGCCCCGAGGCTCCGCGTTCAACCGCGGTTATAACTTGGAGCTGGCCTACTGCTTAGCGGAGTCCGGCGATGAGGCGGGAGCGACAGCGCTCTACACGCAGCTCGAAAAGCGCTATCCCCTGGAGTTTACATTCTACTACAACCACGCCCGCATGCTTCAGCGCCATGGCAAGCCCGCGGAGGCCCTGCCTCTGGCGCGGAAAGCGCTGACGCACTCCTACGGCGACAATCGCCTGCGGGTAGGCCTCCTCACTGCACAGCTCCTCGTTGAGGCTCATCAAAACAACGAGGCCAGGAACGTTGCTGAACGCATCCTGGCCTCTGCTAAAGAACCGTCAGACGCCCAGAACCGCACTCACCGCTACTTGAAGCAGCTGCGGGAACTCAGGGACAAATTGGCTGGGAATTAGTGGCTACAGCCTTCGCCATGCTCATGGTCATGGCCATGCCCGTCGTCTTCATCCTCTGGCGTCGACTCACGCACATCGATGATTTCCACTGAAAAGTTGAGGGTTTCACCCGCCATGGGGTGATTGCCATCCACGGTGACTTCCTCGAGGCCCACGGTCACAACGCGAAGCAATGCCACGTCGCCATCGGGGGTTTCTGCCTCGAAGATCATGCCGTCCGCCACATGGGCGGGGAACATTTTGCGGGGCATCTTCATGACTTGATTCTCGTCGCGGGTGCCATAGCCCTGGTCAGCGGTAAGGCTGAACTTGACGTTGTCTCCCTTTTTCTTGCCAGTCAGGGCGGATTCAAAGGCGGGCAACATGAACCCCCGGCCGTAAACAAAAGTTAGTGGGTCATTGGCGGTGGCGGAATCAACCACCTCACCACTGTTGAGCTTAAGTTCATAGCCGATGATTACAGCGCGGCCGTTTTCGATGATCATAAATCACGTCCTTTCTTTCGCGAATATATCAGAGGCTATGGGCCCGTCTAATAATAAATGCGCCGTCAAAATCCCAAGAGGTTTTTCAGCAGTAACATCGTGGAAATGGCCACAAGAAGCGGCCTTACGATCACGACCGCTTTTTTGGAGGCGAGACGGGCACCGAGGTAGGCCCCCACACACATGCCCATGGCCATGATGAGGCCCTCCCTCACATGCACCAGGCCATGCAAAGAATACCCCAACAAGGCGGTGCCCGCGGAGACGGTATTAGCGAGCTTCGAGGCCGCAATCGCGGGTAAAAGCGGCAGACGAGCCACAAGCAGTAGGCCCAACAACATGAAGGTTCCCCCACCGGGCCCCCACATCCCGTCGTAAAACCCGCAGGCTAAACCCGCGGCCATAATACGTGGATGCGCAGCCCCACCCCATGCCCAATGAATGCGACTCCCACGGGTGTGCTCATGAGTATGGGGTGCCACGGCTTCTTGGATCCACAGGTCTTTCTTCCACACAGTCCAAAGAATCACGGGATAGGTGGCAAGCAAGAACCACTGAAAAAACTCTTGGGGCAGATGAGGCGAAACTTGGCTGCCCGAGAAAGACCCCAGCATGACCCATGCGGAAAACCCCAGTGCCTTGGCCCACGGCACCCTGATGCTACCCATGTAAACAATGAGGGCCATCAGTGCGCCGCTACAGCCCACAATCTTATTGGTGGCAATGGCATGGACCCCAGGCCCCACGGCGATGCCCAGGGTCGGCAGGGTGATGAGGCCACCACCACCAGCGATGGAATCGATGAAGCCCGCGCAAAGGCCAGCCATGAGGAGCAGGGCGATTAACATATGAACATCAACCTCAAAAAATCCCCGTCAATGATTGAACTGCCCAAAATGACCAAGATCGAGCCGGTCGACGAGCGTAGACGTGAGCCGCACTACTGTGCGGCGGAACGTTACGCGAGGAGATCCGGCGAAGATATTGGTCATTTTCGGCAGTGAACAAGTTGCTGGCGGAGCTGTAAGCCGGGTTCTGTCATCACGGTTTCCCGCTAAGACGGTCATTCCTCTTGGCTCCGAGTTACCCCGGAGCTCTAGCGACCTTACCCGAAAACTTGGAGGAGGCGCCTCTTCTGGGGGCCTTGCGGCCCCCCGCTTTCCTATTTGGTATTGCTCCCAGTGGGGTTTGCCATGCAACGTCCGTCGCCGTCCGCCCGGTGGGCTCTTACCCCACCTTTTCACCCTTACCCCGCCTGTGAGGGCGGGGCGGTATATTCTCTGTGGCACTATCCGTGACCCAAACCCGTCAAGGCTTGAACCCCTGGCCGTTAGCCAGCACTGCGCCCGATGGAGCCCGGACTTTCCTCTGGATTTCGGGTTATTCCCGCTCCAGCGACCGTCTACTCCGCCAGCAGGTCATCCCCTATCACACACTCCGGCTACGAGTCACCGCGGAAACCAAGGCAGCCCGCCGAGGGTCCCGGATCATGAATAATATTCGTTTAAAAAACGCTAGAGCATGGGCAGCTCCGGGGCCCAGGCCCGCAACGAAGCCCATAAATCGAGCCTTGCGCCCCGGGAGCCCCTGAAATAAGGCCTGGGCCTCGGCGAGTGCGCCCTCACCACTCCCCTCTTCAACCAAAATCACCCCCAGGTCGTAGCGGTATTGGGCCAAGGCCGCCTCAATGGCGGGTTTGTGAGCCCCATAGGCCGGGTCGCCAGCGAGCTCCTCAGCCATGGCCACGAGCTCACGGCGGGCCTGGACTCGCTTGCGAGAACTTGTATTCCCGCCATGTACCCGCCATACGGCCACGGGCTCAGGGACCGTCGCCAACTCCCAATCCCGGGCAATGGCGAGCCACAGGGGGTATTCGCCGATGCAGCCATACTGGGTGCGAAAAGGTGCGCTGACGCCTTTGATGCACTCTCGTCGAAAAAGGGCCGAACAGGCGTGGATGAAACAGCTGCGCACCAGCTGATCGAAAACCTTGCCTTGGGGCAGCGGCTCCTTAGAAGAAAGGTTCAACACCAAGCCATCATCGTGCAACAGAGCCTGGGTGGGCGCATAAACTAAACCCACCCGGGGGTTCGCTTCCACCGCAGCCACCTGCAGCTCGAGCTTGCGAGGCAACCAGTAATCGTCCGAGTCCAAAAGGCAGATGTACTGACCCCCCGCCACCCTGAGGGCTTCATTGCGAGTAGCCTCCTGGCCTTTATTGCCACGCCCCTCATGCTGGTAACTAAACACCTTTTGGGGGAAGCGCCGCACATAGGAGCGCACAACATCAAGGCCGCCATCCGTGGAACCATCATCCCAAATGATGAGCTCCCAGTCGTCATAGGTCTGGGCCAACACCGAATCAATGGCCTGGGCTACGAAAGGTGCGTGGTTGTAGAGCGCTGTGATGATCGAAACCTTAGCAGCCACAGCCTAAACCCTATCTTGGACTAGACTTGGGCGACGGTGGGCTTGTAAATCAACAAGCGCCGACAAGTAGGACACGGGTGGATGTCCTGCATGCGCTGAAGATCCACGAACAGCTGGGGCATAAGCCTCATATTGCAGCCACGGCACACGCCACCGGTAACCAGTGCGATGCCGATGCCACCCTTGACCGAGCGTATCTTCTCGTAGGCGTTGAGGTACTTGCCTTCAATGCGGCCCGTGAGCGCCTTACGCTTGCCTTGGAGCTCTTCCAGATTCTTGTTGGCACCGCCTGCTTCCACGTCGATTTTGCCTTGCTCCTCAGTCATCTTCGCTTTCACGTCGTTGATGCCAGCGTCGATGGTCTGTATCTCACCTTCGACCCTCTTCACTTCATCGCGAAGCTTGGTCTGTGCGTCTTGTACAGCCAGGGTGCTCTTTTTCAGATTCTCGAGCTCTTTTTGCAGCGCCTGGTATTCATCGCCAGTCTTCACGCCGGCAAGGCGTTCTTGGGAGCGCTTTGCGCGGGAGTCGTTAAGCTCCAACATGCCACGCTGTTGGCTGTCCGATTTATTGAGTTCGTCGAACTTCTTCGCAAGGTCCGCACGTTTGTTGGTTTTGGTTTTGATGTCGAGCTCAAATTGAGCCAAGCGCAGCGGAAGGGCGTCCCTGGTCTTCAAGATCTTATCGATGACCAGATCCAGTTCCTGCACATCTTCCAGTTTTTTCATCAATTCCAACACGGCAACACTCCTTCTTCTTCACGCGCGCATTACGCGTGACTCTCGATTGTTTCGAAAACTTGGGTCACAGGCCCCAGCCCCTCGCTCCAGGCGGCTACGGTCTCCATGAAAAAACGCTCAGAATAGCTGTGGCCCAGCACGATGAGGCCCATGCCGGCGCGCTTGGCGTCGAGCATCTGATGGTAGCCCACTTCGCCGCAGATATAGGCATCGACGCCTTGGGCAATGGCGGAACCGATAAAGGAAGACCCGGAGCCGGGCGAGAACGCGATTTTCTTCATCGCATCCGGGCTGTTCTGGTTTTTCACCACAGTGACAGTGCCCAATGTAAATAGCGACTTAACACTTTGGATCAATGCGGAAAAGCTGATTTTCGTCTCTATTTTACCGACAAACCCATAGCCTAGGGGCCGGGCATCCTGCTCAAGCCGCAAGATGTCGTAGGCCATCTCCTCATAGGGATGGGCAAGGCGTGCGGCGGCGACGACTTTCTCCAATGATTTCCATGGAAAAACCATCTCTAGCCGATGTTCCGCGGCTTTTTCCAACGCTCCAGCCCTACCTACAGCTGGGTTACTGCCCTCACCGCCGAGGAAAGTACCCTCTCCCTCCCAAGCAAAAGAACACTGGGAATAGGCCCCAATGACCCCGGCGCCGGCAGCGGCCACCGCCTCCCGTACTGCCGAAAGCTTCTCCGCGGGGACGTAGGCGATGAACTTCCCCAGGGTGTTGCTGACAGGACGCTCACGCTCTCCCCGGCCCGTCAGAGCACCTTCGACCCTCACCCCCAATGCCGATGCAATGCGAAGGTTGGTGTCCCTGGAGGCCAGGTCATAGTTAGTGTGCAACGCGATGACGCTCACGCCAGCGCACAGCGCCTCAAATAGATAGGGATGAGAGGCCTTAGTCATGCGATGGGCGGCCTTAAAAAGGGGCGGGTGGTGGCACACCACCACGTTGGCTTTCTTGCTAGCACAGGCATCAAGAGCTTCACGACCCAAGTTCACCGCCACCACTATGCCCGTGATCTCCGCGTCGGGGTCCCCAGCAAGGAGACCAACGTTGTCCCAGGGCTCAGCCCAATCATAGGGCGCACGACGCCCCAGCTCGCCTATCAATGCGTTAACGCGCGGCACTGGTATTCACTCTCCGATACTTCATGAAGGGCACCTTAAAGAGCTCATCCACGAAGGTCGCGTTGCCCACCCACGAATGATAGAGCTGGTTCCCTACACGGTGGGCCACGGGCAGGATGACGAGGTCGTCTTCCAACATCTTGGCCGCTTTGCGAATTTTTGCATAACGCCCCGGTGTGTTGTCTTCGGTCTCGATATCCTCGATAAGACGATCGTATGCCTTATTGCGGTAGCGAGGATAGTTTTGCCCCTCCGGGGGAACAGCCCGGGAATGGAACATGGGCAGCGACGTCTCAGCATCAGGCATGTCACCAACCCAACCCATGCCAATCGCGGTGTACTTGCCTTCCTTAAGGCGTTTGCTGAAGTCAGGCCAAGCCATGGGCTCAGCCTTGAGCTTGATCCCCGCCTCACTCAGGCTGCGCTCCAAAAGTTCATTGATCTGACGATAGGTCGCACCCACATTGCTGGGATAGACGATCTCAGGCAATCCTTGGCCACCTGGGTAACCCGCCTTGGCCAAAAGCTCCTTAGCCTTCCCGATGTTATGTTCTTGCAGCGGGCTTCTGTAGTGCTGGTCGTATCCCCACTCAAAGGGGCTCATGATCGTGTGGGCCGTGATGGCTTGACCGACGTAGATCTTCTCAATGAATGCCGCATTATCCCGAGCATAGGCAAAGGCTCTGCGCAGATCTTTGTTTTTCCCCCACACGGGGTCTTCAAGGTTGAAAAAGTGCACCACCACGTCGGACATCGGTGCCCTGAAATGCTGAATCCCTTTTTTAGCGATTTCTTCATTGGGCTTCCCATTGACGAAGGTCGCCCCCAAACTATCTTTGGGTACGCGGGACTGCTCAAAATCACCGGACAGAAAACGCAGCCATGCGGGCTGATCCTCTTCAATGACTTCCAAAATCACCTTGTCGACGAAGGGTATCTGCTTGCCTGCATCGACGAGGAGGCCTTTTTCTTTGTCTCCCGGCATTCCCCCCGAGGGGTAGAACTCTTGGCGATAGGAGGGATTCCTCACGGCTTCCACCTTGACGGGGGAGTACTTCACGATTTTGAAGGGCCCAGTGCCAATGGCGTGGTTGGAGATGTCATCACCATAATACTTCACGCATTCTTCGGGGATCATGGCCCCATGGACGCTGGCAAAACCATAGATGAAGCGCGGTGAACGCTTGAGGAGATCAATACGTGCGGTGTATTTATCCATCACTGTGACACCGCTAATGCTCGAGGCCTTGCCCTGGCGGAAGTCCTCGATGCCCTTGATGAGGGTATCCAACCCTGAGTAGGCGGGGGAACCATATTTTTTGTCCGCAATGCGGCGGAAGTAATATTCCACATCGGCAGCCATCACTTCACGGCCCTTGCCGCCGTTGCTTTTAAAGCAAGGGTCATCCTGGTAATACACGCCGGGCTTGAGCTTGATTTCCCAGGTTTTGCCGCCGTTGCTGACCTTAGGGAGCGATTCCGCCAGTGCTGGAATCAACTCGCCCTTTTTCAAGAAGTGGAACTGATACAGGCTTTCGTAAGCTAGGGCCTGGGATTGGGAGGAGTACACATCGCTCGTAATGTGTGGATCGAGAGAAGTGACCTTCGCCTGAAGAACCATGCGGTAAACGTTCTCCGCGGGAGGGCCGTAGGATCGCTGCTTCTTGCAAGCACCGGCGCTGAATGCGAGAGCGAGAACTGAGCCGAGTGCTGCGGTGCGCCATCCGTAACGGACCATGTGGCCTCCTGGAATACAGATTTTAGGCCCTCACTGAGCGCCTTTCCAGGCTCAACTTCTAGAACCCCGTATATTCCCGGTGGGTACCAAAGACCTTGCGGAACACATCTGAAATCTCGCCCAGCGTAGCGTGCTGCTCCACCGCCGAGATGATGGAAGGCATGACGTTGCCGTCGACGCGGCCCACCCGTTCCAGCTCCTGCAGTGACTTCAGGGCCTCGGCTTCGTCCCGCTTTGAGCGATAAGCCCTCACTTCCGCCGTGCGAGTTTTGCCCAGTTCTTCCGAGATGCGCTGCAGGGCGATTTTTTCGCCGTTGGCCTCTACGAAGCGATTCATGCCCACCACCACCGCACGACCGCTCTCCACGTGCTGCTGGGCCGTGTAGGCTGCGTTAGAGATTTCGCCCTGGATGTAACCGTCCTCAATGCAACGCACCACACCGCCTTTTTCTTCTATGATCTTTAAATACTCTTCGACACGGGTCTCGAGCTCAGCGGTGAGGCTTTCCACGTAATAAGAACCCGCTAGCGGATCAACGGTTTGAGTGACACCAGTTTCAAAGGCGATGATTTGCTGGGTACGCAGCGCGATCTTGGCGGACTTTTCCGTGGGAAGGGCCAGCGCCTCATCAAAGCCATTGGTGTGGAGGCTCTGAGTGCCGCCAAGCACGGCGGCTAACGCCTGGAAAGACACCCGGATGATGTTGTTCTCTGGCTGCTGGGCCGTCAAAGTGCTGCCACCGGTTTGGGCGTGGAAGCGCAAGGCGCAGCTGCGCTCGATCTTTGCGCCGAAGCGCTCTTTCACAATGCGGGCCCACATGCGCCGGGCAGCACGGAACTTGGCCACCTCTTCGAAGAAGTCGTTGTGTACGTTGAAAAAAAAGCTCAGCTGACCGGCGAACTCATCGATGTCGAGGCCCCGCTTCAACGCCGAGTCGACGTAGGCAATGGCGTTAGCCAGAGTGAAAGCCAACTCTTGGGCAGCGGTGCTGCCCGCCTCCCGAATGTGATAGCCGCTGATGGAGATAGGGTTCCACTTGGGGATCTCGTTCTTGCAGAACTCGATGATGTCCGTAGTGATCTTCAGCGACCCCGTCGGCGGGTAAATATAGTTGCCCCGAGATGCAAACTCTTTCAGCAAATCGTTCTGGACGGTGCCCCGCAGGTTGGAGATCGCCGCACCCTGCTCCTTCGCCACAGCGACGTACAGCGCGAGCAGAATCCCCGCAGTGGCATTGATGGTCATAGAAGTGCTTACATCTTCCAGCTTGATGCCATCAAAGAGCGCTCGCATATCATCGAGGGTGGCGATGCTCACGCCCACATTACCCACTTCACCCTTGGAGCGGACGTGGTCGGGATCGTAGCCCAACTGGGTGGGCAAATCGAAGGCTACGGACAGGCCAGACTGGCCCTGGGATAGGAGATACTTGTAGCGGGCATTGGACTCCTTTGCCGTACCAAAGCCCGCGTACTGACGCATGGTCCAGAGGCGCCCCCGGTACATGTCTTTCTGTACACCACGGGCGAACGGGTAGGCGCCGGGCCTACCGAGGCGTTGGTCGAGACCCGCAGGAGCGGAATCGTAGACTTCCTTGATTTTGATTCCGGAGCTGGTTTCGAAGGTTTGATCGGCCATGACTACTCTGCCCCAATCTTAGCCAAAAATGCGCCGGCTTCCACTTTAGCGCCAACGGCAACGCCCAACTCTTGAACTATACCCGCGGTATCGGTGCGAATTTCGTTCTCCATTTTCATGGCCTCTAAGATGAGAAGCGGCTGCCCCTTCTCGACCCTTTGGCCTTTTTCCACCATAATGCGCACGACCTTGCCCGGCATGGAGCTCTTGATGATTTTCGGGCCCGCGGCCCCCCCGGTACCAGCCAGCAGCTCACCACGGTGAACCTTCAGCTGGGTACAGCCAAAAGGCGTGGCCACAAGAAGCGCGCCTTCGCTGGCAGCGGTGACGGCCAGCACATCCCGGCCCTTGGCGCTTTCAATGATGAGCTGAAAACCCCGCTTGCGAACCTTAAGATCAGCGTGGCTGGCAGCCCCGTGATCGTCAAAAGCAGCGATGGCTTTTTCCGAGACAGCATCAAGAATGGAAAATTTCACAGCCCGCTCTCCTGACCTGACCTGCGTGCATTCCAGGCCCAAAGGGACTCAACGCCCGTACCCACAATGGCAGATCCGCCAACGGATTGGTTCAGTAATGCTGGTCCCACCCGTTTGACGAGATCGGCGAAAGCAGTTTCGCTCCCCGCCTGCAACGCCGCCCGATGCAGGTCAAGATAGGGCGTGCCATACATGCCCTTACGAAAGTCTGGCTCCGAACAAATGGCCCTAAAAAGAGCCTGATTGGATTGCACGCCAAGAATACGCAACTCCTCCAATGCGCTCGCCAACCGATCAATGGCCTGCGAGCGATCCTCACCCCATACAGAGAGCTTCAGCAATGTGGGGTCGTACTCCGTAGGTACGTCGTAGCCCGGGTAAATGGCCGAATCCACACGCACAAAGGGGCCCTGCGGGAAGAGTACATCCACTACACGGCCTCCGGTGGGCAGGTGATCAAAGGGCGTCTCGGAGTAGATGCGCACCTCGATAGCGTGGCCCCGCTGTGCTGAAGCCAGTGGCTCCGCCTTCAGGCGCTCGCCCATGGCGACCCGGAACTGCCGCTCCACGAGGTCAATGCCCGTCACCCATTCAGTGACCGGATGTTCCACTTGCAAACGCGTATTCATTTCAAGGAAGTATACGTTGCCATCATCGTCAGCCACATACTCCAAGGTGCCCGCACTTTCGTACTTCATGCGCGCAACGACATTTTGCGAAAGATCTAAAAGTTTTTTCTTCGAAGCTGGATGCCGCCCCAAAAGGGGCGCGGGGCTTTCTTCCAATAATTTTTGGTGGCGCCGCTGGATGGAGCATTCACGATCGAACACATGGCCACCGCCGCCCTCGCCATCACCTACGACCTGCACTTCCACATGGTGGGGACTGGTGAGATATTTCTCGATGAACACGGTACCATCGCCAAAATAGGCTTTTGCCTCGCGAGCAGCCCCCTCTAGGGCGGCCTCAAGCTCGGACGCAGAATGTACGATCCGCATGCCCTTGCCACCGCCACCAGCGGAGGCCTTGAGCAACACGGGGTAACCTACCCGATCAGCGATCTGGCGGGCTTCAGACTTGTCGCTCACGGCACCGTCGCTGCCGGGCACCAGCGGCACACCCAGGGCCTTCATGAACTGCTTAGAGCGAATTTTGTCGCCCATTTCGTCCATGCTCTGGGGTTGAGGGCCCACGAATTTCACGCCAGCGTCAGCACAAGCCTTGGCAAAAGTGGCCCTCTCAGACAAAAATCCATATCCAGGGTGGATGCAATCGGCACCGCTCTGCCGCGCAATGCCCAGGACCCTCTCGATGGAGAGATAGGTATCCGAAATGGGCCCCACCCCCAGACTGTGGGCTTCGTCACAAAAATCCAGGTGCTGGGATTCCCGATCCTGCTCCGCAAAAAGCGCCACTGTCTTCAACCCCATGCGGCGGGCCGTGCGGGCGACACGAATGGCGATCTCGCCCCGGTTGGCAATGAGCACTTTGCGCAGGGGCCGCAGTGCATTCATAGCGGAATATTCCCGTGCTTCTTGGACGGAGCTTTCTCGCGCTTGCCTTTCAAGGCCTCCAAGGAACGCGCCACCATGCGACGGGTCTCCTCAGGCTGAATGACCGCGTCAATGTAGCCCAGCTCCGCCGCCCTATAGGGGTTGGCGAAGAGGTCGCGGTACTGATCGGCAAGCTTGGCACCTTCCGCCACCGGGTCTTTGGCCTCGGCGATTTGCTTCCGGTACAGGATATTGATGGCGCCCTCGGGGCCCATGACAGCGATCTCGGCGCCAGGGTACGCGAAGTTGAAGTCCGCACGCACATGCTTGCTCGCCATGACGTCGTAGGCGCCGCCATAGGCCTTGCGGGTAATCACGGTCACCTTGGGCACCGTGGCCTCGGCATAGGCGTACAAAAGCTTCGCCCCATGGCGAATGATCCCACCATACTCTTGAGTGGTGCCAGGCAAGAACCCAGGCACGTCCACAAAGGTTAAGAGCGGAATGTTGAACGCGTCGCAGAACCGAACAAAGCGAGCCCCCTTGGTGGAGGCATCGATGTCGAGGCAGCCCGCCAGAACCTGAGGTTGGTTCCCCACCACCCCCACCGTTTGACCAGCAATGCGGGCAAAGCCCACCACGATATTCCCAGCGAAGTCCTTGTGCACTTCCATGAACTCTCCGCCGTCCACGACGTCTTGGATGACCAGGCGCATGTCGTAGGGCTTCTTGGAGTTATCGGGGATAATCCCCGCAATGGAACCGCACGCTCGCTCCACATCATCAGAGCTTGTGATCACTGGTGCCCCATCCAAGTTGTTGGAGGGCAGCAAAGCCACCAAGTCACGCACGCCATTGAGGCTGGCGGTCTCGTTGCCGTGGGTAAAATGGCAAACTCCAGACTTAGCAGCGTGAGTATGGGCGCCACCCAAATCTTCTTTGGTCACTTCTTCGTGGGTTACCGTCTTGATGACATCCGGCCCCGTAACGAACATATAGCTCGTACCCTCCACCATGAAGATGAAATCCGTCATGGCAGGGCTGTACACAGCACCCCCGGCGCAAGGGCCTAGGATCACCGAAATCTGCGGAATAACCCCACTCACCTGCACGTTGCGCCAGAAAATCTCCGCGTAACCAGCGAGCGAGTCCACGCCCTCTTGGATGCGAGCACCACCGCTGTCATTCAAGCCAATCAACGGGCAACCGGTCTTTGCCGCGAGGTCCATGACCTTGCAAATTTTTGAGGCATGGGCTGACGAAAGGCTGCCACCGAAAACCGTGAAGTCCTGGGAGAAGACGTAAACCTTACGGCCTTTGATCGTACCGAAGCCCGTAACAACACCATCACCAAGAATCTTCTTGGACGCCATGTCGAAGTCAGTGCAGCGGTGGGTCACAAACCGGTCCAGCTCCACGAAGCTGCCTGGGTCTAAAAGCACCTCGACGCGTTCCCGCGCCGTAAACCGGCCCTGCTCTTTGAGCTTAGCAATGCGTTCAAGTCCGCCAGCCTGTTCGGCCTCGCGATTCTTGCGCTCCAAAACTTCATTCGGCCGCGTCGAACTCCCCACCAGAGTCGTTGTCGTCCCGGGGGGCTTCCCCGCCGCCGGCGGCTGCTTGGGCGGCTGCCCGGGCGAGTTTCCGTTTGTCGAGGCCATACTTTTCGACTTTCATGATGAGCCCCGCCCGACTGATGCCCAATTCTTTGGCTAGGCGGGACTTGTTCCAGTTGGTCCGCTTAAGCCCTTCACGTATCATTGTTTTTTCCAGTTCCTCAAGGGCATCTTTCAACCTCCCCTGGATCCTGACGCCCTGCATCTTGTTGCGATCACCCCAATCCCGTATGCGGGCCGACAGCAGCTCCGGTGGGATCTTGTCATCGTCGCCAGACAGCACGATGAGGCGCTCAATTTCGTTCTCGAGCTCACGAACGTTACCGGGCCAGGGGTAGTCGTAGATTTTCTCCATGGTACGCTTCAACATCTGCTTGGCGGGGATGCCCTTCTCCTTGCAACCCCGGTTCATGAAAAACTCGATAAGGAGGGGAATGTCCTCCTTGCGGTCCCGCAAAGGGGGGACGGTGAGGCTGATCACATTGATGCGGTAGTACAGATCTTCCCTGAAGGTGCCATCCTCCACCATCTGCCGTAGGTTTTTGTTGGTAGCTGCCACCACCCGAACGTCCACCTTGCGCATCTCAGTGCTGCCCACGGGGATGAAGGTCCCCTCTTGGAGCACCCTCAAGAGCTTCACCTGCATGCTGGGGGACATGTCCCCCAATTCGTCCAGGAACAAAGTACCCTTATGCGCTGATTCAAAGAGTCCTTTTTTGTCCTTCACGGCGCCAGTGAAGGAGCCCTTCACATGACCGAAGAGCTCGGAATCAAGCAGATTTTCATTGAAGGCCGAGCAGTTCACTGTGACGAAGGCAGCGTCTTTTCGGGGACTGTTGTAGTGGATGGCCTTGGCGATGAGCTCTTTACCGGTACCATTATCGCCGTGGACCAACACGGTGCTCTCGCTGTTCCGAATCTTATCGAGGAGCAAATACATCTCCTGCATGGGCTTCGCCTTGCCAATCATGTTGTCGTAGCGATAGCGGGAGCCTAACTCGTGGTTCAAGGCGCTGATGCGTTCTTCGCGCTTGGAAATTTCACCGTGGAAGGTGACGATTTCCTGAGCCACAAGCTCCACCAGCTGCTTAAAGTGTTCGATCTCCTGGTCACCAATGACCTTCACGCCTTGAATAGCTTTTTCAACGTCAGCCTTCTGGAAGTCACCACCCCGGCCCGCGGCAACGGCTTTCTCAATATCGCCACTAAGTAGCTCATGGGTGACATAGGGAAATGCGAGTGTTGAGCCGAGATACTCGTTCTCAAAAGCGATGCGGAAGGCGACGCACTTTTCCACGGCGAAGACGCCATCAATGACCACAGGGCCACCGTTGGCGGCGTAGACTTTTTCATTAGCGTCTTTGGCCATTTTGGCGAAGAGCTGGTGGCCAGCCCCTTTAGAGGTCAGCAGCGAAAGCAACGGGTTGCGAAACTCCTTTTTGTCGCCGGGGGCCCAGTTCTTCACGTTGCCCTTCTCATCGACAAAAATGATGTCGCAGCGATACCAGTTGCCGAGGATTTCCTCGAGTTTGCGGATCACATGGATGTGTTTGAGTTCTTCCCAATTGATCATGCGTACGGTCCCCTTTGCTACACCGTTCGATTATAGAACAAACCGGGCTGTCCAAACAATGGACACAAATGATTACTATTTATTCACAGGGCAAAAGGGGCTGGGGGGAATTTACTGCCTAGCTGGGCCCTCTGCCGCGGCCCGTACATCCGCAGCGGCCTTGTCCATCGCATCTTTTGATGATTTTCGTCGTACTTCCGCTTCCTTCAACGCGCCCTCCGCCTCGCGTAAAGCGCTCTGCTGCCGTTCGACAGCGTCTTCCCATGACTCTCGGGCGCTGGCGATTTTGCCCAAACTTTCCTCGTCAGTTTCAAGGTCTGACTTCGCCATGGAAGAACGCTCCTCAAGACGCTTCAACCTCTGCGTGAGTTGTTCAATTTCGGACTTCACGTCCGCGAGCCTGTCACGATCCTTTTGAAAGGTTTTGCGCATCTCGGCCTCCGCCCTTCGGGTTTGGGCCAGCGACGCCTCAACGCGAGAGAGCGACAGCAGAGCCTCTTGCCTGGCATTCCTGCGTTCATTGAGATCTTTCTCCGCGGACTCCAGGTCTGAGAGGTCGGCCGCCAGCGCTGAGCTGGCGGTAAGGACGATGGCGATTATTATCGCGTAGAAGCCAGCCATTTGAGCGCCTCCTCCGAATCCCAGTTCTGGGCCCCGACAAACTTCCTCACGATCAGGCCTTGGGAATCAACCAAATAAGTCTCCGGAAGCTTATCCGTGCCGAAAGCACGGGCCGCCGCACTCGCATCGTCCATAAGCAACACCATGGGTACTGCTTTTGTGGTCAGCTTCTGACTGGAAAAAAATCGACGCACATCATCCCAACTCTTATCCGCGGAAACGGCAAGGACCTCCACACCCTGAACCCGGGCTCGGGCGGCAAAACGCAGAAAGGAGGGCATTTCCTCCGTGCAGGGCGGGCACCACGTGGCCCAAAAACTGATTAGGTAAGGTTTGCCGCTCAGCGTCGCAGTGGAGTAGCCCGCGCCCCCTTCCATGGTGGCAGAAATCACAGGTACCTTCAGAATGGGCAGTACAACTACTCGAATTTCTTGAGTAAGAGCGCCGGACCTCCAAGCATCGACCCGATGGTACGCCCAATGCCCCAAGACCAAAACTGCGATGGCACCACAAATGACAGCTTGCGAACGTGCTTTCATGATCAGGTTTTAGACCCCCCTATTGCAAATGCGTCAAAGCCAATCTCACACCCCATCTTGGCGCCGGACCAAGAACAGTTATAATTAAACCAGAGAAGCATGCAACAGACTCTGATTCTCAATTCATCTTTTGAACCGATTAACATCGTGTGCTGGCAACGCGCGATGCACCTTTTCTTCCAGGGTAAAGTAGAAGTCATCGAGGTATCCGAGCGAGAGATCCGCACGGTAAGCACCACGTTCAAGCTGCCTTCAGTGATGCGACTCCTACGCTATATTCCCCTGAAGAAACGTCGAAACATCGTCCGATTCTCCCGCTCTAATATCCTGCTCCGGGACCGTCAAACCTGTCAGTATTGCGGGCGCAAGCGACCTTGCCACGAGCTCACCCTGGATCACGTCACACCTGCCGCCCGTGGAGGGCGCCGCACCTGGGACAACATTGTCACTGCGTGCCTGCCCTGCAACCAACGCAAGGGGGGGCGCACCCCCTTCGAGGCTAACATGCAGCTCATTTGCGAGCCCATCCATCCCCCGTGGCTTCCTTCCGACTCCCTGAATAACAGGTTGCAGACCGCCCCCGAAGCGTGGAGAGTATACCTTTCGTGGGAGATCGCGGCGCCCTGACCATTACTGCTCCGTCCACGGAACCCAAGGACGTTTATCGGGGGTACGCCGCCGACGCCTACCGTATTTTCCGGGTCTTCATGCCAGAAGACATGGCTATTGCTCAGATGAGCATTTTTGCATCAACTCTCCTCTCCATGGGGCCGTGCCCCTATGAGCGGGGCCAAAGAGTTTTTGCGCTGCGTGCCGCGGTTACCAGCGTAAATTGGAAGGCCCCATATCTGAAGGGGTTTGCGCCTGCCCCGCCGAAGGACTCGGTACTGCTCCTTCTCAGTGATGGCCTAAGGCTCTCCGTTGCGGATACCGCGGCTTGCTTCGATTTATCCCAGGGCTCTGTGAGGACAAGATTGCGTCGCCTGCGCCAAGAGCTCCGTGGCACGGAGAACCCCCCCCCCCTCTCTACCCCTGGTCATGCGTGTCACATGGTGCAGGAATTTATTGAAGACGAGCGAGACACCCCAAAAAAGAATGCCGTGGACTGCCCGGCCTGCGAGGACTACGCCGCATGCCGGGATCTTACTCGCCAACGCCTCTCCTCGCTTGTGCATACGCTTCCTGAGTCATTGGCTGAAATGCCTGTGTCCCCCCTGGTTGCCCGAAGGGGGCGCAAAACCGTCGTGAACTGGGCTGCAGCCCCCTGGTATATACGCGTTTTGGCTGAAGGGGCGCTGGCCACGATTATCGTCATGGGCGTGGTATTTTCTCTGCCAAAAATCAAATATGTCTATGAGCTCTGGGTAGACCAGCGTCTTGACCTTGCAAGTCTCGGTGAGTTGGCATCCAGCCTGAACCGTCCCAGCAATCCACCCATTGAGGCCCAAACACCCGTGCCCGCCTCGGAAAGCACTGCCGTCGGACAAAAGTCCCAGCTGGCCACGGCACCTCGCACCACGGTGACCTCAGAGTTTTCCGATCGCGATACTGCATCGGCATCCAGTAACAAAGTCTACCGCATCCTCATCAAAACAGACTCGCCAGAGACACTCAAACCCTCCGTGGGTAAAATCCTCATGGGCGTAGGTGCCACCAACCCCCAGCCAGATGCTGCCCTAGGGGTGGAGCTCCCTGGGGGGGTTATGTTCGACGTATACCTACCCATCAAAAGTTATCGCGGCATTTTGGGTGAATTGGGCCGAATGGGGGACATGAAGGTGATCATTACCCAATCTCGCCTGCAAACAATCCCTGGCAAAGCCCGTGTCAAGATCTGGCTGCAGCGGATCTGATATAATACAGGGGCCATGGCACGCTCTCTCCGCCCATCCGTCTTGATATTACTTTTGATGCTGTCCCTGGGCCAAGCCTCTCCGCCCGCGGCGGATCAGGCTCAAAGGGAGTTCAACTGCAGTGATCCCTCACTTTGGGACAACCCTCAGGCACTGGGTAAGAACTTCGACTATCGCAATTGTAATACGATGTGGGGACTGAAAAGCGCAAATGATGCCAATGTCCTCATGGAGCGCTACCTGCTCACATTGGAGAAGAAGCTCATCGATGCGAAGAAAAACAGCGACACTGGTGTGTTGGATCAGTTCAAGCGCCAAGGTCTCTGCGATCAAAGTGCCAGCATGGACCAGTGCCATGATTCCGTCCGACGCCGAGTGATGAGCCACACATTGAAAGTGAGGGATAACATCCTGGAGTCCAACCGCCTCATGACGGAGCTGGATGAAGGGCAAGCACCGCAAGCCGCAGGGGTAAATCCACCGCAAAAGTCTATCTTGGATTCCATTGATGAAGATCGAAAGGCCAAGACCACAGGAAAGAGTCGCAGTTGTGAGGAAAATCCATTCATTCCCTGCATAGTCCAGTATGGCAAATCAGGATCCATCGCGGATCCCTCGCGAAGTAAGCTCGATACAGCGACAGATGCGCTAGTGAAGGGCCAGTTTGAAGTTTCCGCAGTAAGGCAGGGTACTCTTCGTGATCGCTCCGGGCAAAAAAGCATCGAGATCAGTGATCCAGACCGGGAGAATGAGGGTCTACGCAAGCTCGTTGATCGACGCCTCGGCGATAGCTCCAACAGTAATATCTACGAACGCGCAGACTACGCGAAAGACCTGGTCGACGAAAAAAAAAGGGTCGATGCCAACGCCAAAGACGAGAAGGCCAAGGGAACGTTCCTTCGTGATACCACTGACGTCAACTGGGATGCTTTCAACGCAGTCATGGACGAACTCTCCAAACGTCGAGCTCAGGCTCAAACCGATGGGGAACTCGTAAACTTCTACCTGCGAGTGGAGGACAACTCGGTGGGCGCTGATGGCAAGCGACGGCAAACCCTCGACTCCCAACTCATCCAACGCCTCACGGAGTGAAACAGCCCCATAAAAAAATCGGGAGACCTGCAGTGCAGATCCCCCGAACTCTAGATTCACAGTCAGGATGCTTCAGCCGATCAGTCGTGCTTATGCTTCTGCTTATGATCATGATCTTTAACCGCGACTTTCTTGACCTTAACTTTTACTGGTTTTTTCTTCTCTGTAACCGGGCGGTCAACCAGCTCAAGGAGAGCCATTTCAGCGCCGTCGCCCCAACGGGTACCGTCCATACGCAGCACACGGGTGTAACCCCCTGGGCGGTTGGTATAGCGCTTAGCAAGCTCGTTGAAGAGCTTGGTGACCGTTGCACGGTCGCGGACGCGATCGAAAGCCAAGCGACGGGCATGCAGGGTATCTTTTTTCGCCAACGTGATCAAACGATCAACCACGCGACGCACTTCTTTTGCTTTGGGTACGGTGGTCTTGATCTGCTCGTAGCGAATCAGACTCACTGCCAAGGCTTGAAACATGGCTTTACGGTGAGCTGAATGTGCACCGAGTTGCCGTCCATCCACATTGTGACGCATAACTACTCCTTAGACTCTTATTCGAAATCGTCGCCGGTGGTGTCATCGGCGTCGGTGAGGTGGCTGCGGATCCGGCTCTCATCCACGTCGGTATCAACGGGCTTAGGGGGGGTCGCAGGGGGAACGAAGCCGTCCAGCTTCATGCCTAAGCTCAAGCCCATTTCAGCAAGGATGTCTTTGATCTCGTTGAGGGACTTGCGGCCAAAGTTCTTCGTCTTGAGCATTTCAGCTTCAGTCTTCTGAACGAGCTCATAGATATACTTAATATTGGCAGACTGCAGACAGTTGGCAGAGCGCACTGAAAGCTCCAGCTCATCCACAGAGCGGTACAAGTTGGGGTTAAATTCAGGCTTCAGCTCTTCCGGCGCGATTTCCACGGGCTCGGATTCTTCAACGAAGTTGAGGAATACGGAGAGCTGATCCTTCATAATCTTGGCGCTCAAGGCCACTGCATCCTCTGGGAGAATAGAGCCATCCGTCCATACTTCCAGGATGAGGCGGTCATAGTCCGTACGCTGACCGACCCGGGACTGGGTCACAGTGTAATTCACCTTACGCACAGGGGAGAAGAAGGCATCAAGAGCGACCCAGCCAATACCCATCTCATCGGTCTTGTTGTTCTCAGCGATGACATAGCCGCGACCACGACGCACTACCAACTCAGCCTTAAACTTGCCGCCCTTGCCCAGGGTGCAAATGTGCTGATCCTTGTTCAGGATCTCCACATGCTCGCCGGTCACAATGTCAGCAGCCGTAATCACACCAGCTCCGTCTTTATTAATGAACAACACGGCCTGTTCGGCGCTGTGCATCTTGAAACGGACTTCTTTGAGGTTGAGGATGATCTCCGTGACATCTTCGTTGACGTCGTTCATGGAGGTGAACTCGTGCAACACTCCATCAATTTTCACTGCGGTGATGGAGGCACCCTGCAGAGAAGAAAGAAGAACGCGGCGCAAAGCATTGCCCAGAGTGATGCCAAAGCCCCGCTCCAAAGGGCGAGCAATGAATTTGCCGTAACCGACGGTCAAGGACTCTTTATCGACGTCCATGGCTTTGGGCTTAATGAGATCCCGCCAGTTTTTGGCAGTGTAAGTGGTAATAGTGCTCATAGTGTCCCTTTCCGAATAATATGATTCGTGTAGGTGAAAAAAGGCCCGGGGTGCCCCGGGCCTAGGTCTTACTTGCTATACAATTCGACGATGAGGCGTTCTTCTACTGGTGCGGTGACATCTTCCCGCGCAGGAAGATCGCGAACCTTACCCGTAAGGGCCGTAGCATCGATTTCGAGCCATTGGGGCACTTCACGACGCTTCAATCCCTCAAGGGCGCTCAGCACGCGGGTTGTCTTCTTGCTCTTCTCGCGCACTTCAATAGCGTCGCCCTTCTTCACAATGAAGGAGGGAATGTTTACAGGCTTACCATTCACATTGACGTGATTGTGCAAAACCAGTTGACGTGCATCATTACGAGAGTTCGCAAAGCCCAGGCGGTAGGACACATTGTCCAAACGACGCTCAAGAAGGGAGATGAGGTTATTACCAGTCATACCCTTCATACGATCGGCGCGACCAAACACGATACGGAACTCATTTTCCATGAGGCCGTACATCCTCTTAACCTTCTGCTTCTCACGCAGCTGGAGACCGTACTCAGAAAACTTAATCCGCCCCTGGCCGTGCTGCCCAGGTGGATAACCGCGGCGCTCAAAAGAGCACTTATCAGTGAAACAACGCTCGCCCTTCAAGAAGAGCTTGTTATTTTCGCGGCGGCAAATACGACAAACGGAACCGCAATACCTGGCCATTACTAGACTCTCCTACGCTTGGGAGGACGGCAGCCGTTGTGTGCAATCGGCGTGATGTCCTTGATAAAAGTAACACGAAGGCCCGCAGCCTGAAGAGCGCGCAGCGCAGATTCCCGTCCGGCGCCTGGGCCGTTCACAAAAACCTGCACGGAGCGCATGCCGTTCTCAACGGCCTTCACTGCTGCATCTTCAGCAGCCACCTGAGCAGCGAAAGGTGTGTTCTTGCGGGAACCGCGGAACCCCTTCGCGCCGGCAGTGGACCAGCAAACCACATTGCCCATCTGATCGGTGATGGTCACGATTGTGTTATTGAACGAGGACTGAATATAAACATTCCCCGTTGATACATTTTTCTTGCCGCGACGCACTTTGCGTACGGCTGTTGCCGCACCTTCAGCTGCCACTGCTTCGACGGCCTGGGGTGTTTCTTTGACCTCTGTTTCGGTCTTATTCTCAACCATTAAGCATTACCTCGTTAGTTACTTCATAGCCTTGACGGATTTTTTGCCGGCGATAGCCACTGCTGGCCCCTTGCGCGTACGCGCATTGGAATGCGTGCGTTGACCGCGAACAGGCAGACCTTTCCGGTGACGCAAACCTCGATAGCAGCCCAAGTCGACGAGGCGTTTGATGTTCATGCCCGTCTCGCGACGCAAGTCACCTTCGACCTTGGCCAGCTTGTCAATGGCCTCACGGATCTTAGCGACATCGCTCTCAGTGAGATCATCGGATTTACGATTGAGATCAATTTTCGCCGCTTCAAGAATAGCTTTGGAAGTCTTGCGGCCGATCCCAAAGATATAGGTCAGCGCGATTTCCATACGTTTGTTACGGGGAAGGTCAACACCAGCAATACGTGCCACGATCTTTACTCCTTAGCCTTGTCTCTGTTTATGACGAGCATTCGCACAAATCACGCGAACCACTCCCCGACGACGAATCACTTTGCATTTATCACAGATTTTTTTTACCGATGCTCTGACTTTCATCCCGTTGTTCCTTGCTGCTCGTTCAATTTAAACTGGTTAGTATCTGCGGACCCTTGTCGGTGATGACGACCGTGTGCTCAAAATGTGCTGATAATGAGCCGTCTGCGGTGACAGCAGTCCAGCCATCGGATTCCACGCGGACTGCGTGGCCCCCCATGTTCACCATGGGTTCTATCGCGATGACCATTCCTTCACGAAGGGGTATCCCTTTGCCCTTAGGACCAAAATTTGGCACCTGTGGCTCTTCATGAAGATGTCTTCCGATACCGTGACCGACGAACTCCCGTACCACGGAGAACTGACGCCCCTCAACATGTTTTTGAATTGCATGGGAAATGTCGAAGAGCCGGTTCCCTACCCGGGCCTCTGCAATACCTGCCTCAAGGCTCTCCCGGGCAGTGTCCAAAAGCAGTCGCACCTGGGCATCCACCCGACCAACAGGCACAGTTATGGCTGAGTCCCCGTAATATCCTTGATAAATGACCCCAAAGTCCATCCCGACGATGTCACCCTCTTTGATAATGCGCTTTTTGCTAGGGATGCCATGAACTACTTCATCATTAATGCTGACACAAAGACTGGCGGGGAAGCCTTGATAGCCCTTGAATGCAGGAATAACTCCCAATTTCCGACATTTTTCGTCTGCTATCATGTCCAGGTCCCATGTGCTCATGCCTGGTGCGATACTCTCCTGAAGAAGATTAAGTGCTTCTGCTGTAATGCGGCCCGCATGGCGCATCAGCTCAATCTCAGACTTGGACTTCAGGTAAATCATCAATACACGTTCAGCGAGCCGCCACCGGCGCTGTCCACTTGTCCTTCATGCCTACTGCACGGGCTATCCGCACAGTAACTTCGTGGGGCTCAGCCTCACCTGCTACGGGAGCTAAGATACTCTGAGACTCATAGTAGGTCTTCAGTGCTGCCGTTTGCTGGTTAAATACTCTGAGGCGCTCGCGAATTACCTGTTCTGTATCATCGGGGCGTTGAATGAGTTCGCCACCGCACTTGTCACACTTCCCTGTAACTTTGGGCGGACTGAACTTGGTGTGAAAACCTGCTCCACAGGCATTGCACGTGCGCCGTCCCGTAATACGCTCGATGAGTACCTCAGGATTGATCTCAATGGAAACAGCTTTGTCGATCTTGCGCCCGAGTGAGCGGAGCATAATGTCCAAGGCCTGCGCCTGAGACAAATTCCTCGGAAACCCGTCAAAGATCACGCCCGGTGAATGAACGACATCACCCTTCAATCGATCCTCGATGAGCTGCAGAACAATCTCATCAGAAACCAGCTCACCCTTGGCCATGATGTCTTTCACACGAAGGCCGAGCGGGCTTTGGGCAGCGACTGCGACACGAAGCATATCCCCAGTAGATAAATGTGCATAGCCAGCCTGGTCCTTAATGATCTTGGCCTGAGTGCCTTTGCCAGATCCTGGCGGACCAAGAAGGACCATGTACATGCCTTATGCCCTTCTGCCGCGGATACGAGTGGAGCGAACAAAGCCTTCGTAGTTACGAGTCAACAGGAAGGATTCGATCTGAGCAACAGTGTCCAAAGCCACCCCGACTAGAATAAGCACGCTTGTGCCACCAAAGTAGAATGGCACTTTTGCTTTCTCAGCCATCATGGAGGGCAACACGCAGATCAGGGAGATATAAACCGCGCCGCCCAACGTAACGCGAGAGAGTACAAAATCGATGTATTCTGCTGTTTTCTTGCCAGGACGGATACCGGGGATGAAACCGCCGTGCTTCTTCATGTTTTCAGCGATATCATCGCTCTTGAAGGTCACTGCGGTATAGAAGTACGCAAAGAATACGATCAAGCTCACGTAGAGAACGTCATACAACATACCGCCGGGTTGCAAGGCCGTTTGCACCGACTGCATGATGGGGTGATGAATGAACGTTGCCAAAGTGGCGGGAAACATAATTAACGATGATGCGAAGATTGGTGGAATCACACCTGCGGTATTAATCTTCAACGGCAGATGGGTGTTTTGACCACCATAGACCTTACGTCCAACAACGCGCTTGGCATACTGCACTGGAATACGTCTCTGTGCCCGCTCCACGAAGATGATGAAGGCAAACGTTGCTACGATGATCGCTGCAACCAAAAGCATGGTAAAAAATGACATCTCACCAGTTCTGTAGAGACTGAAGGTATTAGAGATCCCCGTAGGAATGCGCGCAGCAATGCCGGCGAAGATAATCAAAGACACGCCATTGCCAATTCCTCGTTCGGTAATCTGCTCCCCAAGCCACATGAGGAATACCGTCCCTGCGGTCAGAGTGACCACAGTCATGAGTCTAAATGCCATGCCAGGCACCAACACCACGGGGGGATTTGACATCTGTTCCAATCCCGCAGCAATGCCGTAACCTTGAACAAGACAGAGCAAAACCGTGCCATAACGCGTATACTGAATA